>JBOFZC010000342.1:0-2414 GCA_051654985.1 Rhabdaerophilum sp.
GCAGCGTGAAACCGAGCTTCGCGCATTCCTCGGCGAAGAAGAGATGCGGGATCTGGATCAGCATGCCGCAGCCATCGCCGGCCTTGGGGTCGGCACCCACAGCGCCGCGATGATCCAGATTGGCGAGGATCGAAAGCCCGTGTTCAATGATCGTGTGGCTTTTGCGGTTCTTGATATCGGCTACAAAGCCCACGCCGCAGCTGTCCTTTTCGTGGCGCGGATCATAGAGACCCTCGGCCACGGGCATGCCGGGATCTGTCATCTCGATCCGGGTCATGTCCGGCAGCGACGAACGTTTGGCGGCGCGCAGAGCCATGTCGAGCTCCTGCGTCATGCCGTCATTCCGTCCTACGCGCCTGGTCATGGCCAGCCCTTTCTCTCATTTCGCGGCTTGCACAGCGCAAGCCGATGCAGAATTCCGATTGCGCTTTCGCAGAAGCCTTGGCCCTGCTGAGCAAACACCGCCTTCAGCCGGAAACTTGCCGCCACCCTAACGATCGGGCAAGGCAAAAATCAGCCGCAATTCGTGTTGGTAGGTCAGTAACGCTGTCCTATCCTGTCGCGGACGTATACAGAATTGCAGAAGGCTTACAAGAGCGAGGACACAGATTTTTGCTGTTTTTATTGCCGCATATCAGTTTTATTTGGCAATAATATTACAAGATTGGCACTCTATATGCCCTGAGATTACCCAAACCAGGCTTCTCAACGCAATGGCTGATCGCAAGCCGCAATCAGCTTGCGAGCGGTGCGCCAAGCCCCTACCCTTCCCCTGGAGAGCAGCGCAAGCCAGCCCAAGGGAGAGACGCTTCCGCATGATATTCCAGAGTGACAATGTGGTCGGCGCGAGCGAGAAAGTGCTCAATGCGATTGTGAAAGCCAATGCTGGAGCGGCAGGTTCCTATGGCGCTGACCCCTGGAGCGAGCGCAGCGCTGAAGCTCTTATGCGTTTTTTCGATTGCCCGCTCGAGGTGTATCTCGTCACAACCGGCACGGCCGCGAACGCGCTGGCCGCAAGCGCGATCTGCCCGCCCTGGGGCGCCCTGCTGACGCATCGCGAGAGCCATGTGATCGACGACGAATGTGGCGCGCCGGAATTCTTCATGGGCGGTGCGAAACTCATTGGCCTGCCAGGCGTGGGCGGCAAGATCACACCGGAAGCGCTTGAAGCGCATATCGCAAGCGAGCCCGGCGGGGTTCGCCGTCCGCCTTTGAAGGGCCTTTCCATCGCTCAGGGCACAGAATTCGGGTTGACCTACAAGGTCGACGAGCTGAAGGCTCTCTCCGCATGCGCTCGCAAACATAATCTAAAAATGCATATGGACGGTGCACGGTTCTCGAATGCGCTCGTTTCCCTCGGCTGTTCACCCGCAGAGATGACCTGGAAATCCGGCATCGACGTGCTCTCGCTCGGCGGCACGAAAAACGGCTGCCTCATGGCCGAGGCCGTTGTGTTTTTCGATCTCGCCCTGGCAGAGGATTTCAAATTCCGCCGCAAGCGCGCCGGGCAAACACTGTCGAAACAGCGCCTGATCGGCGCACAATTCGAGGCATGGCTCGATGATGATCATTGGCGTGGCCTCGCCACACATGCCAATACGATGGCGCAGCGCCTCGCGACTGGCCTTGCGGCCATTCCCGGCCTGAGGCTCGGCTGGTCTCAAGACATCAATGAGGTGTTTCCCATCATGCCGCAGACGCTGATGGATCACCTCCATGCCCAAGGCGCTAAATTCTATGATTGGAGCGAAACTTCGCTCGCCCCCGAGACTGCCTTGCAGCAGGGAGAGGTGGTCGCGCGGCTCGTCACCTCCTTTGTCACGCGTGAGACGGAGGTCGATCAGTTCATCGCGCTCGCGCGAGATTTCATGGCACAAACGCTGCGTGCCGCCGAATAGGGCAGCTACTGGCGCATTTGTCCTTGTTTTTGCCGGAATGCGCCGTTTCGTTCGGCAAGGGTTAACATTCGTTGACCATAATTCGTGCGGGCTCAGATCCGCTCGAGAAAAGGAGCGCATATCCGTGCGTCACTCCAGAACCATTCCGCCTTCCACAGGCCTGAGGCTCGCCGCCGGGGCGGCATTGCTGATCGGTGCATTTTCGATCGTCGCGCCTGCGCAAGCGCAGTTCTATGTCGGCACTTTCCGACATTCCTTCGCCATCGCGCCGCCGGGCTATCTTCCCGGATACCCGGTGCATCGCGAACGGCGCCTGCACCCATCCATCATTGTGGAAGACTTGGAGGATCGCGGCTTTCGCGACCTCGTTCTCGTCACGCGCCGCCCGGATGTCTATGTGATCGAGGGCATTTCGCCGCGTCGCGAGCCCGTGCGGCTCATCGTTGATGCCTATGATGGTGAAATCCTCGAGCGCTTCTCGCGCGGGCGGGCCGCTGCTGCACTTGCCCCGCTTCC
>JBOFZC010000343.1:0-1003 GCA_051654985.1 Rhabdaerophilum sp.
TCGACGCTGTCACAAGCGAAGCGCAGGGCACCGCATTGGCAACCGCCGGTGAGGCGCGCGCTCATCGCTTCACCTCCCAGGTTGTCACCGGGTTGCCGTTCTCGTCTTTGCCGTCGTTCAACTGAATACCCATCGCCGCAAGTTCATCGCGGATGCGATCGGATTCCGCGAAGTTTTTCGCGGCACGCGCGGCGAGGCGAAGGTTGATGAGGGAGGTGATCACAGCCCTTTCGCTATCGCTTGTCTGAACTTGGGAGGCTTGACTCAGATCGAGCCCAATTAGAGCGGCACTAGCCTTGAGAGCCGATGGATCGTTTTTCGCCAATCGGTGTAACTCGGCTATCGCTTCTGACGAGTTCAGATCATCCGCAATCGCCGCAATAAACAGGTCGCTTGGTTGCGATTCTACAGATCCGGCTGTGGCGTTAGCCCAGGAATTCAGGATCGACTGGCTCTCCTCCAGGCTCTTCACAGTCCAATCGATCGGCTGGCGATAATGCGTCTTGAGCATCGTCAAGCGCGCGACCTCACCCGGCCAGTCCTTCAGGACGTCCGCGATTGTCGTGAAATTCCCCAGGCTCTTGGACATTTTCTGCCCCTCGACCTGCAGGAAGCCGTTATGCATCCAGATCGAGGCCATCAGCGGATTGGGCTGGCCCGGCGCGCCAAAAGCGCAGCAGGATTGCGCGATCTCGTTCTCATGATGCGGGAAAACGAGGTCGATGCCGCCACCGTGGATGTCGAAGGTATTCTTCTGCGGATCGTCGCAGGCGAGACCACCGCCAAACGGCTCCAACAATTTTGCCATCGACATGGCCGAGCATTCGATATGCCAGCCCGGCCGCCCGAAGATCGGCACACCCGCAAAACTCGCCTCCCAGCCGGGTTGATCCGCTGACGATTGCTTCCAAAGCACGAAATCGCCCGGATTGCGCTTATGCGCTTCCACCGCAACGCGTGCCCCGGCCTCCTGTTCCTCAAGTTTGCGGTTCGAGAGCTGGCC
>JBOFZC010000344.1:0-2279 GCA_051654985.1 Rhabdaerophilum sp.
CGAGATGCAGCAGCCCGAGGAAGCCGCAGCGGAAACCAAAGCCAAGCGCTGCCGAGCTTTCCATCTCGAAGGTGAAGCTCGCATCATTGAGTCGCAGGCGGCCCATCGCCGCGCGCAATTCCTCGAAATCGGCGGCATCCACCGGGAAAAGGCCACAGAACACCACGGGTTGCACCGGCTTGAAGCCTGCGAGGGCCTGTGCCGTGGGCTTTTTATCCTCGGTGATCGTGTCACCGACGCGGGTATCCGCGACTTCCTTGATCGACGCCGTGATGAACCCGATCTCGCCGGGCGTGAGTTCGGTGACATCGAGCATTTTGGGAGTAAAGACGCCGATTTTCTCGATCTCGTAGACCGCGTTGGTGCCCATCATCTTGATGCGCATGCCTTTTTTCATGCGACCATCGACAACACGCACGAGAACGATGACGCCGAGATAGGCGTCATACCAGCTATCGACCAGAAGCGCTTTCAGCGGCGCATCGAGGTCGCCTTTCGGTGACGGGAGGCGCTTCACGATGGCTTCGAGCACAGCCTCGATATTCAGCCCGGTTTTCGCGGAAATCGGCACGGCTTCCGAAGCATCAAGGCCGATGACTTCCTCGATCTGTTCCTTCACTCGGTCAGGCTCGGCGGCCGGGAGATCGACCTTGTTGAGCACGGGCACAATTTCGTGGTCGGCATCGAGCGCGTGATAGACATTCGCAAGGGTCTGCGCTTCCACACCTTGAGAGGCATCGACGACCAGCAATGATCCCTCGCAGGCCGCGAGACTGCGCGAGACCTCGTAGGCGAAATCGACGTGGCCCGGCGTATCCATCAGGTTGAGGATGTAATCCTTGCCGTCCTCGGCGCGGTAATTGAGGCGCACCGTCTGCGCCTTGATTGTAATGCCGCGTTCGCGCTCGATCTCCATAGAGTCGAGTACCTGCTCTACCATCTCGCGCGCCTGCAATCCGCCGGTGATCTGGATCAGCCGGTCGGCGAGCGTCGATTTGCCGTGGTCGATATGCGCCACGATGGAAAAGTTGCGGATATTCGGGATCGGTTGGGTAGCCATGTCCGCGAGATAGCCGAGTGCGGCCGAAAGTCCATCAAAAAGCGCGTAACCAGCGCGATCCTGGTATATGGCCCGGCTCAGGCGATGCGGCGATCCGGCTTTGCATTGGGTTGCGGACGAAATGCGTCGAGGATCACCAAGGCGACATCTGCGGAAGCCACCGGCTTCCCAAGCCGATAAACCTGCACGGAATCGCAATGTAAGCTGCGCAAAATCTCGATCTGCTTCTGCGTTTCCGCGCCCTCGGCCGTGATATGCAGGGTCAGCATGCGTCCGAGCGCCACGATCGTGTTGAGCACCTCGTGCGAGCGCGATTGAGGGCCCGAAAGCCCTGACGTGAACGCGCTATCGACTTTCAGTGTATCGAATGGGAAGCGCCAGAGGTAGGAGAGGCTGGAATGGCCTGTCCCGAAATCACTGAGCGTTATGGAAACTCCCATCGCTTTGATGGCGTGGAGCTGGATGAGACTATCCTCGGGTCTATCGAGCAAAACACCTGCGCCCAATTCAAGCTTAAGGCGCTTTGGATTGAGCCCGGTTTCCATGAGAACCACCCGCACCGTTTCGCAAAGGTTGCCGCAGAGAAATTGCAACGCTGAGAGATTGACCGCGACGCTCAGATTCTCTGGCCAAAGTGTCGCGGCTCGACAGGCTTCGATGAGAGCCCAGCGACAGACACAGTCAATAAGGCGCAGTTCCTCCGCAACGGGGATGAAGACAGCGGGTGCGATCGTGTTGCCTTCGCTGTCTTTCATACTCAGCAACGCCTCGAAGGCATGCAGGCTAGAGCCGTCGGTTGCATAGAGCGGCTGATAAATGATCTGGAAATCCTCGGTTTCCACCGCCTGCCGCAACCGCGTCTCGATCGCGATGCGGGTGCGATATTCGCGCTCGATCGCTGGCGTAAAACCAAGGACGCGCCCGCGTCCGGCGCGTTTTGCGGCATAGAGCGCGAGGTCCGCGGCCATCAGTAGTTTTTCACTGGTCTGCCCATCGATGGGATGCAGAGCCATGCCAATGGTCGCTCCGATCTCGACCTCAATGCCACAAATCGCGAAGGGCTTGCAAAGTGAAGCCACGATCCGTCGTGCCAATTGACCTGGCTCAGACGATTCAATCCGCTCCAACGGATAAAGCAGGGCAAATTCATCCCCGCCGAGGCGCGCAATCGTCACCTCGCGGTCGCTGAGATCGCGCAAACGTTGGGAAACATGCCGGA
>JBOFZC010000345.1:0-14174 GCA_051654985.1 Rhabdaerophilum sp.
CTGCGAAACTCTTCGTGAGTCGATGAGCAATAAATGCCGCGCGACGATTCGTTTTAGTTACGAGCGTCATGGAGAAGACAATCCGGGCGGTTTATCAAAAAGGACGGTCTTGATCTCGAGCGATGTGGAGTTTGTGCGGCCGCGCAGGCGCTAAGAGACCGCAAGCTGCCACACACTCGTTTTCTTGATCTCGTTATCCTCAAGCGCGCCAACGGTTTGCACCTCATAGGTTGCGAGCACGGAGAGCTTTTCCCGTGGCAGGTAGCTGCGGCCCGGATCACCGATCAGCACTGTGATGCCCCGCGCCTGCTCGGCCTCCAGCCAGGCGATGACCCGCGCGGCGAGACCCTGCTCATAGAGAATATCGCCGGCGAGGATCATATCCCACTCGCCCGCCTCGCCGATGAGGTCGCGGCTGAGAGGCTCGACCACCACACCATTGGCCTCGGCGTTGAGCGCGATGGCGGCGTGGGCATAAATGTCGATATCGGCGCAGAGCACATGTGTCGCACCGGCCTTCGCCGCAGCAATCCCGACAAGGCCCGAACCCGAGGCGAAATCGAGCACGCGCTTTCCCGCCACAATTTCGGAATGGTCCAGCACATATCGCGCGAGCGCTTGCCCACCGGCCCAGGCGAAAGCCCAGAAGGGGGGCGGCAGGCCCATCTCGGCGAGTTCGTCCTCGGTCTTCTGCCACAGCTCGATGGCCTCATGCGCGAGATGGAGGCTGATTTCCGGCACATGCGGCACGGGCAGCAAGGCGGTTTCGCGCTGGATGAAGGCGAGCCTTTCGGCTTCACTCATCACGCGCAATCCTCTCGAGAAGGACCCGGTAGGCCGTGATCACATCCCGCTCCACAATCTCGGCGGTAAAGCGCGAC
The DNA here is from genome assembly GCA_051654985.1 of Rhabdaerophilum sp. Lineage (GTDB taxonomy): Bacteria > Pseudomonadota > Alphaproteobacteria > Rhizobiales > Beijerinckiaceae > Rhabdaerophilum. Next base: position 882 of record JBOFZC010000345.1, read on the forward strand.
TCGAAATGGGCGCGCGAGGCGGCTCCCATCTTGCGCCGCAGAACTTCGTCCTGCGCAAGCCGCAGGATCGCAGCTGTTGTGCCCGCGATATCATGTGGGGCAACGAGAATGCCGGTCTGGCCATCAACCACGATTTCGCGACATCCGGGGCTGTCAGTCGTGATGATCGGCCGGCCAGAGGCGGCAGCTTCGATCAAGGCGCGGGGCAATCCCTCGCGATAGCTCGTCGGCAGCAGCGCCACCTGCACGTCGCGCCACACCGCTGAGAGATCGTCAACCCGGCCATGCCAGGTGATCCCCGGCTCGGCTGAGGCGGAACGCAATTCCTCTTCGGTCATGCTGTCGGCATTGGCCGGGTCGATCGCTCCGAAGAGATCGAGTTGAACATCCGCTCCGGTCGCGCGGGCCTCGCGGATCGCGGCGATCGCGACCGGGCCGCCTTTTGAGAGCAACATCCGCGCCACAAGGCCGAAGCGCACGGGCGCGCCGCCAGGGTCTGGGCGTGCGGGAAAGGCCTCACCATCAACACCCGCACCGCCCAGAATGGTCAAACGCGGATCATCGAGATGGAGGCCGAATTCGGCGGCGTCATCGCGGTTTTCGAAGAAAAGCCCGAGACGTGGCCGGCGGAGAATGAGGCGCATCAGCTGCGCCACCATTCCGCGCACGAGCCGAGCCTTCCCGCTTTGGCTCGCCCAGAGATAGCCGAGGCCCGTTGGCGCGACGACCAGCCCAAAATCGCGCCGAGCAAAGGCAGCCAGTGCCCCTAGAATGACGGGCCGAAGAGCAACGAGATGAACGATATCGGGCGAAAAAGCGTGGATTGCCGCCCGGATCGCCGAGATTTCCCGCAACGCTGCGCCGAGTGCGATACTCCCGCGCTCCCCCGCCATCGGATAGAGGATGAACCCCTCGGCCTCGAGCTTCGCATGGTGCGCTCCGAGCCGCGTGACGAGGCCGACCTCAAAGCCTTCTCGAAGAGCGGCGCGCGCAAACCCGATGAAATGCGAAACGAAGAACCAATCCTCCGTCACCACGAACAACAGACGGCGCGCCGCCGCCTTTTTCTCATCGTTTTTCAATGGTGATGACATCTCTTGGTCATGCGCCAGCGTATCAACCCGGTCAATCCTTGGCGAAGCCGGACTTGCACCTGGCTTTGACCCAGCCTATCCCCTAGGCGGCCCTTCCGCCCCAAATGGACGCCGACATCGACCATGCTTGTCTCGCGCATCACCGCCATCGGCGTCATCGTGCTCACAGCTCTGTGGATTGGCTCGGGCTATCTGCGCGAGGCGAAACCTGTCGCCCCGCCGGCCCGCATGAGCGAGGCGGAGAAGCCGCTTTTCCGCGTGCTTGTGGAGACAGCGCGGCTCGAACCGCATGCGCGGCGCCTGTCGCTCACAGGGCGCACGCAGAGCGATCAACGCGTGCTGGTGAGCGCGCGCACCAATGGCATCGTGACCAAACTGGCGGTGAAACGCGGGGCACTCGTCAGACCGGGTGATTTGATCGCCGAATTGTCCGACGAAGCGCGCGAAGCCAAGGTGGCCGAGGCCAAGGCCCGGCTCGCGCAGCGCTCCGCTGAACTGGAGGCGCGCGAGGTGCTGGCCAAGCGCGGCAATTTCCCGACGCTGAACCTGGAGCAATTGCGTGCCGAGAAAGAGGCCGCGGAAGCCTCTCTCGCCACCGCCGAGGCGGAATTGGCCCGCGCTAAGATCACTGCACCCATTTCCGGGATTGTGAACGATCTGCCCGTCGAAATCGGCCAAGGCGTGCAGATGGGCGCGACGATCGCTGATCTCATCGCGCCCGATCCGATGCTTGCCATCATCGAGGTGCCGGAGCGTCGCCTTGTCGGGTTGCGTCTCGGTGACGCGGCGAGCCTGAAACTCGTGACGGGCGAGAGCCGTGAGGGCAAGATCAGCTTTGTTGCGCGCCGACCGAGCGGCACAACGCGCACCTATCGCGTCGATATCACGTTCGCGAATGCTGATTCGGCGATTGCCGATGGCATCGCCGTAGAAGTGCTCCTTTCGCTTGCCCCGGTGCCGGCGAGCCGCGTTCCGCGTTCCGCTTTGACATTTTCAGCCGAGGGCAAGCTTGGCCTGCGCTTGGTCGATGATGCCGGTACGGTGCAGTTCGTGGCTGTGGAACTCGTCGATGACGAGGCGACGCATCTGTGGGTGAGTGGCCTGAAGGATGGCATGCGTATCATCACACGCGGGCAAGATTTCATCCGTGAGGGCCAGAAGGCTGAGGCGGTGACCAGCGTCGAGGCGCTCGCGAAACCATGAGCGGGCTCATTCGCTATGCCATCACGCATGGGCGGCTGACGATCTCGGCCCTGCTGTTCCTGATTGTCGCTGGCATTTCCTCGTATCTCACGATCCCGAAGGAAGCCGAGCCGGATGTGGCGATCCCGATCGTCTATGTCTCGGTGACCCAGCGCGGCATCTCGCCCGAGGATGCCGAACGGCTCATTCTGCGCCCGCTTGAGACGCACCTGAAATCGGTCGCGAATATCAAGGAAATGCGCTCCTCGGCGTTTGAGGGCGGTGGTTTCGTGTTGCTCGAATTTCGCGCCGGGCTCGATGCGCGCCGTGCTATCGCCGATGTCCGCGCTAAGGTGGAGGATGCCAAGCGCGATCTGCCGCGCGAGGCCGATGAACCCAAGGTCACCGAGGTGAGCCTTGCTTTGGCCCCGGTGATCATTGTTGCGATGAAAGGTGAGGTGCCCGAGCAGACCCTCGTGCGTCTCTCGCGCCAATTGCGCACTGCGATCGAGCAGGTGCCGGGCGTACTCGCGGCCGAGTTGCGCGGCGCGCGCGATGAAGTCGTGGAGATCATCGTCGAGCCGACTTTGCTTGCAGCTTATGGCGTCTCTCTCGAAGATCTGATCCGAGCAGTGGGTGCGGGCAACACCTTGGTTGCGGCCGGCGCGCTCGAAGGAGATCAGGGGCGCTTCTCGGTGAAAGTGCCGAGCCTATTGGAGAAGCCCGAGGATATCCTCAAACTCCCCGTGCTTGCCAATGCTGGCGCGGTGGTGCGTCTCGGCGATGTCGCGGAGGTGCGCCCGACCTTCAAGGATGCAACGAGCATCACGCGTGTCGACGGCAAGCCGGCGATCACGATTGAGGTTTCAAAACGTGCCGGTGCGAACCTGATCGACACGGTCGATCTCGTAAAAATCGTGCTGGAGCGCGCGAAGCCCTTGCTACCGCCCACGGTGGAGCTGGTGACGACGCAAGATCGTTCCGTGAATATCCGCACCATGCTCGGCGATTTGCAGAATTCGGTGATCACCGGCGTGCTGCTGGTGGCAACCGTCATTCTCGCGACCCTCGGTTTTCGCGCCTCGCTGATCATCGGGCTTGCAGTGCCGGTGTCATTTCTGGCCGGCATCATGGGGCTGCAGCTTTCCGGGCTGACGGTGAATATCGTCGTGTTGTTCTCGCTCATCCTCGCGGTGGGCGAACTGGTGGACGATGCGATCATCGTCACGGAATATGCAGAGCGGCGCATGTCCGAGGGCATGGACCCGCGCGAAGCCTATGAGCTCGCCGCGAATAGGATGGCCGGGCCGGTGGTCGCCGCGACGATTACGCGCATTGCCGCGTTCTCCCCGCTGATGTTTTGGCCCGATATCGTCGGCGAGTTCATGAAATATCTGCCGATCACGCTGATCGCGACCCTGTTCGCGAGCATGATCTTCGCGCTGTTCTTTGCGCCGGCGCTCGGGGGCATGCTTGGCCGCTCGACGTCAGGGGCCACCGAAGCCGCACTGAAGCCCGATGGGCTTTATATGAAATCGGTGAAATGGGCGCTGAAGCATCCGGGCAAGACCATGCTGATCGTGCTCGCATTGCTGATCGCAATTCCCACTGTGCACGGGAAATATGGCAAGGGGGTCGAGTTCTTCCCGGATGTCGAGCCCGATTTCGCGCTGGTGCAGGTCCGCGCGCGCGGCAATCTCAGCCTGGCCGAGAAAGACCAGATGACAAAAGAGGTCGAGACACGCCTCTTCTCGATGCGCGAAATCGCAACCATCTACACCCGCGTCGGTGAGAAGCCGCGCGGGAATGATGAGTATTCCGAGGACACAGTTGGGATCGTGCAGTTCGAATTTGTCGACTGGCAGAAGCGCCGCAAGGCGAGCGCGATCATGGCTGAGATTCGCGAGAGAATGGCGGATCTCCCGGGCATCGAGATTGCTGTCTCAAAACCGCGTGCCGGGCCGCCCACAGGCAAGCCGGTGCGGATCGAACTGTCAGCACTCGATCCCGCATTGCTCGAACCCGCGGCGAAAAAGGTTGTGGCCTTCCTCGAAGGCGACAGCCGCTTCAAGGATATCGATAACGGCTTGCCGTTGCCGGGCATTGACTGGACCCTGCGCATCGATCGGGGCGAGGCGGCGAAAGTTGGTGCGGCGGCGGGCACGGTCGGCACCGCTGTTCAACTCGTGACCAATGGCGTGAAGCTCACGGAATATCGCCCTGCGACGACCGATAAATCGGTCGAGGTTTTGTTGCGTTTTCCGAAAGAGAAACGCTCGCTCGATCAACTCGACGACATGCTGGTGAACACCGCCGCTGGGCCGGTGCCGATCGCGTCGCTGGTCAGCCGCGAGGCCACGCGCTCGGTGGGCGTGCTGAACCGCGTCAACGGCACCCGCGTGATTAACATCGCCGCCAATCTTGGTGAGGGCGTGCCGAGTGCGCAGGCGCAAGCCGATGTGACGGCAGCGCTCGCGAATATGGGCTTCAATGAGGGTGGGATTTTCTATCGCCAGAAAGGCGAGGACGAAGAGCGTGCCAAGGCCTCGGCCTTCCTCTCGAAAGCGTTCACCGCCGCCATGTTCCTTATATTTGCCGTGCTACTCGCGCAGTTTAACAGCTTCACGCATGTCGGGCTCATTCTCTCATCAGTGATCCTCTCGACGATCGGCGTGTTCATCGGCCTCGTGGTGATGCAGCAGCCCTTTGGCGTGGTGATGACCGGGCTCGGAATCATCAGCCTCGCGGGGGTGATCGTGAACAACAACATCGTGCTGATTGACACCTATGCCGATTTCCGCCGTGCCGGGATGGAGGCGACGGAAGCCATCATCAAGACCTGCGCCGAGCGCGCCCGCCCGGTGGTGATGACGGCGATGTCGTCAGTTCTGGGTGTCGCGCCGATCGCGTTTGGCATCAACATCGAGTTCATGACCCGAGAAATTACATTTGGTGCGCCGGCAACGCAATGGTGGGTGCAACTCTCCACCGCCATGCTGTTCGGGCTGACTTTCGCGACGATTCTCACGTTGATTGTCACGCCAGCGGCTTTGCAACTCGTGGCGAATGTCTCGGCATGGCGGGCGCGGCGTCGTGCAAGAAGGTTTGAGCCTGCTACTGCGTGAAGGATTGGCCGCTGACCAAAGCCGAGAGATCGAGACTCGATTCCTTGCCAATCTTCGCTGCGTGCTTGCCAAGCCATTGCTCGCCGGCCTTATGTCCACGCCGGAACAGCTCCTCTATGAAACGCCGTTCGGCATTGATTTTCGAGCTGGCCTGAAGGTCTGCGAGCGCCAGATCCGCATCGATGCGGTGCATGCGTAGCCGGCGATATTTCTCGGGTGAGACGGCCTTCTGATCCAAAAGGCGCTGCACGAACTCGATGGCGCGCAACTCGCCCAGCAGCGAGGCATTGAAAGTGATCTCGTTCAACCGGTTCTCGATGGCGCGGGCAGTTTTTGGCGTTTCCTTGCGGATCATCCGGGTGATCTGCACGAGCAGGATGTCCTGGCTCTCCCCGGCATGAAAGAGCGGAAACAGCGCGGGGTTGCCCATATAGCCGCCATCCCAATGCGGAACACCCTCAATTTCGACCGCCTGAAAGATACGCGGCAGACACGCTGAAGCCAGCACATGCTCGGCATCGAGTTTCGTCTGATCGAACACCGCCACGCGCCCGGTATGAACATTCGTGGCAGAGACAAAGAGCTGGATGGAATTGCAGCGGCGAATGCGCTCAAAATTGATCTCGCCCACAAGAACTTCCCGCAAGGGATTGAGATCAAACGGATTGGATTGATAAGGGCTCGTGACCTGTGAAAACCAGTTCCACCACAGATAGCCCGGGCTTTTCTCGACATCCCATTGGCCCATCAGCTGCGAGAACAGGCTGCGCTGGATAGGCGAGAAAGCGGCACCTTCCGACACTCGCTCCCAGAACCTGCGCAATTGCCTGCGCGCGCCCTCCGGCCCATCCTCAGCGAAGCCCTCGACCAGCGCGACCGCGTTCATCGCGCCGGCAGAGGCGCCGGAAATCGCTTCAATCCGCAAAGAGGGCTCGGCCAGAATGGCGTCAAGCACACCCCAGGTGAAAGCGCCATGCGCGCCGCCACCCTGCAACGCCAGTGAGATTGGGCGAGGCTTGGATGTCACTTACTGCGCTGTCCAGCCGCCATCGAGAGAATAGGTCGTGCCCGTCATCGCCGATGCGGCATCCGAGCACAGATAGAGTGCGAAACTCGCGACCTGCTCGATGGTAACGAACTCCTTGGTCGGCTGCGCCGCCAGCAGCACGTTTTTCTTCACCTCTTCCTCGGTCATGTTGCGCGCCTTCATCGTATCGGGGATCTGGCGCTCGACGAGCGGGGTCCAGACATAGCCGGGCGCGATGGCATTGACCGTGATCTTCGCTTCCGCAACCTCCAAAGCCACAGCCTTGGTCAGGCCCGCGACACCATGCTTGGCCGCGACATAGGCGCTTTTGAAGGGTGAAGCGACGAGGCTATGGGCCGAGGAGATGTTGATGATCCGCCCCCAGCCCGCTTTCTTCATGCCCGGGATCACCGCCTTGATCGCATGGAAGTTGGAGGAGAGATTGATGGCAATAATCTGATCCCATTTCTCGTCCGGGAAATCTTCAACGGGCGAGACAAACTGAATGCCGGCATTGTCGACCAGGATATCCACAGAGCCAAACTGGCTTTGTGCTGTCGCCACCATGTCGCGGATTTCGGCTGGAACCAGCATATTCGCACCATGATAGGCGACCTTCACCCCAAATTCGACCGCGAGGCCCGCGCGGATTGTCTCGATTTCGGCAGCATTGCCGAGGCCGTTGAGCATCACATTGACGCCCGAGCCGGCCAATGCGCGGGCAATTCCGAGACCAATTCCGCTGGTTGAGCCTGTGATGACGGCGCTTTTGCCTGCGAGTGCCATGAGCGATGCTCTCCTGTGCGTCTGAGATTGTGCGCCGCAGTATAAAGTGGCTCGCCCAACTTGGCCACAGAGGCGAGCGTGAAAACCGCAAAGGACAACCTCGCCATTTCACTCCTGTGTCGCTATATCGGCATCAATGGCTCTTCACGATCACATCCACACGCATGAATGCGGGCATGACCATGCTGCGGCACTTCCGCGCCTTCTTGCTGAGGCCGAGGCGGTCTGCCGTGCGCGCGGTGTTAGGCTGACCGATCAGCGTCGTGCTGTCTTTGCGGCGCTTGTCGCCCATGGCCACCCGCTTGGCGCTTATGATCTCATCGAGAAATTGCGCCCCAAAACGGGCCGCAGCCCGGCTCCGATCGCGATCTATCGCGCGTTGGAATTCCTGCAGCAGAACGGTCTGATCCACCGGCTCGAAACACTGAACGCCTATATCGCCTGTCCGCATCACCATGGTGCGGGAGAACCGGTCGCATTCCTGATTTGCGAGACCTGCCGTCATGTCGAGGAAGCGTCGACCGATCGCATGAGCGCGGCTTTGGAGGCGCTGGCATCCGCGCATGGCTTTGCTGCCCAACGCCGTGTGGTGGAACTTGGTGGGACATGTCGCGCCTGTCAGAATCGCAACCAGGCCAACGGCGAGGTTGCGCCATGACCTATGCAGGGTTGCAGATCGCCCCGCCTTTCGGGCCGCGCCCGCGCCACATGACGGTGGGCGTGAACATTGGTGGTGTGATGGTCGGCGGCGGCGCGCCGATCGTTGTGCAATCCATGACCAATACCGACACCGCCGATGTTGAAGGCACGGTGGCGCAAGTCGCCCAGCTCGCCCGAGCAGGTTCGGAAATCGTGCGCATCACAGTGGATCGCGATGAGGCCGCCGCTGCCGTGCCGCATATCCGCGACCGTCTCATGCTTCGCGGTATCGATGTGCCTCTGGTGGGTGATTTCCATTACATCGGCCATAAATTGCTTGCGGATCATCCGGCCTGTGCCGAAGCTCTCGCGAAATACCGGATCAATCCGGGCAATGTCGGCTTCAAAGATAAAAAAGACCGGCAATTCTCGGCCATTGTTGAAATGGCGATCAAGCACGACAAAGCCGTGCGCATCGGCGCGAATTGGGGTTCGCTCGACCAAGAATTGCTCACGCATCTGATGGACGAGAATGCCCGCGCCGGCTCGCCGCTCGATGCCCGTGCCGTGATGCGCGAGGCCATGGTGCAATCCGCGCTTCTCTCGGCTGCGCGAGCCGAGGAAATCGGTCTGCGCCGCAACCAGATCGTGCTCTCGGCCAAGGTGTCGGCGGTCCAAGACCTGATCACGATCTATCGCATGCTCGCGGCACGCTCGGAATATGCCATCCATCTTGGCCTCACCGAAGCCGGCATGGGCTCGAAGGGGATTGTCTCGTCTTCAGCCGCGCTGGGCATTCTGCTGCAGGAGGGGATTGGCGACACGATCCGCTATTCGCTCACGCCCGAACCGGGCGGCGACCGCACGCTGGAGGTCAAGGCCTCGCAAGAATTGCTGCAGACCATGGGCTTTCGCACCTTCGTGCCGCTCGTTGCTGCCTGCCCCGGCTGCGGACGGACGACCTCGACCGTGTTCCAGGAACTTGCGCGCGACATCCAGAACTGGATCTCGACATCGATGCCGGAATGGAAAACGCGCTATCCCGGCGTCGAAGGGCTGAATGTCGCGGTGATGGGCTGCATCGTGAACGGGCCGGGCGAATCGAAGCATGCCGATATCGGCATCTCGCTTCCCGGCACCGGCGAGCAACCCGCCGCACCCGTGTTCATCGATGGCAAAAAATCTGTGACCCTGCGCGGGCCAAGCATCGCCGCAGATTTCAAGACGATGGTCGCGGATTACATCGAAAAGCGGTTTGGCAATTCGAACTGACCCTGTTCCGCTTTGGACCAGAAAGCATCCCAACGCGGCTCAGCGAGGGTTGACGAGGTGTTAACGTCCAAGATGTCCAGAGTGAAATATCCTGCATCATATTGAAATAATAGCGATTTTTAGTTTTTCCTCCAAACCATAGCGCGCGGCATGCCGCTTGCGACCACTCCTCGCATGGAGGATCGTCGCATGTCGCTGTTTCAGAAGTTTTCGGGTGACCACAAGGGTTCGGTGCCAGTGGTTTTCGCCTGCGCCTTCATGCCGCTGATCGGCATCTGCGGCATGGCCGTGGATTACGCTCGCGCGACCCAAGCGCGTGCCCAGCTGCAAAGTGCGGCGGATTCAACCGTGTTGATGCTCGCGCGGCAAGCTCCGAAGAACAATCAGTCGGCGTTGAACGCGATGTCTCTTCCCTATTTCTCCGCGGTTTTCAGGCCAGATTCCGGCCTTGTCGGCAACGTGCAGAACGTGACGAAGGGCAAAAAGGAGATCACGCTGACGGCCGAGGGCACGGTGAAGACCTTCTTCGCCGGGATTTTCGGCTGGTCGCAATGGCCGATCACCGTGGTCGCAGCTTCGGCCTATGGCACCAAGAAGATCGAGGTTGCATTGGTGCTCGACAATACGGGTTCGATGGCCAGTTCGAACAAGATCGGCGAGCTGAAAAAGGCTTCCAAGACACTGGTGATTATTCTTCAAGCCGCCTCGATTGAACCGGGGCAGGTCAAAATCGCGATCGTGCCCTACACGACACGCGTCAACCTCGGTGCAAGCTACCGCAACGAGACCTGGCTCACGAACACGCCGACCGGTAGCTTCATGGGGGGCTACAATGTGCCGGCGACCCGCGCCGCTTGGGGTGGCTGCGTGGCCGATCGTGATGCGCCGCACAATCGCAACGACAGCGCCGTGAGCGTGCCGGTGCCACAAACGCTCTACCCCATGGTGAATTGCGTCGATGGTCTCGCGCAGGCCCAGCCGCTGACCGAGAACTGGTCGCTGCTGCGCTCGCGCATCGATGCGATGATTGCCAGCGGCATGACCAACATCACGATCGGCGCGCAATGGGGCTTCGAGATGCTCAGCCGCAACGCCCCTTTCTCGGAGGCCACCGCTGACAAGGATGTCGAACGCTTCATGATCCTACTCACCGATGGCGACAACACGCAGGATCGCTGGGGCGCATGGGATGTCGCGCGCATGGACAAGGATACCAAAGCCATGTGCGACGCCATCACCGAGCGGGGTGTGGCCGAGGCAGCCAAAGTGCATAAAATCCGGCTCTACACCGTGCTGGTGATCGCCGGGAACGAGAGCTTGCTCAAATCCTGCGCCACGAAGCCCGAGATGTTTTACAAGGTGAACAATGCGGGCCAGCTCGAAAGCGTGTTCAAGGCGATTGCCGACGAAATCGGTCAGGTCCGCCTGACGATGTGATCACGTCGCCTGACCGCAGACGAGTTTACGAAGGTCTGCGGCGCTCAAGAACCCAGACGAGTTTACGAAGGTCTGCGGCGCTCAAGAACCCAGACGAGTTTACGAAGGTCTGCGTCAGGCCGCCTGAACAAGACTCTGGAACAAGCCAAGGCCATCGGTGCCACCGACCAGGCTTTCCACGAGGTTTTCCGGATGGGGCATCATGCCGAGCACCCGGAAATTTTCGGAATAGACCCCAGCAATGGCATGGCGCGAGCCGTTGGGGTTGCGCTTCGTCACGTCGCCCTTGGCGTCGCAATAGCGTAAGGCTACGCGGCCCTCGCCTTCAAGGCGTGAGAGGGTGTCGTCATCCGTGACGTAATTGCCTTCGCCATGCGCGATGCAAACCTCAATCACTTGCCCCTTGGCATAGGCTTTCGTGAAAGATGTATCGTTGCGCTCCACGCGCAGATGCTGGGCACGGCAGACGAATTTCAGGCCGGCATTGCGCATCAGCACGCCGGGCAGCAGGCCGGCTTCGCAGGCGATCTGGAAACCGTTGCACACCGCGAGAACATAGCCGCCTTTCGCTGCATGCGTGCGCACCGCATCCATGATGGGGGCGCGCGATGCGATGGCGCCGCAGCGCAGATAATCGCCATAAGAGAAGCCGCCGGGCAAAACCACGACATCGGTGCCGGCTGGCAAGCTGGTATCGGCATGCCAGGCGTGCACGGCTTCAGCCCCCGCGAGGGTGAAGGCCCGGGCGATATCATCCTGGCGGTTGATGCCCGGGAAGGTGATGACAGCCGCGCGCATCAACCCACCACCTCAACCTTGTAATTCTCGACGACGGTGTTCGCGAGCAGCTTCTCGCAGGCCTGATTGAGCAGGGCCTCGGCGCGGGATTTATCGGTGCTGTCGACCTCGATATCGAACACCTTGCCCTGTCGCACCGAGGCGATGCCCTCGAGCCCGAAGCTTTTCAAAGCCCCTTCGATCGCCTTGCCCTGTGGATCAAGAACGCCATTCTTGAGGGTGACGGTGACGCGGGCTTTCATGAGCGCAAGCTTTCTATCGCAAAAAGAAAAAGCGGGACGAATGCGCCCCGCTTAGGAAATTTCAGTCAATCGCGCAACCCGGCCCCGGTTTCACTGCACCAGTTTCGGGCCCTCGGGAGACTTGGGGTTATCGCCTTCTGTGAGAATGCCGAGGCGGCGCGCCACTTCGGAATAAGCCTCGATGAGGCCGCCCATGTCGCGGCGGAACCGGTCCTTGTCCATCTTGTCGTTCGACTTGATGTCCCAGAGGCGGCACGAATCGGGTGAGATTTCATCGGCGACAACGATGCGCATCATGTCGCCTTCAAAGAGGCGGCCGCATTCCATCTTGAAATCCACGAGCCGGATGCCAACCCCGAGAAACAATCCGGTCAGGAAATCGTTGACGCGAATGGCCAGCGCCATGATGTCGTCGAGTTCCTGCGGCGTCGCCCAACCGAATGCGGTGATGTGCTCTTCCGAGACCATCGGGTCGTTCAAGGCATCATTCTTGTAATAAAATTCGATGATCGAGCGCGGCAGCGGCATACCCTCATCGAGGCCAAGGCGCTGGCTAAGCGAACCCGCTGCGACATTGCGCACGACAACCTCGATCGGAATGATCTCGACCTCACGAATCAGCTGCTCGCGCATGTTGAGCCGCTTGATGAAATGGGTCGGCACGCCAATCGAATTGAGCTGCAGGAAGATATATTCCGAGATGCGGTTGTTCAGCACGCCCTTGCCATCGATCACATCGTGTTTCTTGGCGTTGAACGCGGTCGCGTCATCCTTGAAATGCTGGACGAGCGTGCCGGGTTCGGGTCCTTCGAACAGAACCTTGGCCTTGCCTTCATAAATGCGACGACGAGACTTCATCGGGTTATACCGTGGTTTCAGGAAATCCATGATTGCCGTGGCTCCTTCAAGGGTGTGCACCGGCATGGCGAATTGGGTCGCAATCGACCCCTCTCTGCCTCCCTATCGCATCCGTGCCGGGGATACAATGTGACGGCTTGAACGAATGGGGAAAAGCGCGCTGAAGGAAAGCGCCTCAGGGCATTGATTTCGCGCCAAGCCGACCCTATTCCCATCTCAAGGCTTCCCGATCCAACCAGCCAGGACAGTGCCATGACCACTTTCGATGAACGCAAGAATGCCGCCGAGAAGAAATTCGCGCATGACGCGGAGCTCGAATTCAAGGCCAATGCCCGGCGCAACAAGCTGCTCGGCCTCTGGGTTGCGGAAAAACTCGGGAAGACCGGCCCCGATGCCGATGCATACGCGAAAACCGTGGTGATGGCTGATTTCGAGGAAGCCGGCGATGACGATGTGCTGCGCAAAGTGAAAAAGGACCTCGACGGCGGCGGCGTGAGCATTGATGATGCGGCATTGCGCAAGACCATGGCCGAATTGCTGGCGCGCGCGATCGAGGACATCAAAGCGGGTCGCTAAGCATCGTCGACCCGTTCAATGAGGCCAAAAATGGCCGTTTAATTCTGGTCGCATGCCCTCAGCGAAAAACCGGTTTCCACTTTTTCGCGGCATGCTCCAAGGGGAGAGAGCATGAGCGACCATCTCACGAGTTTTCGTGCCCGGCTTGAAGCGGGGCCGGCGGCCTTTGCCGCTTGGTGCGGCATGCGCGAGCCGCATGTGGTCGAGACCATCCTGCGGGAGGGCTATGATTGCGCCGTGCTCGACTGGCAGCACGG
>JBOFZC010000346.1:0-2593 GCA_051654985.1 Rhabdaerophilum sp.
GGGTTGATTTTCACACCCGGAAACGGCCCGAAGCCGGTGATCAGCAAATGCTTTTTCATGCCAAGCCCTAATGTGGCCTGATTTTGCGGCGAGGCAAGCGGACCATTCCCTGAAATCTGTGGCTTAACGAAGCGTTCATGCGCTCTGGCCTAACCAGAAACTCTTCCAACCCTGTTTTATGATCATGAGCCTGAAAAGCGCACGCCCATCGCTGTTGCCCCATCGCCGCCAGATCTTGGCGGGGCTTGCGCTTGCGCCGCTTGGCGCTTGCGCGACGGGGCCGGGTTTCAAGACTTCGGGCGCGGACCAAACCATCACAGAGCAGCCGGTTCTGCATGTGATCACCACACGCAAGCTCGCGAAAGAGGGCAAGGCCTCGCCGTTTCTCGACGCCGGCCGCTCGCCGCGCCTTGCCTATCACCGCGCTCAGCTTAAGCCGCCCGATCGCTCGACCCTCGGGCGCATCGGCGCGTATGTCGCGAATGGCGATTTCTCCGTGACGGCGCTTGAGTCACAACCGGGCGAGGCCACAGCGGCATTCGCCGAAGGGCTGCGTGGCCGCGAGAGCCTTCTCTTCGTGCACGGCTATAACCAGACCTTTGAAAGTGCGGCTTATGATGCTGCTGTGCTTGGCGATGGCATTGGCTTTCGCGGCAATGTCGCGCTTTTCACCTGGCCGTCACGCGCAGGGCTTCTCGATTACGGCTATGATCGCGAAAGTGCGCTGATCGCGCGCGATCCGTTCGCGGACGCGCTGGCGGCGGTGACTCAGGATCCGTTTGGGGCGCGTGTGCATCTCGTGGCGCATTCGATGGGCACGTTGGTGGCGCTGGAAGCTTTGCGGATGCATCGCGATCGACATGGCGACAAGGGGCTCGATCGCCTTGGTGCCATCGTGTTCGCGGCTCCGGATATCGACGCCGATGTCTTCCGCGCCGGGCTTGAGAAACTTGGGCCCCTGCGCGAGAAAATGACCGTGATCACCGCGACGAATGACCGCGCGCTCGATCTTTCGCGCCGCCTCGCGGGAGGAGATCGCGTCGGCGCGCTACCGGCGAAAGCGCTCGATGGCCTCGGGATTCGTGTGATCGATGCGACGGACTTCGCTTCAGGGCTAATCCGCCACGATGTCTTTGTTTCGAATGCTGATGTGCGTGCCGCGATCCAGCGAGCGGTGCAGCGCGCTTAAGCCTTGCTATCGCGTTTGAAGCCGATAATTTCACCGGAAAAGGAGAGGCTGCGATGCTGCGGATTGTTATGGCCCTGTTGCTGCTGACTCCCGCAGCCTTCGCGCAAGCGCCGAACCCGATCGGTCCGCATCTCTTCACTTATCTCGATCGCGGCGCGCGCGGCGATGTCGAGATCGAGATTGCCGCCGTCGCCGGTTCGGCCTGCGCAGCAAAGCCTTGCCCTCTTGTGATTGCCATGCACGGGTTGACGCGCAATGCCATCCAGACCCGCGACAACTGGCTCGATCTCGCTGAAAAGCATGGTTTGATTGTAGTCGCACCCTATCTCGACACCAAGCGCTTTCCCACGCGGCTTTATCAGCAGGGCGGCGTGGTTGGCGAACCGGATCGCTCGAAATGGCTCTACCAGTCGATTGAGCGTCTATACGATCACCTAGTCGCGCAAAAGCGCGCGGAACCAACGGGTTATGTGCTGTTCGGACATTCCGCCGGCGCGCAGTTCGTGCATCGCTTCGTGATCGCGATGCCGCAGGCGCGCTATCGGCTGGCGATCGCGGGCAATGCCGGGTTTTACACGCTGCCGACCGGCAAGTCTGAGGCGGGTGGATTCGAATTCCCGTTCTCGCTCGATGGCACCCCGATCACCGAAGCTGAGCGCAAGGCGGCATTGCAACGCCCGATGATCCTGATGCTTGGCGATCAGGATATCGACCCCAACCATTATCAGCTCAACAATTCCGATGGCGCGAGGGCGCAAGGACCGCATCGCTTCGCGCGCGGGCAGTTCTTCTTTTCCGCCGCAGAGGCCGAGGCGAAGCGACTGGGTGTTCCTCTGGGGTGGAAGAAGGTTGTTGTCCCGGGCGTCGATCACAACAACACGCGCATGGCTGCCGCTGCGGCGCAGATGATATTCGGGTCGAAGTGAGGGTTACTGCGCGGCCACGGGAGGCTGCGCATATCCGAGCTTCTGATTGAGCCCATCGAGCAGGCTCGCCGCGGCTTCGGCGATGTTGGTGCCGGGCGGGAAAATCGCGGTGGCACCCGCTTCCATCACGGCGGCGAAATCCTGCGGTGGGATCACCCCGCCCACCACAATCATGATATCCGCACCACCCTCGGCGATGAGCGCCGATTTCAGCGCCGGCACGAGCGTGAGATGCCCCGCTGCAAGCGATGACACGCCCACGACATGGGCATGACCGGCGACAGCTTGTTTGGCGACCTCCTCCGGGGTCGCGAAAAGCGGGCCGATTTCCACCTCGAAACCGAGATCGTTGAAGGCGGAGGCCACGACTTTCTGGCCGCGATCATGCCCATCCTGCCCGATTTTCGCGACGAGGATTTTGGGCTTGCGCCCCTCGTTCTCGGAGAAGGCCTGCACCATGCCGGTGACCCGGGTCGCG
>JBOFZC010000347.1:0-1355 GCA_051654985.1 Rhabdaerophilum sp.
CACCGATGATCGGCAAAGTGGTACGCGATTTTTTGCCGAAAGGCGATTTGCTCGCCTATCTCGAAGCCTTGATGCGCGTTTACAACCTCGAAGGACGGCGCGACAACAAATACAAGGCGCGGGTGAAAATCCTCGTGCACGAGATCGGGATCGAGGAATTCCGCGCCCGCGTTGAAGCCGAATTCGCGACACTCGATGGCCCCGCGATCAATGCTGATCCGGCAGAGCTTGAGCGCATCGCCGCCTATTTCGCGCCGCCAGCCTATGAGGCGCTGCCGCTGGTCAGCCGCGCCTTCGAGGCGGCCAAAGCTGCAAATCCCGCCTTCGCAACCTGGGCCGAGGTGAACAGCTTTCCCCATCGCGAGCCCGGTTATGCAGCGGTGACGATCTCGCTCAAATCCATCGGCGAGGCCCCGGGTGATGCGACATCCGCGCAGATGCGCCTCATCGCTGATCTTGCGGATCAATATTCTCACGGTGAAATCCGCGTCACGCACGCGCAAAATCTAGTGCTGCCGCATGTGAAACAGGCCGATCTTTTCGCGCTCTGGCGCAAGCTTGGTGAGGCGCAACTCGCCGAGGCCAATGTCGGGCTCATCACTGATATCATCTCCTGCCCCGGCCTCGATTATTGCGCACTCGCGACCGCGCGTTCGATCCCGATCGCACAGGCCCTGTCGACGCGCTTCGCTGATACGGATTTCCAGCGTGATATCGGGCCGCTGAACATCAAGATTTCCGGCTGCATCAATGCCTGCGGACATCATCATGTCGGGCATATCGGCATTCTCGGTCTCGAGAAGCGGGGCGCCGAAAGCTACCAGATCACGCTCGGCGGCGATGCCAGCGAGAACGCAGCGATCGGCGCGATCATCGGCCCCGGCATTTCCGCCGAAGAGGTGCCCGATGCCATCGCACGGCTGCTTGATGTCTATCGCGCGCATCGCTTGGCCGATGAGAGCTTCATCGAGGCCGTCAAACGCCTCGGCCTTCAGCCCTTTAAAACCGCTTTCGCACAAGGGGTGACCCATGCCGCTGCTTGATCAGAATGGCTGGAAGCCAGAGACTTGGCGGCGCACGGATGGCGATGCCATTGCTGCCGACGCGCCCCTCGTTGTGCCCTTCGCTGAGCTGGCCGTGAATCTCACACGGAATGGGGCACTGGGTGTTGAGGTCGCCAACTCGGTGCGGCCCGCAGAGCTTCAACTCTATCTTGAACGCCTTTCGCTCATTGCTATCGCTTTCCCAAGCTTCTCGGACGGGCGCGGCTTCTCGATCGCGAAATCGCTGCGCCATGCGGGCTATCGCGGCACTCTGCGCGCCGTCGGGCCGCTGATCTCGGATCAGTTCGCCTA
>JBOFZC010000348.1:0-6264 GCA_051654985.1 Rhabdaerophilum sp.
GAAGCGGCCATGATCATCGAGTACTCGCCCGAGACCTGATAGGCGAACGTCGGGACGCCAAACTGGTCTTTCACGCGCGCCACGATATCGAGGTAGGGCAGGCCAGGCTTGACCATCACGTAATCCGCGCCTTCGGCAAGGTCGAGTTCCACTTCGCGCAGGGCCTCGGCCGAGTTGGCAGGGTCCATCTGGTAGGTCTTCTTGTCGCCCTTCAGAGTGCTCGACGCGCCCACAGCATCGCGAAATGGGCCGTAGAAGGCTGAGGCATATTTCGCGGCATAGGCCATGATGGAAACATCTTGGAAGCCTGCGGCATCGAGCGCCTCGCGAATGGCGCCGACGCGGCCATCCATCATGTCGGAAGGGGCGATCACATCCGCCCCGGCTTGCGCCTGAATCAAGGCCTGCTTGACGAGGACCGCGACGGTTTCGTCGTTGAGAATGCGCCCTTCGGAGACAAGGCCGTCATGCCCGTGACTCGTATAGGGGTCGAGCGCCACATCGGTGATTATACCGATATCGGGCACCTCGGCCTTGATCGCGCGGATCGCGCGGCAGATCAGATTCTCAGGGTTCAGCGCTTCGGAGCCCGCATCATCGCGCAGATTGCCCGGAGTGTTGGGGAAGAGGGCCAGGGCCGGAATGCCGAGGCTTGCGGCTTCTTTTGCCTCCATGACAGAGCGGTCAACGGAATGGCGCATCACGCCAGGCATGGCCGCAATGGGTTCTGAAATCCCAGTGCCCTCTGTGATGAAAATCGGCCAGATCAAGTCAGCGGTTGACAACGCGTTCTCGCGCACGAGGCGGCGCGCCCACTCGGTCTTGCGGTTGCGGCGCATGCGGCGCGGCAGATCGAGCCGCGCATCAAGGCGATGATCAACTGGCCAACGCATGGCTCGGCACTCCCGCAACGATCCGTTCGCACTCTGGAACGGTTCTCAACTTCATACGCCGCGTGAGCCGGCTAGGAAAGTGCCAGACAGTCGCAAGGTGAATTCGTGCGCCACACGTTGACGTGTCGCAAACGCCGAACTACGCCAGCGGTTATGATGCTGAGGTGCAGATGACCGGAACAGCCAGCGATATTCTCATCGAGCGTCACGGTGCGCTGGGGCTGGTCACGCTCAACCGCCCGCAGGCGCTCAATGCGCTCAATGATGCGATGGTCGATGGCCTCCGCGCGGCGCTCGATGAATGGCGCGAGGACAGCACGATCCGCCACGTGCTCATTCGCGGTGCGGGCGGCAAGGCTTTCTCAGCAGGCGGAGATATTCGCCTAATGCACGATCTCGGAAAAGCCGGGAAACATGATGTCGCGCTCGATTTCTGGGCGCGAGAATATCGGCTGAATTCGGTCATCAAGCATTACCCCAAGCCTTTCATCGCGCTGATCGATGGCATTGTGATGGGCGGCGGCGTCGGAGTGTCGCTGCATGGCTCGCATCGTCTCGCGGGTCCGAATTTTCTTTTCGCAATGCCGGAAGTGGGCATCGGTTTTTTCCCCGATGTCGGTGCGAGCTACGCCCTGCCACGCCTTCCTGGTGCGACCGGCGCCTGGCTTGCGATCACGGGGGCACGCATCCGCCGCGCCGATGCTCTGGAGCTCGGGCTCGCCACCCATGCCGTGCGCGCGGGCTCGGAGGAGGAGATCATCATGCATCTCTCGGCGGGTATTCCAGTCGATGTCGCGCTGGCGCGCATGCACGAGGATCCGGGCGAGGCGCATGTGCGCGAGAAGCTGGATCCGATCAACCGTCATTTCTCGAAGGCCAGTCTGCGTGAGATTCTGGCCTCGCTGGAGGCCGCTGGCGCGCATGATTCCTTTGCAACAGAAACCCTTGCCGGCATGCGGTCGAAATCGCCGACCTCGATGGCCATTGCGATCGAGCAGATGAAGCGCGGTGTCGAACTCGACTTTGATGCCGCTATGGCGATGGAATATCGCATCGTCTCGCGGCTCGTACATGACCCCGATTTCTATGAAGGCGTTCGGGCGCTCATCATCGACAAAGACAATCACCCGCATTGGAATCCGGCGCGGATCGAGGATGTCGATCCCGAGCGCATCGCCGCGCATTTTGCGCCGCTTGAGCGCGAACTCGACTTTCCGGGAGCGTGAGCGATGGCCCGATCGAGAGACAATCCCGAAAGCCGCAGCGATTTCGTTATCGAGCCCGGCGGGCGTGATGAGCCGCCAATCGGTGGCGAGCTCAAGGCTTCTGGTGTGCGCTGGGATCTTGTGATGACGCTGTTCCTGCGTCTCGCAGCCACGATCTGCATGTTCAAGGGGATTGCCTTCTGGGCCCTGATTTTGGGTCTTGGCGATTTACCGCTCGTCGAGGAGCCGCGGTTGAGGCAAGCCATTATCGTGGCTTTCGCGTTGCTCAATTGCTCGGCCGCCGTGGGGCTCTGGCTGCTTGCGACCTGGGGAACAAGCTTGTGGTTGTTTCTCTCGACGATCGAGTTCGTGCTGGGCGCTACCGGGTTTGCCCGCACAGTGGGGTTGTTCGCCGCCGGCAGCGCGGGCTTGATGATGGTTGTGTTTTTTCTTCTGACCTTCGCTTTCCGGCGGCAGAAGTTCTGAGCCATCCGAAGTGAGCCGGTGTTTCGAATGCCGGCTTCTCCACACTCCAAATCTGTCGGAATGATTAGGCTGCCCTTACCTCCTGCAAGAACTCTGCGAGTTTGGCGCTGAGGATTGTCGATTGTCCTGCCAGTTCGCGCGAGGACTCGAGCAACTGCCCAACTGCGGTGCCATTCTCGTTCATGGCGGTTGTGACCTGGGTGATGTTGCGCGACACTTCTTGCGTGCCGAGCGCAGCCTCGGCAGCATTCTGAGAGATGCCCTCTGTCACCGCGCGCTGTTCTTCGACGGCCGCAGCGATCGCGACGGCAATGCTGCTCATTTCACCGATGGTCTTGCCGATCTGCTCGATCGCGAGCGCGGAATCGCGTGTTGTTTCCTGAACAAACCCGACCTGGGAGGCGATCTCGCTGGTCGCTTTGGCGGTTTGAGCGGCCAGAGCTTTCACTTCGTTGGCGACAACAGCAAAGCCCTTGCCAGCTTCGCCGGCGCGGGCGGCTTCGATGGTCGCGTTCAGGGCCAGCAGATTCGTTTGCGAGGCGATATGGGAGATCATCTCGACGACAGCACCGATTTTCTCAGCAGCTTCCGTTAAGTTGCGAATGTGCTTGTCCGTTTGATGCGCCTGCTCAACAGCCTGGTTGGAAATTATAGTGGATCTCGCGATCTGCCCGGCGATTTCGCCAATCGATCCCGAGAGCTGTTCCGCAGAAACGGCGACAGTCTGCACGTTGGTTGTCGCCTCTTCTGTTGCTGCGGCAACCGCTGTCGACTGACTGACGACCTCCTCGGTATTGTGGTCGAGCGATTCAATCGATCGCTCCATCTCGCTCGCCGCGGAGGCGAGGCTTGTTGTCACGGAACCGACGGCAGTATTTAGGTTGTTGGCGAGTTTATCGAGGGTCTCCCGGCGATCCCTGAGCCCGGCCTCTGCGTAGACGGCAATCACGAAATCCATATCGAGCATGGCCGCTTTGAAAATGGCGCGCTGCAAAAGGGCTTTGCGGTGCTCCTGTCCACGCCCCATCCAAGATGTCGGCAGTTTCTTGCCAATCGCGCCCATCATCTCGGACACAAGCATGTTGTAGCCGCCGATGTACCAGACTGGCTCAAGACCGAGCCTATTGTGGACTTCTCCCACTTTGGTGACGGAGGCCGCATATTCGTCATCAAACCGGGCATCGAGAATGAGCGCCCAGTGACGCAGCTGCATCTCTTTTGCGTGCATCATGTGATCGCGGTTCTTGAAAAACCTCAACGTGGCTGGGAACTGCTCGATGTGATCGTAAAATCGATCGAGCACATGCGGCAGTTCTTGCTCGATGAAGGATTTGCCAGCCCTGAGCGACGCAATGATTTCAACATCAATGGCGTGAAAGGCGAGGCGTTCGGGCAAGCTGATCGCGCCACTCATGATGGTTCTCCATCCATTCATGCCAGCAGAAATTCTCTGGCTCTAGCCATGCGACTTTGGTCACATTGATTGTATGCACGATGGTTAATTTTTGATCGCCTCTCGATTGTTTGCCAAAAAAATACCTGCAATTCTCATTTGTCTTGGTGCAAAAATAAGATGCGGGATGCGCTCTTGGGGATTTCTCCCAAATCTGAGGCGTCCCAAGGCTGTATCACCGGAGTGATTGATCGGCGTCCTCGGGTGTTTTGGGGGGATCCGTAGTCGTAGCTTGATCCGCACGCAGCGGTATTCCGATTGGTTAGCGTTTCGTGAGATTCACGACTTAAAAATACTAACAAATACAAGTGAGTGATTTCATTTACCGCGAAGTATGAACGCAGAATTTACGCTGCAATTTAAACGCATCTTCATAGGATCGACTTATACATATCCTCACAACACGGGGACAGGCAAAAGTCTGCCTCAAGCAAAACAGGGGTTCATGTCATGTCTAAGAGCAATGTTGCTGTCCGCCAGGATGGAAATAGCGAGCAGGTCCAGCAGGTCCGCCCGAAGTATCTTGAAGCTCTCGCGCTGGTCGAGCGTCTTCATCGTCGGTTGCTGGATGTGATCAAGGATGAATTTGATCGTCGTGGCCGGAATGACGTCAACAGCGTGCAAGCGCTGCTGCTCTATAACATCGGCGACAATGATGTGACTGCGAGCGAGCTGCGCACCCGCGGTTACTATCTCGGCTCAAACGTCTCTTACAATGTGAAGAAGCTCGTGGAGCTGGGCTATCTCTCCCATCAGCGCAGCCGTGTGGATCGTCGCTCGGTTCGCATTCGCCTCGCGCCGAAGGGTGACGAAGTGCACAAGATCGTGGCTGAGCTTTACGAGAAGCATGTCCGCACGATCGAGCAGATTGGTGGCATCGGTCAGGATGATTTCGAAGTCCTGAACCATGCGCTGTTGCGCCTCGACCGGTTCTGGACCGATCAGATCCGCTACCGTCTTTGAGCTTTCTTTATCTGAGCGGGTGGGTTTTCGAGACCAACCTGCCTGCTCTCTCTGCCTAACCCCAAGGCCCGTCGCCCCCGGCGGGTCTTTTGGCATGGAAAGCGCAACATTTGTCGCGCGGTAACGTCCTCGTGAGAGGCGTGTCAGCCCTAATGTCACAAATTCGCCGTCGTTCACCCGCTTGAAAGCATCATATTGGTTGCAAAAGTGCGGCGTCACGCTGTCGCAACAACGCTTTGGCAATTATCTTTGGTTAACAAACGGGATATGATGCACTGATCCATGTGAGGCGATCGGGGCAAGAACGAGATGGACGGGACAATCATGGCGACGGATCGCAACATGCAAGCTTTGGGGGTGAGCCGTCGGTTCTTCCTCGCGAGCGCTTCGGGTTTCGCGGGCGCGAGCCTGATGGCTGGCAGCGCTTTCGCGCAGCAGAGCCCGATGATTGGCGGACAGGCCGAATGGGCGCAAAGCTACGATACGGGCACGCAGCGCTCGCGAAACATTCGCACGTCTTTCCCTATTCTCGGGCCTCAGACCGTTCAGGCCCTTGAGGGCGCGATTGGGATTTATCAGCAGATCGTCGGGCGGGGCGGGCATCCGCCGCTTCAGGCGAACCAGCGCCTCAAACTCGGCACGAAGCATCCGAATGTCCAGGCCTTGCGCGCCCGGCTGATCGAGCTTGGCGATCTCTCTCCGAATGTCGGCAATTCCGATACGTTCGATTCTTACGTTGATGGCGCCGTGAAGCGTTATCAGGCCCGTCATGGCCTCACGCCAACCGGCGTCGTCGGTGCCCAAACCTACGCTGCGCTCAACACCCCGGCGGCCACCCGTCTGAAGCAGCTTGAGGTCAATCTGGTCCGCCTTCGCGGCTATTCGGGCAATCTCGGCAGCCGCTTCGTGACTGTGAATATCCCGGCGGCCTATGTGGAAACGGTCGATAATGGCCAGGTTTCCACGCGCCACGTCGCGGGTGTTGGCAAGATTGACCGGCAATCGCCGATCATGAATGCGCGCATCGTGGAAGTGAATTTCCATCCGTTCTGGACCGTACCGGCTTCGATCATCCGCAAGGATCTGATCCCGCTGATGCAGAAAAACCCGAATTACCTCACCGAGCAGAAGATCCGCATCTTCAACCAGCAGGGTCAGGAGCTTCAGCCCTCGACCGTCAACTGGAATTCGGATGAAGCCACGCGCTACATGTTCCGGCAGGATCCGGGCGGCGAACACAATTCGCTGGGCTTCGTGCGCATCA
>JBOFZC010000349.1:0-7061 GCA_051654985.1 Rhabdaerophilum sp.
AGGCCAATATCCTCGACTGCCATCCGCACGAGCCGTCGCGCGAGAAAGCGCGGGTCTTCACCCGCATCGACCATCCGGCAGAAATAATAGAGCGCGGCATCAGGGTCCGAACCACGCACGGTTTTATGCAGGGCCGAAATGAGATTGTAATGCCCCTCCTGCGCCTTGTCATAAACTGGTGCGCGGCGCTGAAGGGCCGAGGAGAGCGCCACCTCATCGAAGGTTTCGCCCGGCTTTGCCGCACGCCAGACATCTTCGGCGAGCGTGAGAACGGCGCGGCCATCGCCATCGGCCATGTTGATGAGGGCTGCGCGGGCACCTGTGGTGAGCGGCAAAGCCTCGCCCATCGCAGACTCAGCACGCCCGAGAAGGCGCTCGAGTGCTGCTTCATCGAGTGCACGGAAGGTGAGCACGCGGGCGCGCGAGAGCAGCGCTGAGTTCAGTGCAAAACTCGGGTTTTCAGTCGTCGCACCCATCAAGGTGATCGTACCGTCTTCCATCACCGGCAGGAAACTGTCCTGCTGCGCCCGGTTGAAACGGTGGATTTCATCCACGAACAACAGCGTGCCCTGCCCCATCTGGCGGCGCAGGCGCGCGGCCTCGAAGGCCTTCTTCAAGTCCGCCACGCCAGAGAAGATCGCGGAAATCGGCTCGAAAGCATAAGCGGGGCGGCTTGCGGCGAGCGCGCGGGCGAAACTGGTTTTGCCCGACCCCGGCGGCCCCCAGAGGACGAGCGAAGGGAGATCGGGCGCTTCGACAAGCCGCGCGATCGCGCCGCCGGCTTCTGTCAGGTGCTCCTGCCCGACAAGTTCAGCGATCTCCGCAGGGCGAAGTCGATCAGCCAGCGGGCGGTTCAGCGCATCCACCGCTCAACCGCCAAAAGCACTCGTGAGCGTCTGCCCGCCACGATTGAAGACAATACGCCACAGATAGGTGCGGTTCTTCATCAAACGATCAAACATCGCTGTATCCGCGATACGCTGCCCGTTGAGTGCCATGATGACATCACCGGCCTGAAACCCAACCTGATCAGCCGCAGACCCCGGCTCGATGACGCTAATGATCACGCCATCGTCAACGCCATGCACCGAGAACTCCTCTTTCACAGCCGGGTTGTTGTTCACAACCGTGAGGCCACGAAACGGGGTGTTTGCCGAAACCTTCACCGGGCTTCGGGCCGGAACATCCGGGGCGCCTTGCAAGGCAATGCTCATTTCCTGCGGTTTGCCACTGCGCAAAACCGTGATTTTCATCGAGCCACCCAGTGGTTTCGTCGCAAAACGGAAACCAAAGCCATCGGGGTCGTCAATCGACACGCCATCGACGGCTGTAATCACATCGAGGCGCTTCAGCCCCGCCGCTTCTGCTGGCCCACCGGTTACGATGCCCGCGACGAGGGCTCCGACCGGGCGAGTGAGCGACAGGGTTTCCGCGAGTTCGGCAGTCACCGGCTGGAGCGAAGCCCCCAACCAAGGCCGACGCACAACGCCGACGCCTTGACGTGCGCTCAGGAGCACGCTCGCGACCATGTTCGCAGGCACCGCAAAGCCGATGCCATGAGAACCGCCGGAACGCGAAAAAATCGCCGTGTTGATGCCGGTTACACGACCACTCATATCGACGAGCGCTCCACCGGAATTTCCGGGGTTGATGGCTGCGTCCGTCTGGATGAAGAATTGATAATCCGATATCCCCACTTGCGTGCGTGCAACGGCAGAAACAATGCCCTGGGTGACGGTCTGCCCCACCCCAAACGGATTGCCAATGGCGAGCACGAGATCCCCCACTTCAAGATCATCGGAATTCGCAAGTTCAAGGAACGGGAAATTCTCGTTCGACTTGAGCTTGAGCACTGCGAGATCGGTTTTGGGATCACGCAGCATCACGCTGGCTTCAAACTCGCGCCGATCCGCCAGCGAGACACGGATTTCTGTCATTCCCTCGATCACGTGGTGATTGGTCACCACAAGCCCTTCACGGGCGAGAATCACGCCGGAACCCACCGATTGCCGCTGCCGCTCGGGTGCGCCTCCGCCAAAGAAACGCTCAAAAAACGGATCGCCCTCAAATGGATTGCGCACGCGTGGATTGCGTTGCGAGGCGTAAATATTCACCACTGCCGGCGCGGCTTTTTTCACAACCGGGGCGAAGGAGAGTGTGATCTCCGCTTTAGTGCCCGGTACGCGCTGCGGTTCACCGCGGCGCAGGAAATCCAGTGGATTGCCCTGTGCGACAGCGATTCCAGAAAAAAAGCCAGCGACACCCAGACCAATCACAACTAAAGTAAAAAGCCGACGAATGAATTGTACTTTCTCGAACATTGCTTTCATGCAATAAAACTCCGGTGCAACGGAAATGACGAATCTGGAAGTCGTAGAGTGATCACACAACTCGTCTACACCAGTTCTGCAGCGTTTGATCCTCGTTCAGAATCCGGGCGAATGCATGTCAGCGATATTATCGCCACGGCGCGTCAGCACAATGGTGCGAATGGCATCACAGGATTTCTGATGGTCGGTTCAGATTGGTTCGCTCAAGTGCTTGAAGGCGAAGCGCAAACGGTCACCACCCTTTTCCGGCGCATTCTGGCCGACCGGCGCCATATCCACGTGAAGCTCGTCGAAACTCGATTCGTGCGTGAACGCCTGTTTGCTGATTGGGCCATGGGTCATTCGCATGGACCGATGCTCGGCACGCCGCTTTCGGCCATTCTCCAGCGCTCACGGATGGATTCGCCGTTAGACTTCCCGTTTGACCGGATCATCCGGCATGCACAGAAACAGGCGGATATCGTGCGCTTTTCAACGAGTGGCTAACAAAAAAGGCGGCTTGCGCCGCCTTTGAATTCCGATTTCAGGTTAAAGCGATCAAGCCGCCGCCGGTGCAGGCTCGGCAGCAGCGCGCTCGCGATCCGCCTTGCCCTTGGCATCAACATCGCGATCGACGAACTCGATCACCGCCATCGGGGCCGAGTCGCCGTAGCGGAAGCCAGCCTTCATGATGCGCAGATAACCGCCGTTGCGCTCTTTGTAGCGCGGGGCGAGCACATCGAAGAGCTTTTTCACGAGCTCGACATCGCGGAGCTCAGAAATCGCTTGGCGACGGGCATTGAGGTCACCCTTCTTGCCGAGCGTCACGAGCTTCTCGACGATCGGGCGAAGATCCTTCGCTTTGGGAAGCGTGGTGGCAATTTGCTCGTGCGAGATGAGGGCCTGTGCAAGGTTGGCAAACATCGCCTTGCGATGGCTGGACGTGCGCGAAAGGCGACGACCGCGGAAACCGTGACGCATGGATTTTCTCCAAAATCTGACAGCCACCGTGTCAAGGAATGGCTGCGGTTATGCCACTCGGCGGGATGTCCCGCCGAGAGACGATCAATAATGCTCTTCGAAACGCTTCGCGAGATCTTCGATGTTCTCCGGCGGCCAACCTGGCACTTCCATGCCAAGATGCAGCCCCATCTGGGCGAGAACTTCCTTGATCTCGTTGAGAGATTTGCGGCCAAAGTTCGGAGTGCGAAGCATTTCGGCCTCGGACTTCTGAATAAGGTCGCCGATATAGACGATGTTGTCGTTCTTCAAGCAGTTGGCCGAACGCACCGAAAGCTCGAGTTCATCGACCTTCTTCAGCAGAGCCGGGTTGAAAGCGAGGTCCGGAATGGCCGGAGCCGATTCCTGCTTCTTCGGCTCTTCGAAGTTGAGGAAGATATCAAGCTGGTCCTGCAGGATGCGCGCCGAATAGGCGAGCGCATCTTCCGGCGTCACCGAGCCATCGGTCTCGATGGTCATGGTCAGCTTGTCATAATCTAGAATCTGTCCCGAACGGGTATTCTCGACGCGGTACGAGACCTTGCGCACCGGTGAGAACAGGCTGTCGACCGGAATGAGGCCGATCATCGCATCTTCCGGGCGATTACGCTCGGAAGGCACATAGCCCTTGCCGGTTGAAACGTGCAGTTCCATGCGCAGTTCTGCGCCGTCATCCAAGGTGCAGATTTCGAGTTCCGGGTTGAGAACCTGGATATCGCCCGTGACGCCAATATCGCCGGCAGTCACAACACCCGGCCCCTGCTTGCGCAGCATCAGGCGCTTGGTGCCCTCGCCGCTCATCTTGAGCGCGATGTCTTTCACGTTCAGCACGATATCCGTCACATCCTCGCGGACGCCGGGGATCGAGGAGAACTCGTGCAACACGCCATCGATATGAATGGCGGTAATGGCCGCACCCTGAAGCGACGAGAGAAGAACACGACGCAGCGAATTCCCGAGGGTCATGCCAAAGCCACGCTCAAGCGGCTCCGCGATAACAGTCGCAGTACGCCCGGCATCATCACCTGGATGAATTTCGAGCTTCCTCGGCTTGATCAGTTCCTGCCAGTTCTTCTGGATCACGTGCAAACCCCTCGGCGGATACGGAACGATCCGCGCTGAGCGCGGATCATGAAATGAACGCGATGGACGCGGGAGACGAAATCAGACGCGACGGCGCTTGCGCGGCCGGCAACCATTGTGCGGGATCGGCGTCACGTCGCGAATGGAGGTGACATTGAAGCCGGCGGCCTGAAGAGCGCGGAGCGCTGACTCACGACCCGAACCCGGACCGCAGACCTCGACTTCCACCGTGCGCATGCCATGCTCAGAAGCCTTGCGTGCGGCATCTTCCGCCGCGACCTGGGCCGCATACGGTGTGGACTTCTTCGAACCCTTGAAACCCATCGTGCCCGAGGTCGACCAGGCAATCGTGTTGCCCTGCGCGTCGGTGATGGTGATCATCGTGTTGTTGAACGAGGCGTTCACGTGAACGATCCCCGACACGATGTTCTTGCGTTCGCGACGGCGAACTCGGGTTGCTTCCTTGGCCATGCTCTCAGCGCTTTCGTTTCAGACCGGCAGGCGGCGCGAGGAGGCGCCAGCCCTAGCCGAGGAAAAGTTACTTCTTCTTGCCGGCGATCGGCTTGGATTTACCCTTGCGGGTGCGAGCGTTGGTGCTCGTGCGCTGGCCGTGAACCGGCAGGCCACGACGATGGCGCAGGCCACGATAGCAACCCAGATCCATCAAACGCTTGATGTTCATGGCCGTCTCGCGGCGCAGATCACCTTCCACGATGTAATCGCGGTCAATCGCTTCACGGATCTGCAGAACCTCAGCATCGCTCAACTGATTGACGCGACGCTCGGCCGGGATACCGACCTTCTGGCAGATTTCCACCGCATTCACCGGACCAATGCCGTGAATGTAACGCAGCGCGATCATCACGCGCTTGTTCGTCGGAATGTTGACGCCGGCAATACGAGCCACCGCTCTTCTCCTCAACCGCTCACGAGCAACAGGAACGCCCTGCCCCGCATTATCCAACAGGGTATAGCTACCCCACTGCAAATTCTGGCTTCCGACGAAGTGACGGCAACAGAGCCGAAACACGGCTCACATGCGGCCAAAAGCAAAACGCGCGGTCAACCCACGCGAAAGCCTTCGTCGGTAAGGGCTTGCGGATAGACAGAAGCGTCACCCACGTCAAGCCCTGAAACATCAAAAAACCGGCAAAGGATCATATCCGTCGCCGGTTTATCTCTTATGTACCCAGCACCTTGTCAATCGCGCTGGCTACGGCCTCAATCGGCTGCATACCGTCGATTGTCGAGAGCGCCCCACGCTGTGCATAGAACGGCGTGACAGCAGCAGTATCGCGGTTATAGGCCGCAAGACGGGTCTTGAAGATCTCGGGATCATCATCCTTGCGAACCGGCTGCCCAGCGGCCTTGGCCTCTGCGGCACGCTTGACGATGCGATCCACGAGCTTGGCCTGATCAACCTGCAACTCGATCACGGCGTTCAGCTTCAGGCCTTCTCTGGCGAGCAGCTCCTCAAGTGCCTCCGCCTGCGCGACGGTGCGCGGGAAACCATCGAGGATGAAGCCCGCTTTCGCATCCGATTCTTGAACGCGATCCCGGATAATGCCGATGACGATGGCGTCGGACACAAGCCCGCCCGATTCCATCACCGCCTTGGCCTGAAGGCCCACCGGCGTGCCAGCCGCAACAGCGGCGCGCAACATGTCGCCGGTTGAGAGCTGGACGATCCCGTATTTCTGGACGAGGCGGTGTGCCTGCGTCCCCTTCCCCGCACCGGGCGGACCCAGCAAAATCAATCTCATTAACGTTTCGACCCCCGCAACTTGGCCTTCTTGACGAGGCCCTCATATTGATGCGCCAGCAGATAGCCGTGCACCTGAGCCACCGTATCCATCGTCACGGAAACCACAATGAGGATGGAGGTTCCCCCGAAATAAAACGGCAGAGCTGCGGCGGATATAAGAAATTCGGGTAAGAGACAAACCACCGTCAAATACAGCGCGCCAATCACCGTGATGCGCGAAAGCACGTTGTCGATGAACGTGGCAGTTTTCTCGCCGGGTCGGATGCCCGGGATGAAGCCACCCTGCTTTTTGAGATTATCGGCCGTCTCGGTCGGGTTGAACACAATCGCAGTGTAGAAGAACGCGAAAAAGATGATCAAGGCCGCATACAGCAACATATAAAGCGGCCGGCCATGCCCGAGATACGTGTTCATGGTCTGCAGCCATTGTGGGCCACCGGCCTGCGCGAAGCTCGCGATCGTGGTCGGCATCAGCAGCAATGACGAGGCGAAAATCGGCGGGATAACGCCCGCGGTGTTGAGTTTCAGCGGCAGAAATGACGTCTGCCCCTCGAAGACGCGGTTGCCCATCTGGCGCTTGGGATAATTGATCAACAGGCGGCGCTGGGCGCGCTCAAAGAACACGATCCCGAAAATCACCGCCACGACCATCACGATCACGCCCAGAATGATGCCCGTCGAGAGCGCGCCCTGACGGCCGAGCTCCAGCGTTCCGGCGATCGCGGAAGGCAGTTCCGCCACGATACCCGCAAAGATGATCAGAGAAGTGCCGTTGCCGATGCCGCGGCTGGTGATCTGCTCACCAAGCCACATCAGGAACAATGTGCCGCCCGTCAGCGTGATCACGGTCGAGAGGATGAAGAAGGGCCCCGGATTCTGAACGATCGAGCCCGAGCTTTGCAGGC
>JBOFZC010000350.1:0-1693 GCA_051654985.1 Rhabdaerophilum sp.
GCCCTGCCCGATGATGAACATCGGCTTCTGAGCGCCTTCCGGCAGCTTGATCGAGGCCAAAGCGTCCGGTCCGGCACCGAGATGCGCATGGGGATAAGACAGGTCAACCCTCTCGCCGATCACGCCAATGGTGACACCACCCTTCAGATACCGCTTGCGGATCCGGCTGTTGAGCACGGCCGCTTCTTTCCGCGGATTGGAGCCGATGATGAGGATCGCATCGGCCTCTTCAATCCCGGCAATCGTGGAATTGAAAATGTAGCTCGCGCGGCCGTTTTTCGGGTGCAAGGGCGAACCGGGATAGCGGCTATCGAGATTGGCCGAGCCCAAAGCCGTCATCAGCTGTTTCAGCGCGAACATCTCTTCCACGCCCGCGAGTTGCCCGGCGAGTGCGCCGATTTTCGCTGGATTGGACGCCTTCACCTTCGCGGCAATGACACCGAAAGCCTCGCCCCAGGAGGCGAAACGCAGCTTGCCGTTCTCACGGATATAGGGGCGATCGAGGCGCTGGGTCTTGAGACCATCCCAGATGAAGCGGGTTTTGTCGGAAATCCATTCCTCGTTGATCGCTTCGTTCACGCGCGGCATGACGCGCATCACTTCGCGGCCACGGCTGTCGACACGGATCGCCGAGCCCAGCGCGTCCATCACATCGATGCTCTCGGTCTTCTGGAGTTCCCACGGACGGGCATTGAAGGCGTAGGGGCGCGAAGTCAGAGCACCGACCGGGCAAAGGTCGATCACGTTGCCCTGCATCTCCGAGGTCATGGCCTGCTCGAGATAGGTCGTGATTTCAGCATCTTCGCCGCGGCCAAGCAGGCCCAATTCGGTGATGCCCGCGACTTCGGTGGTGAAACGCACACAGCGCGTGCAATGGATGCAGCGCGTCATCACGGTTTTCACCAGCGGGCCGATATATTTGTCCTCAACCGCACGCTTGTCCTCGCCGTAGCGCGAGGAATCCTTGCCATAGACCATCGCCTGATCTTGCAGGTCGCATTCGCCGCCCTGATCGCAGATCGGGCAATCGAGCGGGTGGTTGATGAGCATGAACTCCATCACCCCTTCGCGCGCCTTTTTCACCATCGGCGATTTGGTGAACATCTGCGGGAGTTCGCCATTCGGGCCGGGGCGCATGTCGCGCACATTCATGGCGCAGCTGGCTTGAGGTTTCGGCGGGCCGCCCTTCACTTCCACAAGGCACATGCGGCAATTGCCGGCAATCGAGAGCCGCTCATGGTAGCAGAAGCGTGGGATTTCCGCGCCTGCGGCTTCGGCTGCCTGAAGCAGCGTATAATGCGGTGGCACATCGATTTCGACATCATCGACGAGTATTTTGGTCATGGCTTCACTCCGCCGCGACGCGCACAGGGTCGCTGTGCGGATTGGCTGAATATTGGTCGATGCGCTTCTCGATTTCAGGGCGAAAATGCCGGATCAAGCCCTGAATGGGCCATGCCGCGGCGTCGCCGAGCGCGCAGATCGTGTGGCCCTCAACGCGTGTCGTGACATCGAGCAGCATGTCGATTTCGCGCTTCTGCGCCCGCCCCTCGGCCATGCGGGTCATCACGCGCCACATCCAGCCCGTGCCTTCGCGGCAGGGCGTGCACTGGCCGCAGCTCTCGTGCTTGTAGAAATAGGCGATGCGGGCGATCGCAGAGATCAGGTCAGTGGATTTGTCGAACACCATCAC
>JBOFZC010000351.1:0-1488 GCA_051654985.1 Rhabdaerophilum sp.
ATTTTCGAGACCTCGAAAATTACACTGATTTCCGTGGGTGTGTTCTTCCCGGTTTATCTCGGTGTGCTCGGTGCTGTGCTCTCGATTGACCGCAAGGTCATTGAGGTGGGACGCGTGTTCCGCCTCTCGAGGCTCGAATTGGGTCGCCGCATTATGTTGCCTGCAACTTTGCCTGCGCTCGTCACCTCCTTGCGTGCCGGCCTTGGCTTGGGGTGGATGTTCGTCGTCGCCGCTGAAATCATGGGCGCCTCGGAGGGCCTCGGCTTTTTGCTTGTCGATGGCCAGCAGGTCGGTCGGCCGGACATCATCGTTTCTGCAATCATCTCCTTCGCGTTCCTCGGCTTCCTCACGGATGCTTTGCTGGCAGCGGCCACGCGTCCTCTGCTGCGCTGGCGCGATGATCTCTCGACTTCGGAGCACGGCTGATGCTCGCCATCGATCAGGTTTCACGCGTTTTCCCCGGCGGCCAGGAAGCCCTCAGGGCGATCGCGCTCTCCATTCCGCAAGGCGAGATCGTCGCGATGGTCGGCGGCTCGGGTTGCGGAAAAACCACGTTGTTGCGCCTTGTCGCCGGGCTCGATGCGCCCTCGGCGGGCAAGATCGAACTGGACGGCGCGGATTTGCACGAGCCTTCGCCCGATGTCGGCATCATCTTCCAGGAGCCGCGCCTGCTGCCCTGGCTCTCGGTCGCCGACAATATCGGCTTTGGCATCGCGCATTTGCCGAGGGATGAACGTGAACAGCGCATCGCCAGCGTGCTCTTGCGCATCGGCCTCGCCGGATTCGAGAAACGCTGGCCGCGCGAGCTATCGGGCGGCCAGGCTCAGCGCGTCGCCATTGGTCGCGCGTTGGTCACGAAGCCGAAGGTGCTGCTGCTGGATGAACCCTTCTCGGCGCTCGATGCTTTCACGCGCGCCTCCTTGCACGAGCATCTGCTCGCTCTTTGGGAGACCGAGCGTCTGTCGGTGCTGATCGTCACGCATGATGTGGATGAAGCCATCACGCTCGCCGATCGCATTGTCGTGATGCAGCCCAAACCTGGGCGAATCTTCACGGAAATTCCGGTGGAATTGCCCCGCCCGCGCGACAAACGCTCCGATGATTTCCACGCGATGAGCCGCCGCGTGCTCGATGCGCTTGACGGATCGCTCTCAGAAGGCCAATCGAGCGCCAAAGTTGCTTCATCGGACGCCACTGCCTTCTGGTGGTGAGCCAAAACGAGGTTTTCATGTCTGACGCCGTGATCGATGCCGAAGCCCTGCGCGCCATTCAGGCGCCGCTGAAGGCGAAATACCGGGAAGATTCGCATGCCGCAGTGCTCACGCTTCGCGCCAAAGGCGCGATCGATGAAGCGAAGATCGCCTGCAAGGTCGAAACCGGCCGCGCGATTGCCGAAGCCGGGTTGCACCCGCTCACGGGCGGTTCGGGCGCCGAGCTGTGTTCGGGCGATATGCTGCTTGAGGCCCTGGTGGCCTGCGCTGGCGTGAC
>JBOFZC010000352.1:0-2698 GCA_051654985.1 Rhabdaerophilum sp.
AGAAACCGCGCGAGAATTGCCGCCATCGCGATCTCGGCGGCACGGGTGGCACCATCGTCGATCTTGATCGCGACACCAAGGCCCTTCTCGGGCAAGGCACCGCAATAAACGCCTTCGGCACCCATCTTGATGAAGGCACGCTGACGCAACTGCTCCATCGCCTCGGTGTCAAAACGCTTTGTGCCGGCCACGTGAAACGGCGAGGCCGCAACCGCTTCCCGCAGGCGTTTTGCAGCCCCGGCACGCGACGCGGATAACCCCTCGCCACTGGCGAACTTCGCAAACCCCGTGGCGATGTTTTTCAGCGGAATGGCGAAAGTCGGAATCGAGCAGCCATCGACACCACGCGCGGTTTTCGACAGATCAAACCCGGTCATCGTTTCAATCGCGGTACTGACCTCGCGCATTGTGGGGTGATCGGGCTGGATATAGCCCTTGGGGTCATGCCCCATTTCAATCGCTGTACAGATGAAGCCGGAATGCTTGCCCGAGCAATTGTTGTGCAGCGCCGAGGGTTTGCGGCCGGAGGCGAAAAGCGAGTGCGTCGCCTTCTCGCCCATCGGCCAATGCGCACCGCATTCAAGGCATGTCTCGTCCCGCCCGGCTTTCGCAAGCATCGAAGCCGCGGTTTTCGTATGCTCCTCCTCGCCCGAATGACTGGCACAGGCGAGCGAGAGTTCGGCCGCACTGAGGCCAAAACGATCCGCTGCACCGGACTCGATCAAAGGAAGTGCCTGAAAGCCCTTGATGGCCGAACGCGGGAAAATCGCGCGCTCGATATCGCCCATCGAAAACACGATCGTGCCCTCAGCATCCGCGACACAAATCGCCCCGGCATGCCCGCTCTCGACGATGCCGCCGCGGGTGATCTCAACGAGAAGGGGGTTCGGCATGCTGTCCTCGCGCGTCTTGTTCTTGGGCGCGTCTGTCGCATGCGCCGGCGCAAAAATCCAGCAAGCGAGACGTGCAGGCTGTCAGCGACGATAGACCAGCGGGAACTCGCGAGGCTCCATCGATTTGCCATCGCACATCGTCTTCTCGCGATACTCGATCAGCTCGAACTGGCCTTCTTCATTGAGCTGATGGCGCTCAAAAATTCCGCAGTCGCGCCCATTGCCCTCGGTCACCACGGAGGTGATGGTGCGCGTTTTCAAATCCCATTTCGGATTGACGATCTCGCGGATATGGGTCTGGCGCTCTTTGCCCTTTGGCACCTCGAAACGCAGGAACGTATAGTTCTGCGCGGGGTCAGGTGTGTAGACCAGAACCATGATCTTGCCCGGCCCACCGGTGTAATCCTGGCATGTCAGATCCCAGATCGCCGATTCCTCGCTCATCGAATAGCCCGTGCCACCCTTGCGCAGATTGGCATCCTTGCAGCCCATGGTTTTGACAGCCTCGGCGCGCAGTTTCGCAGGCACCTGGTTGCCGCGCACGGGATAAGCCTCGAACATCGCGGGCGGCGTGATGAGCTGCCGGTTCGCACTTTGCTGCGGCGCAGGAGCAGCCGTGCGCGGAGCCGGAGCGGGTGCTGCGGCCGGTGTGTTGCAACCGGCATTGCCCTTCACACTGATGACAAAAGGCGGGAGCTTGGAGCGGATCACGGTCATCGTTCCACCGGTGACATCCATCACTTCGCCCGGCGAATCCTCAAGCTTCAGGTCGAAAATCAGGTAGCTGTCGTCCTTCTCGGCCTTGTAGAGCGCATAGGGGAAGGTCTTGTAGCCAAATTCCTTCGCACCGCCGACAGCCACACGACGGAAACTCAACACTTCCAGGCCGATCTTCACCCGCGCATTCTCGCGCGCATGGTTGCGACCCAGGGTTTCGCTGAACACATAAGCGAAGCGATCTTTTTCCGGGTCGCGATCCTCCTGCCAAAGCACGAAGCTGCACCCTTTGGAGCGATCGACTTCCGCTTTCTCAAAGAGCTTGAGATCGACCTTCGCGGGGGCCTGTGCAGCAGGCGCGTTCTGGGCCTGCGTGGGGTTCACCAACGCAAAACAGGCAATAGCCATAAGGCCCGCTGCGCGCATCGTGGACTTACCCATAAAAAAACCCCCGGTTTGGACCGGGGGCGACACTAGGTCGGGCAGGAGCGCGCGGCAAGCGGGCGCTTTGCCTCAATCCTTCGCACGCTCCACGTAAGAACCATCTTCCGTGTTGATGATCACACGCGTGCCGGCAGTGACATGCGGCGGGATGAGCGTGCGCACGCCGTTCGAGAGGATCGCGGGCTTATAGGAGGATGAGGCCGTCTGGCCCTTGGTCACCGGCTCGGTTTCCACGATTTCGAGGGTGACGCGCTGCGGCATCGTCACGGTGACGGCAAGGCCGTTGAACACACCGAGGCGGACAATCATGTTCTCTTGCAGATAGGGAACGTTGTCACCCAAAGTGTCTTCGGGAACAGAGAGCTGCTCGAAACTCTCCTGATCCATAAAATTGTAGCCGTTATCGTCCTTGTAGAGGAAGGTGTAGTCTTTCTCTTCCACGAAGGCCTTTTCCACCTGCTCGGTGGTGCGATAGCGCACGGTGGTCTTCACGCCATCCGAGAGACGGCGAGCGTCGATCTGCGTCGTGGGTGTGCCCTTGCCGGGAAAGAAGCTTTCGGCCGAGATCACGGAATAGAGTTTGTCCTCGAGCTCGATAACGTTGCCCTTGCGGATGGAAGAAGCGATGACCTTGACCACGGAAA
>JBOFZC010000353.1:0-2224 GCA_051654985.1 Rhabdaerophilum sp.
TCAAAGTGGAATGGACCAAAGTCGAGCGTGGCGCCTATGCGGACACGATGACGACGCTTTTCGCGGGCGGAAAGCCGCCGGAAATCGTGCATCTCGCCTCATTCGAGTTCCAGAAATTTGCCGATCAGGGCTGGCTTGAGGATCTTACCCCTTACATTCGCACGTCAGGGCTCAATCTGGATGGCTGGGCCGGGCAGGGCGCTTGCCAGTGGAAGGGCAAATCCGTCTGCGTGATGATGCTCTATTTCGGCAATATCTTCGCCTATAACGAGGAGATGCTGAAAAAAGAGGGGATCGAGCCCCCGAAGAACTGGGCAGAATATGTTGCCGCTGCGCGCAAGCTCACAAAAGACACCAACGGCGATGGCATCCCCGACCAGTTCGGCACAGGACACGAGACCAAGGGCGGTGGCGGACAATATCTCTCCGAGCTGATGAACTATACGCTCGATGCCGGCGGTCGCTGGACCGATGCCAATGGCAAGGTGACGATCAACACCCCGCAGATGGTCGAGGGTCTTTCCCGTTGGAAAGAGGTTGTGAAAAACTCGCTCACACCGCGCGATCTCTCGGCTGGCGAAACACGTCAGATGTTCGCTGACGGACGCATCGCGATGAAACTCGACGGCCCCTGGCTCTACCCGATCATCCAGCGCGGCAAGGCGAAAGATCAGATCAAGATCGCGGCACCGCCGTTCAACCCGCCGCTCGGAGGTTCCTCGAACATCCTCGGCATGGCCTCTGAAATCCCGGCGGATTCGAAAAAGCTTGTCTGGGATTTCATCTCCATTGCGACATCGGACAAATTCCAAAGCGATTTCGCGACGTTGGCGAATTCGACACCGCCCAGCCCGCGCGCCAAAACCGACGGCGCGAAAACGGCAACCCCGCATTTTGACCTCCTGGTACAAACCGCACAGGCCGCTTCAAAAGCCGCTGTTGATCGCATCCCCAAGGGGCTGGAGATCCAGTACAACGAGTTCGCCAAGATGATCATGGAAGAATCCCAGCGCATGATCATCCAGGATCTCGACCCCAAAGT
Organism: Rhabdaerophilum sp.; assembly: GCA_051654985.1. Lineage (GTDB taxonomy): Bacteria > Pseudomonadota > Alphaproteobacteria > Rhizobiales > Beijerinckiaceae > Rhabdaerophilum. Next base: position 1,043 of record JBOFZC010000353.1, read on the forward strand.
CGTGGCTGCCACCATGCAGACCAAGGCTGAAGCGATCCAGAAGCAGTAAGCACGATGGCAGGCGGGCGCTTCTCTCTCGATCTCGCAAGGCCGAGCCGGCAACACTGGCTTGGCTACGTGCTGCTGGCACCCGCCGTGCTGCTGATCGCGGCGATCATTGTCTATCCGCTGATCGTCTCGGTTGATCTCTCGTTCCAGAATGTCGGGATTGCGCGGCTCGATCAGCCGCGCCGCCCCTTCACCACCGCGAATTACGAGCGGCTCTTCACCTCGCCGGATTTCTGGAATGCCTGCTGGGTGACATTGAAACTCATTCTGATTGTCACGAGTGCCTGCTTCATTCTTGGCCTTGGCACGGCATTGCTCGTGAACAATCGCTTCAAAGGGCGATCGGTTGCGCGACTGCTGGTGGCGATGCCCTGGGCCATTCCTGAAGTGATTGCGGTCGTGATTTTCGCCTGGATTTTCGACTCATCCTTTGGACTGATGAACTGGGTTTTTCTCTCCCTCGGGTTCATCGACAAGACGATCAACTGGTTCTCCGACCCCGACGCGGCCTTCGCAGTCGTGGCCACAACGATGATCTGGAAGGGCTATCCCTTCGTGTCGATCATGTCGCTTGCGGGACTGCAATCGATCCCTGAGGATTATTATTCCGCGGCGCGCGTTGATGGTGCCAATGCCTTCCAGCGTCTGCGCTACATCACCTTGCCGTGCCTCATGCCGGTGATCGGCGTGACCACCGTGCTGGTGATGCTGTGGATCTTCCGGGATTTCTCGATCATCTACGTGCTCACCGGCGGCGGGCCGCTGAAGGCCACGCAAACGCTTTCGATCATGACCTATGAGCAGGCCTTCAGCTTCTTTCGCATGGGCTATGCCTCGGCGATCGGGGTGGTGACGCTCGTGATCTGCGTGATCGCCGCCAAGCTCACCATGCAACGCGCGCCGGACAATCTGTGAGGGTGCGATGAGACAAAGCCTTCCCGCCCGTATCCTGCTTTATGCCAGCGTGATCCTCACCTGCGCGGTGTTGATTTTCCCGATCTATTGGTTGGTGGTCACGGCGCTTTCACAGCCCGATCAGTTGCGCCAATTACCGCCGAAATTCTGGCCAGATGAGCCGCGATGGAGCGTTTTCGGCAAAATCCTGGAGGAACGCCCGATCTTTCTCTGGCTCGG
>JBOFZC010000354.1:0-3038 GCA_051654985.1 Rhabdaerophilum sp.
TTTCGAGATCAATACCCTTCGCGCTGGCAAGGCCGACGATGCGACCCGTGACATGATGGGCCTCGCGAAACGGCATTTTCAGTGTGCGCACCAGCCAATCCGCGAGATCGGTCGCAGTGGCATAGCCCGAACCTGCAGCCTTTTTTAGCCTTTTCGCGTCGGGCTCCATGTCGCGCACCATGCCTGCGGTTGCGGCGATGCAGAGCGCGATGGAATCGATCGCATCGAAGGTCTGTTCCTTGTCTTCCTGCATATCCTTGGCATAGGCGAGGGTGAGCCCCTTCATCACCGTGAGCAGCCCGATCAGCGAGCCGAAAATGCGGCCCGATTTCGCGCGCACCAGCTCGGCCGCATCGGGATTGCGCTTCTGCGGCATGATCGAGGAGCCGGTCGTGAACTTGTCCGAGAGCTTCACGAAGGCGAACTGCGCCGAGGTCCAGATCACGATCTCTTCGGCAAAGCGACTGAGATGCATCGCGAGGATCGAGATCGCTGCGAGTGTTTCCAACGCGAAATCCCGGTCCGAGACCGAATCGAGGCTGTTCGCCGTGGGGCGATCAAAACCCAGCGCTTTCGCAGTGCGCTCGCGATCAATCGGGAACGAGGTTCCCGCAAGCGCCGCTGCACCGAGAGGGCATTCATTGAGGCGTTTCCTGGCATCGGCGAAACGGGAGCGATCACGCCCGATCATCTCGACATAGGCCATCATGTGATGGCCGAAGGTGATGGGCTGCGCCGATTGGAGATGCGTAAAACCGGGCATCACGGTCGCGGCATGCGTGAGCGCCTTTTCGGCCAAAGCCCTCTGGAGGTCCTTCAACGCCGCATCGATCATGTCGATGGCGTCGCGAACGTAAAGGCGGAAATCGGTCGCGACCTGATCGTTCCGCGAGCGCGCGGTGTGTAGGCGCCCCGCCGGTGTGCCGATGATTTCGGCGAGCCTGGCTTCAACATTCATATGAATGTCTTCAAGCGATGTCTTGAATGTGAAAGTGCCAGCGTCAATTTCCGCCTTGACCTTGCCCAATCCCTGGATGATCGCTTCCGCCGATTGCGCATCGATGATGCCTTGCGCGGCAAGCATCTCGGCCTGTGCGATTGAGCCGCGGATATCCTGATCCGCCAGCCTCTTGTCGAAAGAGATCGAAGCGTTGATCTCTTGCATGATGGCGGCCGGGCCTTCCGCGAACCTGCCGCCCCACATTTCGTTGGCCATGTCGAACTCCAAAGGTGCCCTGTATGGTTGAAGGAAAACCCGCCCGCTCAAGCCTTGCGGCTCTGGCCGGGCCCCTTCTCATGGGCGCTATTCTCGTGGCCGCTTCGCTATATGCCTTCGGCGGGCTCGACAAGCTCTTGAAGCCCGCTTCCCCTGATATCGCGGCGTGCAAGGCGGCCCAACCGCTCACAGCAGCTCTGAAGCCGTTGGTGAAAGGCGAAGTGGCCGCCCTACAAATCCCGACAGAGCCCGCACGCCTGCGCGATCTCTCGTTCAAGCTGCCGGATGGGCGCGACACCACGCTCTCGGCGATGCGCGGCAAAACGGTGCTGGTGAACCTTTGGGCCACATGGTGCGCGCCGTGCCGGCACGAAATGCCCGCTCTCGATCGGCTGCAGCAGAAATTCGGCGGGCCGGATTTCGAGGTGGTCGCAATCAACATCGATACGCGCAATGTCGAAAAAGCGAAAACATTCCTCGATGAGGTGAATGTCAAAAACCTTGCGCTCTATGCCGACCCCACGGCGAAAATCTTTCAGGATTTGAAATCCGTGGGTCGCGCTTTCGGCATGCCGACGACGATCCTGCTCGATGCCAATGGTTGCGAATTGGCTTATCTCGCGGGGCCGGCGGAATGGTCGAGCCCCGATGCTTTCGCGTTCATTGGGCGTGCGTTGGCGCACAGTCCTTGACGGCCAATGGCTCATAGACCGGATTTGGCAAGTCATCAGGGGGTCTTCATGAAACACATTGTTATCGCGGCTTTCAGCCTCATTGTCGCATCATCCGCCATGGCCGCTGAACTCTTGCCAGAACTTGGCACTGGCGGTGTGCTGGAGCGCCCGAACGGCAAGCCGCGCGGCTCGATCATCCTGATGGCCGGAGGCAATGGTTATCTCGGCATCACCGGGGATGGCGAGATCACGACTCTGCGGGGCAACTCCTTGATCCGCACACGGCGATCTTTCGCCAATGCTGGATTTGCCACGCTTGCTCTTGATGCAGGCACCAGCCCTTCGGCAGCGATTGCCGCCATGCGCAAGATCGCGAAGCCCGTAATTGTCGTAGGCACCAGTCGCGCCGCGACGCGGATGCATCGTGCGCTCGACGCCGACGCCTTGGTGATCACCTCCGGTATGTTGGATCAGTTCCAAGCCAATGTCGGCTCGCCCGATGCCATGCCGCCGCTGCTCGTGGTGCATCACCGCAACGATGGTTGCCGCGTGACGCTGCCCGGCCTCGTCGAACCGTTCAAGGCGTGGGGTGGGGCGAAAGTGCGCGTCACCTGGCTTTCCGGTGGGCGCGATGACGGCGATGCCTGCCAGGCGCAGGGCTATCACGGTTTTGCGGGCATCGAGGGGCAGATGGTCGGCACAATCACCGGCTTCGCGCGTGGGGTGAGGGCGCGGTAGTAAGGCGGGGTCAACCCGCCTTTTTCACTGCGACGCCCTGCGCCGCCAGCGTTTCGGCGAGTTCGCCGGATTGGAACATCTCGCGCACGATATCGCAGCCGCCGATAAACTCGCCCTTGATGTAGAGCTGCGGGATGGTCGGCCAATTGGCGTAATCCTTGATGCCCTGGCGCAGCTCGGCATTGTCGAGCACATTATGCGCCTTGTACGGCGCGCCGACATAATCGAGGATCTGGATGACCTGGCCGGAAAACCCGCACATCGGGAATTGCGGCGTGCCCTTCATGAAGAGCACCACGTCGTTGGATTTCACTTCCGCGTCGATGAAGGCATTGATGCCGGACATGTTTGTCTCCTGATGCCGCATCATATGGCGGCAAATCTATTCGAGTTTACTTCGCCACCGTCGT
>JBOFZC010000355.1:0-2447 GCA_051654985.1 Rhabdaerophilum sp.
TGCAGAAGGCCGAACGCGAATTCCAGCGCCTCAAGGCTGGCGCGGCCCTCGGCGCCGCTCTCGGTCTCGAAATGCATGCGGGGCATGGCCTTGATTTCGAAACTGCAGAAAAGCTCGCCACCGTGCCGGAATTCGTCGAATTCAACATCGGCCATTTCCTGATGGGCGAAGCGATTTTCGTCGGTCTGCCAGCGGCGATCGCCGAAATGCGCCTCGCGATGGATCGCGGCCGGCGCAGCAACGTTTCCGCATGATCATCGGGATTGGTTCTGATCTGTGCCGCATCGACCGCATCGAGAAGACACTCGCTCGGTTTGGCGAGCGGTTTATCACTAGGGTTTTTACCGAAACCGAGCGTGCGCGCTCCGAGCGGCGGGCCGAACGCGCAGCGAGTTATGCCAAGCGCTTCGCCGCGAAAGAGGCCTGCGCCAAGGCGCTCGGCACGGGGCTGCGCATGGGCACGGCCTGGCGCGATATGGGTGTCGTGAACCTCCACTCCGGCCAGCCCACACTTCAACTCACCGGCAAGGCGGCGGAAAGGTTGAAGGCCATCACACCCACCGGGCATCGCGCGGTTCTGCATCTCACAATCACCGATGATGCACCCTATGCCCTCGCGGTGGTGGTGATCGAAGCTTTGCCGGAAATCGGCTGAGATGCCCCTGTTACGCCGCATTGCTCTCGCAAGGGGCGGCCTGTATACCGCCCACAACATTCCCCATTGTGATACCAAGGACTGCTCTTCCGATGACAAGCCCCGTGCCCGAGAGTGATATGAAATCCCGATCGGGCAGCGGGATTGGCGAAACCATCCGCGTCATCATCGAGGCTTTGCTGATCGCGGTTTTGATCCGCACGTTCCTGTTCCAACCGTTTTCCATCCCCTCGGGCTCGCTGATCCCGACGTTGCTGATCGGTGATTATCTCTTCGTCTCGAAATACAGCTACGGCTATTCGAAGCACTCGTTCCCGTTCTCGATCGCGCCGCTTTCGGGTCGGATCTGGGCCGGCGAGCCGACGCGCGGCGATATCGCCGTGTTCAAGCTGCCGAAAGATAACGAAACCGATTACATCAAACGCGTTATCGGCCTGCCGGGCGACCGTGTGCAGGTGCTGGACGGAAAATTGCGCATCAATGGCCAGTTTGTGCAGAAAGCGCCGGATGGTTTCGTCGATGATCGCGATGCCTTTGGCCGCGTCGCGCGCGCACCGCGCTTTCGTGAAACGCTTCCCAATGGCGTGACCTATCACGTGATCGAGCGCGAGGGAGATCGCGGCTATTTTGACAACACGGTCGAATATGTCGTGCCGGCAGGGCATTATTTCATGATGGGCGATAACCGTGACAATTCGACTGACAGCCGCGATCTCGGCTCGGTCGGGTTCGTGCCTTTCAACAATTTCGTGGGCAAGGCGCAAATGATCTTCTTCTCCGTGGAAGAGGGAACCCAAGCCTGGCAAATCTGGCGCTGGCCGACGGATGTGCGCTGGGGCCGCATTTTCCAGAAGATCCGCTGATGCCGCCGCGGCCGGGGCGTGACGTTCTCGAGGCAAGGATCGGCTATCAGTTCCTCGACGCCGAATGGCTCGAGGAAGCTCTCACCCATGTCTCGGTCTCGCTGCCTGGCGGCAAGAGCTATCAGCGGCTCGAATATCTTGGTGATCGCGTCTTGGGTCTGGTGATCTCGGAATTGCTATTTGAAACATTCCCCAAAGCGAGTGAGGGCGAACTCTCGCGCCGGCTTGCCGACCTCGTGCGCAAAGAGACTTGCGCCGAAATCGCGCGGCTCTGGGGCCTTGGCGAACATATCCGCCTCGGCGAAGGCGAGCGGCGCTCCGGCGCGCGCAAGCGCGATGCCATTCTGGGCGATGCCTGCGAAGCTCTGCTCGGCGCGGTGTTTCGCGATGGGGGTTTTGATGCGGCGCGGCGTCTGATCCGCGTCCATTGGGAAGCGCGAATGCACCAGCCGGTCACCGCGCCGAAAGACCCGAAAACCCGGTTGCAAGAACTGGTTCAGGCGAAAGGGCTTTCCGTGCCACTCTATGTCGATATCGGCCGCTCTGGCCCTGATCATGCCCCGGAATTCGAAGTGGCGGTCAAGGTTGAGGGCTATGCAGAAGCGCGTGGACGCGGGCCTTCCAAGCGCGTGGCCGAGCGTGCGGCTGCGGAAATCTGGCTTGAGCGCGAAGGGGTACTCGCATGACGTTGGAAGCGGGCACCACACCCGAAACACGGTGCGGCTTTGTGGCGCTGATCGGCGCTCCGAATGCCGGAAAATCCACGCTGATGAACGCGCTGGTGGGCGCCAAAATCTCGATCGTCTCGCGCAAGGTTCAAACAACGCGCACACAAATTCGCGGCATCGCGATGGAGGGACAGACGCAGATCATCTTCGTCGATACGCCGGGGATTTTTCATCCGAAACGGCGGCTCGAGACAGCGATGG
>JBOFZC010000356.1:0-1050 GCA_051654985.1 Rhabdaerophilum sp.
TTGCCGAACAGCGTCTTACGGAAGCGGAACGCCGTGATGCCATTCAGGGCTGTGTCGCGAAAAAAGATCCGCGTCAGGCCAAAATGCTCGAGTGCCGCAAACAGGCAGAAGATAAAAAGCTCGAGCGCGGAAGCCGCGAGTTTCGCCAACATATGCGGGCTTGCAACCAGGCGGGCTGAGCCCTTTCGGCCCGGGCGGGAAAAGTGTAACCCGCCCGATATGACCGATTCCCGCACGCTCCTTTTGTTCGATCTCGACGGCACCTTGCTCAATTCCGAGGCGATCATTCTTGAAAGCCAGCGCCGGGCCTTCCGCGCTCTGGGTCGCCCGATGCCGGATCGCGAGCGTGCGCTCTCGATTGTCGGGCTCTCGCTCAGCGAGGCGTTTTCCGTGCTCGTGGGCGAAGATGGACCGGTTGAGGAAGCCGCCGAGCATTACCGGCAGGCCTTTCATTATCTGAGAACCCACGAACCTGAGCTCGAAACACTTTTCGAGGGCGCCGATGCGCTGCTCGCAGAGCTGACATCCGAGGGACGGCATGCCCTCGGGATCGCCACAGGCAAATCACGGCGCGGTGTGGCGGCGATCAAGAAAACCTATGGCTGGGAGAGCCATTTCATCACCACGCAAACCGCCGATGATGCACCCTCGAAGCCGCATCCCGGCATGATCGAGAATGCGATCCGCGAAACCGGGATCGCCGCTTCCCGCACGGCCATGATCGGCGATAGCTCCTACGACATGAGAATGGCGAAGGCCGCCGGCGTGCGCGCGATCGGCGTATCGTGGGGGTTTCAGTCGGTGGATATTCTGCGAGAAGCCGGTGCGGATGTGATTGTCGAAGATTTCGAAGCGCTCGCAGCGGAAATCGCGCGCTTCGCGTGACAGCGAGGGGGCATGGCGCTCTTGATCGTTGGTTTTCGCACGCTTTTTTGCGAAAAACCGGTTTCCACTTTTTCGCAGCGTGCGCTATCTCGCTCTGATGAGAGATGAATTCACCAAAGACTGGTTTGGCGACGGGCAAGACCCCGCGAGCTATGACCCCGTGCG
>JBOFZC010000357.1:0-1576 GCA_051654985.1 Rhabdaerophilum sp.
GCGTTCGCCTGATCCGCGACAATGTCGTGATCCACGAGGGCACGCTGAAAACGCTGAAGCGCTTCAAGGATGAGGTGAAGGAAGTTCAGGTCGGTCAGGAATGCGGCATGGCCTTCGCCAATTACGAAGACATGCGCGCTGGTGACGTGATCGAATGCTTCCGTACGGAAGAGATCAAGCGGAGCCTCTGAGGCCCCGCTTTCTTTCGCAATTCTGGTTGGGTGATGCGGGTCCAAATCCCGCCACCTGCTTTTGAGGGTTTTTTCAGATGCATCCGTCCCAGCCCCTCAAGGGCCCTTCCCAGCGCCAGCTTCGCGTGGGCGAGCAGGTGCGCCACGCGCTTTCCGATGCCCTGTCGCGCGGCGATGTGCACGACGCAGCGCTCGATGGCTTCATCATATCGGTGCTGGAGGTGCGGATGTCGCCGGATCTGCGGCACGCCACCGTGCTGATCATGCCACTCGGCGGAAAAGGCGAAGCAGAAGCGGTCGCCGCACTCAATCGCAATGCCAAGCCCCTGCGTGGCGAAGTCTCGCGACGGCTGCGCGGCTTGAAATTCGCCCCGGATATCCGCTTCCGCGTCGATGACCGCTATGACGAGGCGGCGCGCATCGAGAAGATTTTCGCGGAGGAACGCGTCAAACGCGACCTCGCCAACCAGACAAACGACGAACCGGACCCGACATGAACGCTCCCGCACCCGCTGCCCAACCGCGCCCGAAAAAGCGCGATGTCCATGGCTGGCTCATCCTGGATAAGCCCGTGGGCATGACCTCGACGCACGCGGTCGCGATCGTCAAGCGCGTGTTCCGCGCCAAGAAGGCCGGGCATGCTGGCACGCTCGACCCACTGGCCTCGGGTTGCCTGCCAATTGCGCTTGGCGAGGCGACGAAAACGGTTCCCTACGTGATGGATGGCGAGAAAGCCTATCGCTTCACCGTGACCTGGGGCACCGAGACGACCACGGATGACACCGAAGGCACAGCCACGAAAACCTCGGAAAAGCGCCCCTCGCGCGCCGAAGTGGAAGCGTTGCTGCCGCGTTTCACGGGTGCGATCCAGCAGGTGCCGCCGCAATTTTCAGCCATCAAGATTGATGGCGAGCGTGCCTATGATCTCGCGCGCGATGGCGAAACCGTGAAGCTCGAGGCGCGCGAGGTGATCATCGATCGCCTCGCCATCGTCAGCCACACGCCGGATGCCACCGTGATCGAGGCGGAATGCGGGAAGGGCACCTATGTGCGTGCCATCGCCCGCGATCTCGGCCGCGCGCTCGGTTGTTTCGGCCATGTCACCGCTCTGCGCCGCACGCGGGTTGGACCTTTCCCTGAAGCGATTTTCATTTCCGCCGAAGACCTGACGCGAGAGATCGCCGATCCTGCCGAACGGGAGGCACATCTCGCCGCGCTCATCGCTCCCGTCGAGCGAGGGCTCGACGATTTGCCGTCGCTGACGGTCAGTTCGAACGATGCCGGGCGGTTGCGGCGCGGGCAGGGCATCATTCTGCGTGGGCGCGATGCACCCATCATGGAGGGGCATGTCACGGTGTTCGCGGGGGCTGATCTTGTGGCGATTG
>JBOFZC010000358.1:0-5598 GCA_051654985.1 Rhabdaerophilum sp.
GCTCAAGGCTTGGCTCTGGCGCATCAAGAGCCGACATTCGCATCCGGGGGCATCACTTTGCGCCTGTCGCACTTGCTATGTCGGCGCCGCCCTACTAGACCGCGCACCCCGCCGCATTCCGAGAGTTCCCCATGTCAACCGCTCTGGCTGTCCAATCGATCGGTGTCGATTTCGGCACGAGCAATACTGTTCTCGCCATTGCGACAACGGATGGGCGCGTTCAAACCTTACGCTTCGATCATGGCGGCACCGCCTATAGCGTCTATGCCTCGGCATTGTGCTTTTCACAGGAACGGCCAGGCAGTTCGCTGCCGCCGAACGTTGAGGGCGGTCCCTGGGCGATCGAACGCCTCATCGAACGGCAGACCGCGGTGCGTTTCATCCAATCCTTCAAGTCCTTTGCAGCCAGTCGCAGCTTTCAGAAGACGATGATCTTCCGGCAGAATTTCCAGTTCGAGGATCTTCTCGCCGCGTTCCTGAGAACGCTCGTGAGGCATGCCGATGCACGGCTCGATCTTTCCTCGGCCAACGTGACTATCGGCCGGCCTGTCCGTTTTTCGGGCAGCCATCCGGATGATGCTCTGGCGATGCAGCGCTACAGAGAGGCGTTCGGCCGCCTCGGCGTCGTCCAGGCGCGCTATGTCTACGAACCCGTTGGTGCGGCTTTCTCCTTTGCTCGAAACCTTGATCGCGATGCGATTGTGCTCGTCGCCGATTTTGGTGGCGGAACAAGTGATTTTTCCATTCTGCGCTTTTCACGCCCAAACGGCGTTCTGAAAGCGGAGCCGCTCGGGCATGCCGGGATTGGCATCGCCGGGGATACCTTTGATTCCCGCATCATCGATCACGTGGTGGCACCGCGCCTTGGCAAGGACGGGCGCTATCGATCTTTCGGTAAGGTTCTACCGTTGCCCGTGCATTATTTTGCCACTCTCGCCCGCTGGAACGAACTCGCATTCCTGAAGGGCAGCAACGATTTGCGAGAACTAAAAGAACTCGCGCGTTTCGCGCTTGAGCCCGAGCCACTCCATGATTTTGTTGCGTTGGTGGAGAATGATCTCGGTTTCCTGCTTTATCGCGCCGTTTCGGCGGCCAAGATGGCGCTGTCATCCCAGGATGCTGCCGAATTCCGGTTTTCCAAAGAAGGGATCGATATCCAAGCGATGATCGCCCGCGCGGATTTCGAGCGATGGATCGCCGATGATCTCAACCGCATTTCGGCCACGGTCGATCAGGTGCTGGCAAACGCGGGCATCGGCGCTGAGCGCGTGGAGAAGGTGTTTCTGACGGGCGGAACCTCCTTCGTTCCCGCGGTCAAACGCATTTTTGTCGACCGCTTCGGCGAAGAAAAATTGACTTCGGCGGACCAGTTCGAGTCCATTGCCCAAGGCCTCGCCCTCATTGGAAAGAGCGAAAACCCCGACCAATGGCAGGCCAGAGCTTCAGAATAGGACCTGCATCAAGCTCCCAATGGCAAAGAAGCGCCTCCGTAGCAGTCGTTGTCATGACGGTTGCGATATCTTGGTAGCTGCGGTTCGCATCATGCTGAGCGGCGTGCTCGACTTCGGTGCTCGTCACGAAACGCCCCAAGGGGTTCGATTTTTCGCTGAAGCATCGGTTCACTTCACTCAGGAAGCCATGGCCGCGCGTGCAGAGCCCAAAACCAGCGCGCAAAACCGCTATCCCGCGGACAGTTCGGAGGAAGTCGAAACGTCGGATAGCGTAATAATATCAATGGGTTAAGGTGGTGGAGGTAAGCGGGATCGAACCGCTGACCTCTTGCATGCCATGCAAGCGCTCTCCCAGCTGAGCTATACCCCCACATCTAACACAAAGCAGCCTGGGCTGGTGCTTCGTCGTCTTCCGAGTTTCGGGTTGGGCAAGGGCCCAAACACCACACTCAGATCGGACAATTGCTCGTCCGGCCGGGTTTCTGTCACAAGCCTTCTCTCACCGCAAGGGGAAAGAGAGGCATCCACCCGGATCAGGTTTCCTCGTCTTCCTCGATATCGCCATCGATGAGGTCGGCAACATCGCTGTCGTCTTCGTCTTCTTCCGGAGCGAGGAACGTGTCATCCTCGTCGCCGATTTCGTCCTCGATCTCGATCGCATCGACATCCGGTGCTGCAGCTGCGTCATCAGCGGCGACCTGCTCAAGCGGCACGAATTCGGGGCTTGCGGCTGCGAGTTCGGTATCGTCTTCTTCGACCTCCGCAACCTTCGCAAGCTTCGCCTGCGGATCAAACATCGAGCGCGGATATTTCTGCCCGGTGAAGGGAGAAACAACCGGATCGCGGTTGAGATCATAGAATTTCTTGCCCGTTACGGGGCAGGTGCGTTTGGTGCCAAGTTCAGGCTTCGCCACGGTCGAGGTCCCGTCTTGAATGTTCATGGAAATTCTTTGCCGTCTTCAAGTGATCGCAAGGCGCATGTGCCACGCCGAACGATCGCTTGCAAAGTCGGGATGAAGCCCGTTAGAGGGTGCATCATCGCCTGTCAATGCGCGTTTCTACGGCTTGCAGCGTGATCTCGATTTCATGCGGGACCGGATGGGAGCTGGTCCGGCGTTGCGCCTCGACAGAAGGACTCTTTCGCTATGAGCCACGCCGTCCCTCCCAGACCGATGCATGCCCGAGCTGGAACGCCCCTGAAGGGCGTCGTTCAAGTTCCCGGCGATAAATCGATTTCGCATCGCGCGCTGATTTTCGGGCTACTCTCGGTGGGTGAAACCCGTGTTTCCGGTCTACTCGAGGGCGAGGATGTTCTGCGCACAGCAGACGCGGCTCGCGCCCTGGGCGCAACGGTCGAGCATCTCGCGCTGGGAGAATGGCGCGTGCGCGGCATGGGGGTGGGAACCCTGCTTGAGCCGCGTGGCGTGCTCGATTTTGGCAATGCCGGCACGGGTTCGCGCCTGATGATGGGTGTTGTCGGCGGGCATCCTATCCAAGCGACCTTCGATGGCGATGCTTCGCTGAGAAAGCGCCCAATGGGCCGCATCCTTGATCCTCTCAAGAAGATGGGCGCCCAGGTGATTGCGTGCGCTGAGGGGAATCGCGTGCCGTTGACCATTCGTGGCGCGACTGATGCGTTGCCGATCACCTATGAAACGCCGGTTGCCTCGGCGCAGATCAAGTCGGCGGTTCTGTTCGCAGGTCTCAACGCACCTGGCGAAACCACGGTGATCGAGAATGAAGCCAGTCGCGACCATACCGAAAAGATGCTCGCCTTCTTCGGCGCGGATGTCAGGGTTTCGCCACATGGCATGCATGGCCGCAAGGTGGTGCTGAAAGGCCAGCCCTCTTTGCAACCTCGTCCCATTTTCGTGCCCGCTGACCCTTCATCAGCCGCATTTCCCATTGTCGCCGCCCTGATCACGCCCGGTTCTGAGATCGTCGTGAAGTCGGTAATGATGAACCCGCTGCGCGTCGGTTTGCTCATCACGCTCAAAGAAATGGGTGCGGATATCACCGAACTTGAGCGGCGCGAGGAAGGCGGCGAAACCGTTGCCGATCTGCGCGTGCGTCATTCAGCATTGAAGGGCGTTGATGTGCCTGCCGAGCGCGCGCCCTCGATGATCGACGAATACCCTGTGCTGGCTGTCGCGGCCGCGTTTGCCACGGGCGAGACCCGCATGAACGGCCTGCAGGAATTGCGTGTGAAGGAATCTGATCGGCTCGCGGCAGTGGCGGCGGGCCTCGCAGCGAATGGGGTCGAGCACGAGATTGTCGGTGATGATCTCATTGTCTCGGGGCGCGGCAAAGCAGCCAAGGGTGGTGGGCAGGTCGAAACGCATATGGATCACCGCATCGCCATGAGCTTCCTTGTCATGGGTCTTGCGAGCGAGAAGCCCGTGGGGGTCGATGATGTCACCTTCATTGCGACCAGCTTCCCGGACTTCCTGCCGCTAATGGCGCGGCTTGGCGGGACGATTTCCTGATGCCCGGGCCGATCATCGCGGTCGATGGTCCGGCGGCCTCCGGCAAGGGCACAATCGCGAAACGCATCGCGGCGGTGTTTCATTTACCGATGCTCGATACCGGGCTGCTCTATCGTGCCGTGGCGCAGCATATGGTTGATCTCGGGCGTGATCTCGATGACGAGCACGCTGCAGAGGACATTGCGCGGGCCTTCGCGATTGAATGGCTCGTGGATGAGCGGTTGCGCACGCGTGCGGCGGGAGAGCAGGCGAGCCGGGTCGCGAAGTATCCCAGTCTGCGCCTCGCCCTGCGTCAATTCCAGCAGAATTTTGCGCATCAGCCTGGCGGAGCGGTGCTCGATGGGCGCGATATCGGGACGGTCATTGCCCCTGACGCTCATGCGAAGCTCTGGATTGATGCCGATGTTTCTGCGCGGGCGAACCGCCGCTTCCGCGAGCTGATCGGGCGCGGAGAGGATGTGCGTGAGGCCGATATCCTCGCCGATCTCATGGCACGCGATACGCGCGATGCACCGAACATGCAGATTGCGCCGGATGCCGTTCGTATTGATACGACGCACCTCACTGTCGAGCACGCGGTCGCGGCGGCTCTTGCGGCGGTCAAGCAGCGCGTCCAGATTTGAGGCCTACCGCCAACAGTGCGGAACGGGGGCACGTCATGATCCGCGACTATGAACCCATCCCTCTTCCCGATTTTCAGGAAATGCCTCTCGCAGCCATGCGTGCGGAGGCGGAGCGTTTCCGCGCGGTGATGGCGAGGCGACACACTGTCCGCGATTTTTCAGACCTACCCGTCCCGCGTGACATCATAGAGACATGCCTGCGCACGGCCGGCACCGCTCCTTCCGGAGCGAACCATCAGCCTTGGCATTTCGCGGTGATCGGCAATGCGGAAATGAAATCGCGCATTCGGCTTGAGGCTGAAATCGAGGAGAAGGCTTTCTACGCCGGCAAGGCAGGCGAGGAATGGCTCAGCGCTCTGCGTCCGTTGGGCACTGATTCCGGAAAGCCGTTTCTTGAAATCGCGCCTTGGCTTATCGTGATCTTCGGGGCGCGCAACTCGATGAGCGCTGATGGCGTGACGCGGAAAAACTATTACGTGCCGGAATCGGTCTCGATCGCGACCGGATTCCTGATCGCCGCGCTGCATCAGGCCGGGCTCGCGACGCTGACACATACACCGAGCCCGATGGGTTTTCTCAACGAGATTTGTCAGCGCCCGGCAAACGAAAAGCCCTATATTTTGCTCGTCACCGGATATCCCGCCAAGAGCTGCACCATTCCGCAATACGCCACCGAGAAGAAGTCGCTAGCCGACATCTCGAGCTTTTTCATCTGAACGCGGGAGACGACGATGGATTCCATGCACGAAACCCAGCGTCGGCCCACGCCGGGCGTGTGGTTCATCATGGCTCTCAATGCGCTGGCGTTCCTGGGGCTCGCGGCCCTGCAGGGGCAGCTCAACATCGCGCCGCGCACCATTGCGGATTGGGGTGGTATTCTCCCCGCTCAGTGGATGGAGGGTGAGCCCTGGCGCTACCTCACCGCCGGCTTCCTGCATTTTGGTCCACTGCATATCGCGGCGAACATGCTCTGCTTGCTCGCTTGGGGAGTGCCGCTGGAGCGGCTCTTCGGGACATTGCGATTCGTCGTCCTGTTTC
>JBOFZC010000359.1:0-3097 GCA_051654985.1 Rhabdaerophilum sp.
GGCCTTTTGTTTTTGCATGGTCAGCTTTCTTACACTGCCTTTGGCTCACGTGACTTGATGATCCAGGCCAGAGCCAGCACCAGTGCGGCGCCAACCGCGGCAGCCCCGTAGAATATCCAGCCCAAGGGCTTCGTGATCATCGTTGTGCCACCGTGCCCGTCCGAGGCAGCGCTCGAGATGATGTAGCTCGGGTTGATGCTCTTCAGCCAGTTCATCACGAACGGATCCGAGACAATCATTTCCCCTGCGATCCAGCCGAGCAGGGCTGCGCCACCCCAGATGATGATGGGGAAACGGTCGATCATGCTTGAAAGCAGCGTTGAACCGAAAATGATCAGCGGGATCGAGAGCAGCAGGCCGAAGATAAAGAGCCAGATATTGCCACCGGCGGCGGCGGCGATGGCCACCACGTTGTCGAGGCTCATCACGGCGTCGGCGATCGCGATGGTGCGCACCGCACGCCAAAGATTCTCGCTCGACTCCACTTCATGGCCTGCTTCTTCCTCGCCAAGCGCGAGTTTCACACCGATCCAGAGCAGCAGCAGACCGCCCACCACCTTGAGGAAAGGAATTCCGAGCAGGTATGTGATGAAGACCGCAAACACGATGCGCAGACCGATGGCCGTGCCCGCACCGAGGATCATGCCGATTTTTCGCTGCTTCGGTGGCAGGGCGCGACAGGCCATGGCGATGACAATCGCATTATCGCCAGAGAGCAGAAGGTCGATCCAGATGATCTGGAGAACCGGGATGATGTATGGTGTGATGAATTCCATCGGACCCTGCTCGGCGATCTCTAAGAGTATCGCGGGTTCCCGGCTCGCATTGAATTTAAGCGATAGAGGCCGCCCCCACGACAAGCCCACCGGTCAATTCGGCAACTACCAGATTGCGGTTCGTTTTCAAGTGCAATTGGCGCAGCGGGGGGCCTACCACGGCGGATAGCTCGTCGAGGTTGGCGACCGCAATTTTTTCGCCGCTCACCCATCCTTCGATCTGGATCGCTTCGGGGGGTATTCGAAAGCCTAGGCCGAGGGCCTTCACAACCGCTTCCTTGGCGGTCCAGAGTGTTGAGAACACCGCTGCACGATCATTTGATGGAACGGCGTCGAGCAAGGCGCGCTCATCTCGCCGCAACATGTTCCAAGGAATGAGCATGTCAGTCTCGACGATTTCAAGATCGACCCCGATTGGTCGGCTTGCGATCGCGATCAGTGCCAGCTTGCCGCGCGCTGCGAACGAGAGATGGAAGGCATTGGAAGGTGTCATCACCAGCGGTTGGCCGCTTTCGCGTGAACCGATCTCGATCCGCTCAGCCGGAACATCGAGGGCCAATGAGAGAATGGCGCGGGCAATCCGTCGCCGAGCTAAAAAACCCTCTCGCTGGGCGACATCAGAATGCCTATCGGCATATTTCTTCTCCATGGTCGATGCCGGAGGGAGGTTGGCGGGGAGAGCGTCGATATGACTGAGTAGAGTCAGAAATCCGTCTGTCTTCAACTGCTTGATCGTGTCATGCAGGTCAACCTTGGTCAATTCGACTGGCAAGAAACTATCGCCAAGGAACATTTATTTTACCGCTGTCTGTGGTATTTTGGTCGAAATCGATGGCTTTCAGCTTTTGATCCTGCGCATGGCTTCGAAAATCCACCCACAAAGGCTTCCGGATCGCTTGCCCCCGTTATGAACCGGTGCATAGTTCAAAGGCAATCGCAGCCTCGATCCAGGCGAGCGGCGTCGATACCAAGGGAGCGGGCGGATAAGCCTGGTTGGTCGCGTGCAAGAGAACGAAGAGAAGACAATGCTCCGTCGAGAGCCGGGTGCCAAGCCAAGGGTCGCTCTGTTTGCGACCTGCCTCGTTGATGTCGTGCGGCCCTCAATTGGCTTTGCTGCGGCGAAGCTCCTGGAACAGGCGGGATGTATTGTTGAGGTTCCGGCCCAAACCTGCTGCGGCCAGCCCGCTTTCAATTCGGGTGACCGGCGCACCACGCGGGAACTCGCCCTGCAAATGATCGAGTCCTTTGAGGGCTATGATTATGTCGTCGTGCCCTCCGGTTCCTGCGGCGGCATGATCGCGAAGCATTACCCGGAGCTTTTTGTGGATGATCCCGGCCTATCGGGTCGCGCCGAAAAACTCGCGGCTAAGACGTATGAGCTCGTCTCGTTCCTCACGGATGTGCTCGGCGTGATGACAGTCACGGGCAACCAAAAAGGCTCCTGCACCTATCATGATAGCTGCTCGGGCCTGCGCGAACTCGGCATCAAGAGCCAGCCCCGCCGGTTGCTGGGGACGGTCGAAGGGCTCGAACTCATCGAGATGAAAGATTCGGAAGTCTGCTGCGGTTTTGGCGGGACATTCGCGGTGAAATATGGCCCGATCTCCGATCAGATCGTCAGTGAGAAATGCGCCAATATCGAAGCCACAGGTGCGAAAACGCTGCTTGCGGGTGATCTCGGCTGTCTCCTCAATATGGCCGGAAAACTGTCGCGCATGGGTTCTCAGATCGAAGTTCGCCATGTCGCCGAGGTGCTTGCCGACATGACCAGCGAACCCGCCATCGGCAAGGCAGAGGTGAAGGCATGAGCGGCCATCCCACGTCCCACAGCTTCAAGGATAATGCCCAGAAAGCCATCACGGATGGTGGCGTTCCGCGCGCGCTCAAGAATGTGCGCCAGAATTTCATCGACAAGCGTGTTAAGGCGGTCGAAGCCTTGCCGGAATTCGAGGCGCTTCGCGAGAGCGCCAAGGAGATCAAGAACCACACGCTTCAACATCTCGACCTCTATCTCGAACGCTACGAGCAGAAGGTCACCGAGAGCGGTGGCCATGTGCATTTTGCCGTTGACGCTGCTGAAGCGCGCAAGATCGTGCTCGACATCTGCCGCAAGGCGGGCGCGCGCACGGTGACCAAGGGCAAATCCATGATCACCGAGGAGATCGGGCTCAATGCTCATCTTGAGGCGAATGGGGTAATCCCGGTCGAAACGGACCTCGGCGAATACATCATCCAGCTTCGCGGTGAGGCCCCGAGCCACATCATCGCGCCGGCGGTGCATCTCACCAAGGATCAGATCGAGGCGGATTTCCGCAGGGTTC
>JBOFZC010000360.1:0-4595 GCA_051654985.1 Rhabdaerophilum sp.
AGAAGCGATTGAGAAAGAAGGCTTTCTCGACACCGATCCGCCCTTCAATGCGGCGCATTTCCTGAATGGATTTGGCCATCGCGAGGGCAAGTTCCATTTCTCGCCGAACTGGAAAAAGGTGCCACTCAACAATGATGGCCTGATGGGCCCGTGGGAGGATATGCCCCGCTTCCCCGACCATTGGGAGGCGATCGAGGCGGCGAATGCCGAATTCCCGTTCCGTCTGGTAACGGCGCCTGCGCGCTCATTCCTGAATTCAAGCTTCACCGAAACGCCGGGCAGTATCAAGAAAGAGGGCGAACCCAGCCTGATGCTTCACCCTGAGGATGCCACAAATCTTGGTGTTGCTGCCGGCGATGTCGTCGCGGTTACCAACCAGCGCGGGCGCGTGACGCTGAAAGCCTTTGTGTTCCCGGGTGTTCGACCCGGCGTGGTGATCGCTGAGGGCATCTTCCCGAATGCCGCGCATCTCGGCGGCAAGGGCATCAATGTCCTGACTGGGTCTGATCCCGTCGCGCCCTATGGCGGCGCAGCGTTCCATGACAACCGCGTCGCGATTGAGAAAGTGTGAGTTATAGCTCGTAGCTGCTGTCATTTTCCTGACAGAGTATGTCAGGAGCATTTTCTATGATCACGCCAGATCAAATTGGGGATGATGATGGCGCGGGCTGAACGCTTCATGCAACTCACGCAAGCGCTGCGGCGGTATCGCCGGCCGGTGACGGCTGCCATGCTCGCCGAGGAAACCGGCGTTTCCGAGCGCACGATCTATCGCGATATTGTGTCCTTGCAAATCTCCGGCGTGCCCGTCCGCGGCGAGGCGGGCATTGGCTATGTGCTCGATTCTGGCTTCGATTTACCGCCCCTCATGCTCACGCCGGAGGAATGCGAAGCGCTGATGCTTGGTCTGCGCTTCGCGCGCGATCGCTCGGACCCCGAATTCCAGCGGGTGATTGACGATACCCGCGCGAAAATCGAAGCCATTCTGCCTGCAAATCTGCGTGACAGTTTCAACTCGGCACCACTCTTCGCCCCGATGTATCGGGCGCGTCAGCCGGGGAAGGTAGATGAGGGGCTGTTGCGTCGTGCCCTACGCGAAAGCCGAAAACTGAAAATCCGCTACCAGGATGCCAAAGACGAGATCACCGAGCGCGTGCTCTGGCCTGTGCTCCTTGGATATTTCGAAACCACGCGCGGTCTTGTGGCGTGGTGCGAACTCAGAAACGGCTTCCGGCATTTTCGCACGGACCGGATTCTCGATCTCGAAGTGCTGGAGCAGCGCATGCCGCGTCGACGTTTGGTGCTCATGCAGGAATGGGAGGCCATGCATGAATGCGGGGAGGGCTCGCTCGCCAATCCCTGTGGTTAGGCTTTGATCCTCACGCGACGCCCCTCAATCCGCAATTGGCCTGCAGCCAGCAAGCGCAAAGTCTCGGGGTAGATCTGGTGCTCTTCGGCGAGAACACGCGCGCCGAGACTGTCTTCCGTGTCATCATCGAGGACGGGCACGGCAGCTTGGAGAATGATCGGGCCCTCATCCATGCCAGGGGTCACAAAATGCGTGGTGCAGCCATGCAGTTTCACACCCTCGGCGAGCGCCCGTGCATGGGTGTCGAGGCCCTTGAAACTCGGGAGAAGGGCAGGGTGGATGTTGATCATCCGGCCCGCCCATTTCTCGCAGAATTCCGATGTTAGCAGCCGCATGAACCCAGCGAGGCAGATGATGTCAGTACCCGCTTTCGTCAACTCCGCTTGCATCGCAGAATCGAAGGCATGCCGATCCTTGCCGTAGACTTTGCTTGGAACAATAGCAGTGGGAATGCCTTGGGATTTTGCGAATTCGAGCCCGGCAGCCTCCGGCTTGTTCGAAAGCACGAGCACGATCTCGGCAGGAAAACCCGGTTGCTGCGCCGCCTTCACGAGCGCAGTCATGTTGGAGCCGCGGCCGGAAATCAGGATCGCGACATGCTTTTTCATCTCAGGCTTTCAGATGCCCGGAGGGGCGCACGCGCGGCTCTTCAAGCGCTTCAATGATCTCGCCGAAGCGGATCACCTTTTCGTCTGCTGCACGCAGAGCCGAGATTGCTGCATCGGCCGTTGCAGGTTCAACCACGAGCACCATACCGATGCCGCAATTGAAGGTGCGGATCATCTCGCTTTCCGCAACGCCGCCAGCCTTGGCGAGCCAACCGAATACCGGCGGCATGTCGATCTTTGAGAGGTTGATCGAAGCGCCAAGGCCATCAGGGAGAACACGGGGAATGTTGTCGATAAAGCCACCGCCCGTGATATGCGCCAATGCCTTTATTCCGGCGCCCGCTTCAGATTTCAGCACGGCGAGCAGCGATTTCACGTAGATCCGCGTGGGTTCCAACAAGGCCTCGCCGAGCTTTTTGCCTTTCGCGAAGGGTGCTTCGTCCTGCCAACCCAAACCCGCATGCTCAGCGATGCGACGCACCAGACTGAAGCCGTTGGAATGCACGCCGGAGGAGGCGAGACCCAGGATGACATCGCCGGGTTTCACGGCGTCCAGCCGAGGCAGCAGCGTGCCCCGCTCAGCCGCACCCACGGCAAAACCAGCGAGATCATAGTCACCTTTGGCGTAAAGCCCCGGCATTTCCGCCGTTTCCCCGCCGATCAAGGCCGCTCCGGCCATCTTGCAGCCCTCGGCGATGCCGCGCACGATCTCCACGCCGACATTCGGCTCAAGCTTGCCGGTAGCGAAATAATCGAGGAACAACAGCGGCTCTGCGCCTTGCACGATCAGATCATTCACACACATCGCCACAAGATCGATCCCGACCGTGTGGTGAATGCCCGTTTCAATCGCAATCTTGACCTTTGTGCCCACACCATCATTGGCAGCAACAAGAATGGGATCCTTGAATCCAGCGGCTTTCAGATCAAAAAGGCCGCCAAAGCCACCGATCTCGGCGTCAGCACCGGGGCGGCGCGTGGCGCGCACCAATGGCTTGATCTCGTCGACCATCGCATTGCCGGCATCGATATCAACGCCGGATTGGGCATAGGTCAGGCCGTTCGTTTTCGCGCTCACAGGGCTCAACTCTTCGGTTCGAGGGCGTGCGCTCGATCGAAAACATCAGGTTCGCGCAAAAAGCAACCATCATGGCCGGGATATTCGGTTTTCTGCTATCTGACTTCCTTCTCGGCTGCGCCCTTATCGAGCTCCTCGAATACAGGTTTATCGCGTTGACCTACGGTTAATCTTGCTTGCAGATCGAGCGCAATTGCCATGCATTTGGTTCGCAATTCAATCAAATGCGAGAGAATGCATGGGGTGACGCTTAACTCTCCGCGCGTAGAACAACGATATTCTTTTTCCATTCGTTCCTGATTGGATCGTTCATGCGCACCGTATCATTCGGATTGCCCGCCTTCCGGAAGTTGGTCGAACGCTTTGCGAAAGCACGCGAAGGTGTGATGCCAGTCGTGTTCGCGATCACCCTGGTGCCAATGCTTGCACTGATCGGCATGTCGATCGACTATGCCGGGGCTCGCAGCAGCAAAGCGCAGTTGCAATCGGCCGCTGATGCTGCCGCTCTTGAAGCCTTGACGGCCTCCGAGCGGCTGGAAAGTGAAGCGGGTAACGAGGCGAATTTCATCAAGAACGATGCGAGCTACAAGCCGATTGCCCGCGGACAGGAATTGTTCAAGGCGCTCGCTGAAACGGCCGCGGGCTTCCAGAATGCGAAAGCGACGATCGAGGTCGAACGCAAGGGCCAGAAATTTACAGTGCGACTGAAGTATTCGGCGGAATACATCAACCGCATGCCCCATATCACGGCAGCTGCCGTTCTCCCGATCGAAGGCCTTGCCGGTTCCACACTTTCGGTCTCGGGTGCTGGCTATCTCGACATTTACACGCTGCTCGACACGTCTTCATCGATGGGGATCGGTGCAAGCGCTGCGGATATCGCCGCGTTGGAAGCCTGGAAAGAAGGGCCGAACTACAGCCACGAAAAGCAGAAGGGTTGTGCCTTTTCTTGTCATGGTGAAAAACCGGCAGGAGTTCAACTGCGCGTCGATGTGATGCGAGATGCTGTGCAAGAAATGATCAAATCCGCTGAAGCGGAATACAAGAAGCAAGAAAAAGACGAGCCTGCTCGGATTCGCATTGCTCTCAACAAGTTCGATCATCAAGCGTTCTCGATTGAACCGCTTTCCAGCAATTACACAAAACTCAGCTCGGTTGCCTCTGAAATCAAACTTCATCCCACAGATCACCGCGGTACGAATGCAAAACGAGCAATCAACTGGCTTACTCCGAAAGTGCCACACTCGGGCAATGGTCTCTCGCAAGCTACGCCGCGCCGCTTCGTTTTCATTGTGACAGATGGCTTGCAAGACCGGCACCCCGCCTGGCAAGGCATCAATTTCCCAGGACCATATGGTGCCGATGACCGCACGGGCCCGATTGACCCCAATGCTTGCAATGCGCTGAAATCCAAGGGCGTGACCGTGGCTATCCTGTACACGACCCATATCGGTATCAAAGACTACGAATGGTATTGGGAGAAGCCGCAGCCGTTGGTCAGACCCAACCTCAAGGCCTGCGCCTCGGACCAGTATTTCTT
>JBOFZC010000361.1:0-1905 GCA_051654985.1 Rhabdaerophilum sp.
TGGCTGTCGCCCTGCTCGATGTCAGCGCTGAGAGCGATGCTGCGCTCAAGCGTAAGCTCGATCTGCTCGCTGCCCCACTTCAGGAAGCGGGCGTGGCGTGCCTGATCGCTCCCCCCGATGACCCGCGCCTTGTGGCTCGCCTTGGGCTTGATGGTGTGCATGCGAATGCAGAGGGTGATCTGGGCGCTTTGGTTGAGGCGATCAAGCCCAATAGAATCCTCGGTGTCGGCGGGCTGCGCTCGCGCCACGAGGCGATGGAAGCGGGCGAAAAAGACATTGATTACGTGATGTTCGGCGAGCCGCGCCCCGATGGCTTTCTCCCGCCGCTCAGCCAAACGATCGAGCGAGCGGAATGGTGGGCGCAGATTTTCAACGTTCCCTGCATTGCCTATGCGCCCGATCTCGATGCGGTAGCCCCTCTTGCTGCCACCGGCGCGGAATTCATTGCGCTCGGCCCCTGGCTGTTCGAGGTGAAAGACCCTGCGCAAATGCTCGCCGAGGCGCGGCGTATCGCGAAATCCGGCGCGATGGAGCGCGCTGTCTCCTAACGCTTGAAATGCCAACACTTTCAGGGCATGCCCTGCCCTCCCCGTTTTGAGGCCAAGAAAGACCGACATGATCCGCACGCCCCTGATGAATGTGATGACGGCTGCTGCGATCAAAGCCGGCAAGAGTCTCAAGCGCGATTTCGCCGAAATCCCCAGCCTGCAGGTTTCGCGCAAGGGTCCGGGCGATTTCGTCTCGGAGGCCGACAAGCGCGCCGAGAATATCCTTTTCCAGGAACTGGAGCGTGCGCGCCCAGGTTATTCGTTCCTGATGGAGGAGCGCGGAATGGTCGAAGGCACGGACAAGACCCACCGTTTCGTGATCGACCCATTGGATGGCACCACGAATTTCCTGCGCGGCATCGCGCATTTCGCTATCTCGATCGGCCTTGAGCGCGAAAACGAGCCCGTGGCCGGCATTGTCTATAATCCGGTCACCGAGGAGATGTTCATTGCTGAGAAAGGCGCCGGCGCCTTCTCGGTCGGCCCGACAAGCCACGACAATTATCGCCTGCGCATCTCGCAGACACGCGAATTGCCCGAAAGTGTTGTCGGCTGCGGCATTCCGCATGCCGGGCGCGGCGATCATGGCCTTCACCTGCGTGAACTTGCCGGCATCATGCCTCGCGTCGCCGGTGTGCGGCGCATGGGGGCGGCAGCACTCGATCTCGCCTATGTCGCTGCCGGGCGTTTCGACGCCTTCTGGGAGCATGGCCTCTCACCTTGGGATATCTCGGCTGGCATGGTGCTCGTGCGAGAAGCCGGCGGTTTCGTCACAGCCGTCGATGGTTCGGCGGCTATCTATGAAAGCCGCTCACTGCTGGCGGCCAATGCTCTACTTCACGAGCCTGTGCGTGACGTGCTCGCCTTGGCGCGCCAGTAATCGCACCCCGTTGCCATTCGGCAGCGAACACGGTTGAGTAGGCTCCAGTCGAAAGACCGGAGGCTCGATGTCTAACCCGCGCAATAGCCAAGCCCTTTCTACACCAGGGCTTTATCTTTTTCGCATGGTCGTTTTCCTCGCGTTGGCGGGGTTCATGGCCTTCATGCTGCAAAAGCGCATTCTCGAGGCCTTCTGGTTCAACCCATTGCTCAACGGGTTGATCGGGCTGGTGCTTCTGCTCGGCGTGGTCTTCACCTTCGCACAAGTCATCCGCCTCTATCGCGAAATACGCTGGGTGAATGCCGGTCGCGAGCCCGATGAAACGCGTCGCGTTGCTGAGCCCATTCTTCTCGCTCCCATGGCCGCTTTGCTGGGCGACAAGGCCGGTCGCGGCGGCCTTTCCACCCTCACCTTGCGCTCGGTGCTGGATTCCATTGGTGGCCGGCTCGATGAAAGCCGGGAAATCTCGCGCTATCT
>JBOFZC010000362.1:0-1024 GCA_051654985.1 Rhabdaerophilum sp.
CGCAGGGACAAAAGCCCAGATCAACGCCGCAACTGGAAGGCTGGCACGCAGAAGGCCAGGGAAGAGGCTGCTTCTTGAAGTCATGACGCGATCTCCTGTTCGAAAAACGAAGCGCGTCCCGAGATTGCACGCCCAAATCGCCAGAATGTCAATCGAGCGGTCATCGAAGTGTTTTCGTCTCCTATTATACAACCTTAAGTTGTTTATGGGAGCATCCCATGCCTCGCGGAAACGCGGGGAAACAGGGAAGCTGCGCCATGACCATCTCCGGATTTCGTTTCATCCGTCCTGCTTTGGCGATGTCTATGCTTGTGATCGCCAACCCTGCGCTCGCATCACCTCTGTGCACGCATCTGCCGCGCTATGGTTGGGTATCGGCCGAGGAAGTCGAGGCGCGCCTCATGCGCGCGGGCTACAAGCTGCTCCGCCTCCGGATCACGAATGAAGCCTGCTACCTCGCGCTGGTCGCGAATTCCGAGGGGAAGAGGCTGGAATTGCGGCTACACCCGGCCTCGAGCGAAATCCTGGAAATCGCGGCGAACTCGGTCAACGCGGCGCGACGGTAACCAGAATCAGCGCCGTCGCGGCGTTCCTCCACCTTTGGGGCGTGGCGTGCCAGAAAGCGGCACCTCGCGATCCGTGCCAGGCCCCATTGCATCCAGCGAAGGCTTGCTGGCCCGCGACGGCGGCAGATTGGCCGCCGCACCATATTGCGATGCTGCGGCTTTCCCGGTTTTCGCTGTCAGCGCGCCTTGCCGCGCACCTGGCTCCTCGAAAACCGCGAGTTCGGTGGCCTTGAGGCGCTTGATCTCATCGCGGAGGCGCGCGGCCTTTTCGAAATCAAGATCGGCGGCGGCGGCGCGCATCGATTTCTCGAGGTCAGCGATGACCGCCTCGAAGTTATGCCCGATGGAAATCGCACGATCGGCCTGCCCCTTGTCGACCGTCACGCGATCGCGCTCGTAGGGCGAGTTGATGATATCCTCGATGTTGCGCTTCACGCTTTGCGGTGTAATGCCATTGG
>JBOFZC010000363.1:0-13379 GCA_051654985.1 Rhabdaerophilum sp.
TCCGGATAATCCGGACCATCGTCTGATAATCATCCACGACCAGAATGGACGTACCTGCATCGAAAGCCATGTTCTACTCCGCCTAGGGCAACCGGCCGGGCCAATCTCGTTGACCCGAATGGGCAACCCGCTCCCGTCACTTGAACTTGGAGTTGTGTTACCGTCGATGCGCAGAATATGTCGCAGCCCCTTGAGATTATGTTAATGCCGGAGGGCGTTCGAAAGGATATCGAACGCAACGTGACACCGAGGGCCCCAATGGGTCGGATTGTGCCTGCCAGAAATGACTCAAACCAACGCGAAATCCCTCAAATTGCTAGTATTCCCGGGTAGAGAGCTGCGACAGAATGCAGCGACCGGAAAAACAGCGCCAGTTCTTTGCATCGGCAATTTTGACGGCGCGCATCTTGGACATGCGGCATTGGCGCAAGACGCGCGGCAGCTCGCTGCAAACCAAGGTGCAAATGTGCTCGCCTTGAGCTTCGCGCCGCATCCGCGCCGGTTCTTCAAACCCGACGCACCGTTCTTCCAACTGACCCCGCCCGCCTTGCGCCATGAGCGCCTCGCGGCGATCGGTTTTGATGGTCTTGCCGAACTCGCCTTCGATGGTGAACTGGCCAATATGTCGGCGGAGGATTTCGTGCGCGATATTCTCGTCGGAGCGCTCAACGCCTCGGGCGTTGTGGTTGGTACGGATTTTCATTTTGGGAAAGACCGCAGGGGAACACCGGACTATCTCGCCGAAGCCGGCGGTAAGCACGGTTTTGCCACCGGTTTCGTGCCCGCTCTGCGCGATAAAAACGGCGAGATCATCTCCTCCACCGCCATCCGCAATGCTCTCGCGGAGGGCAATCTTGATCGCGCCAACCGGATGCTCGGATACGGTTTCGAGATCGTGGGCGAGGTGATTCATGGCGCAAAACGCGGCCGCGAACTCGGTTACCCCACGGCAAACATCGCGCTGGAGCCCGGTTGCGCGCTCAAACACGGCATTTACGCGGTGCGTGTCCTTATCGATGGCGCGCCGCTAAAAGGGGTCGCGAGCTTTGGTCGCCGCCCGATGTTCGACAATGGCGCGCCGTTGCTGGAAGTGTTCGTGCTGGATTTCGCGGGGGATCTCTACGGCAAAACCCTGCGCGTCTCGTTTGAGGCCTTTCTGCGCGGCGAGGAGAAATTTCCGAGCCTTGAAGCGCTCATCGTCCAGATGGACGCGGATAGGGACGAAGCGCGGCGGCTGCTTTCCGAGCAATAGACGCCCGCCGCTTCGCTTGCTATAGGCCGAGACATGACGGGCGTATTCCTGACCGCGATACGAATTATCACCCCGGCCTGTGCGCGCTGAACAGTGCCTACCGGCCGGTTGATCTCTTTCGCCCGCCCCGCATTCCTTCCGTATCGTGAGCTGCCATGAGCGCCGACAACGCCTCCTTCGATTATTCGCAGACCCTTTTTCTGCCTGAAACCGATTTCCCCATGCGCGCCGGGCTGCCGCAAAAGGAGCCGGAAATCCTGAAGCGCTGGGCTGAAATCGATCTCTATTCCCGCATTCGCAAGGCCTCCGAGGGCAAGCCGAAATTCGTGCTGCACGATGGCCCGCCCTATGCCAACGGCAATATCCATATCGGCCATGCGCTCAACAAGATCCTGAAAGATCTCGTGACGCGCTCGCAGAGCATGCTGGGGTTCGACAGCAATTACGTGCCGGGCTGGGATTGCCACGGCCTGCCGATCGAATGGCGGATCGAGGAGGAATATCGCGCGAAAGGCAAATCCAAGCCAGAGCTGAATTCCGGCACCGCGATCAACGCCTTCCGCGCGGAATGCCGCGCTTATGCGAGCAACTGGCTCAACATCCAGCGCGAGGAATTCAAGCGCCTCGGCGTCACCGGTGATTGGGACAACCCCTACCAGACCATGACTTTCCCCGCCGAGGCGCAAATCGCCCGCGAGATCATGAAATTCAAGGACAATGGCCTGCTCTATCGCGGTTCCAAGCCCGTGATGTGGTCTGTGGTCGAGAAGACCGCGCTCGCGGAGGCCGAAATCGAATATCACGATCACCAGAGCGACATGGTCTGGGTGAAGTTTCCGGTGAGAATGCGCGGAAACATGTTCTCTAACGCGCTTAACGAACCGCACGACATAAACAGAGACTTGCATGGTGCGTTTGTGTTGATCTGGACAACGACGCCGTGGACTTTGCCCGGCAACCGCGCAATTTCTTACTCGCAAAAAATCGAATATGGCCTCTACGAAGTAAAAAACTCTCCTGAAGGAAATTGGGCAAAGACTGGAGAGCGCTACATCATCGCAGACAAGCTTGCTGCGGATGTTTTTAAAGCGGCAAAAGTTGAAAGTTTTGAGCGCCTAAGAAGCGTGAGAAACGTCGGGTATAATTGCAGTCACCCGCTTTGGACTTTCAATCCGGCATACAATTTCGATGTCCCGCTGCTCGATGGGGATCATGTCACCGATGATGCCGGCACAGGCTTTGTGCATACCGCACCCGGCCACGGCCGCGAGGACTTTGAAATCTGGATGAACGCGGCAACGCAGCAGATGCTGCGCTCGCGTGGCATCCCGACTGAAATCCCCTTCACTGTCGATGATGACAGTGTTTACACCGCCGCCGCGCCCGGCTTTGCGGGCAAGCGCGTCATCACTGAAAAGGGTGAAAAGGGCGATGCCAACGAGGCCGTGATCAAGGCGCTGATCGAGGCCAATGCGCTGGTCGCGCGCGGAAGGCTGAAGCACCAATATCCGCATAGCTGGCGCTCGAAAAAGCCGGTGATTTTCCGCAATACGCCGCAATGGTTTATTGCCATGGATAAACCTTTTCAGGTTTCCCATGGTGACGCTTCGGGCAAGCCCGAAGCTTCCGGGTTCATCGCCATGGATAAGCCTTTCGCGGTCGACCCAGCGAAGGCTTCCAACGGCGCGACCCTGCGCGAAACCGCGTTTGAAGCGATTGCGCAAACCGAATGGGTGCCGGCTTCGGGCGAAAACCGCATCCGCGGCATGGTCGAGAACAAGCCCGATTGGGTGATGTCGCGCCAGCGCGCCTGGGGCGTGCCGATCACGGTGTTCGTGCATCGTGACACCAAGGAAATGCTGCAGGACAGCCAAGTCGATGACGCGATTGCCAAAGCCTTCGAAGCCGAGGGCGCTGATGCCTGGTTCGCGGATGGCGCGGCCGAGCGGTTCCTCAAGCCGTTTGGGCATAACCCGGCGCAGTATGAGATGGTGACGGACGTTCTGGACGTGTGGTTCGATTCAGGATCGACCCATACCTACACGCTCGAAGACCCGGTGAATTTCCCCGGCCTTGCGGGCGTGAAGCGCCGCGTTGACGGCGGGGACGATCGCGTCATGTACCTTGAGGGCTCAGACCAGCATCGCGGCTGGTTCCAGTCGAGCTTGTTGGAGAGTTGCGGCACGCGCGGGCGTGCGCCCTTCGATGTGGTGCTGACCCACGGTTTCGTTCTGGACGAGAAGGGCCAGAAAATGTCGAAATCGACGGGGAATGTCACGGCCCCGCAGGATGTGATCAAGGATTCGGGGGCAGATATCCTGCGTCTCTGGGTCGCGAGCTCGGATTATTCGGACGATCTTCGCATTGGCAAGGAAATCCTCAAAACCTTCATCGAGACCTATCGCAAATTGCGCAACACCATCCGCTGGATGCTGGGTGCTCTCAAGCATTTCAACGGCAAGGCGGTCGCGCATCAGGATATGCCGGAGCTGGAGCGGTTGATGCTGCACCGGCTCGCTGAACTCGATCCGGTGATCCGCAAGGCTTATGCGGAATATGATTACAAGCGCGTGATTTCCGAGCTGTCGTTGTTTCTGAACACTGATCTCTCCGCGTTCTATTTCGATATCCGGAAAGACACGCTCTATTGCGAGCCATCTTCGAGTCTCAAGCGCCGTGCGGCGCTGACGGTGGTCGATCGGCTCTCGGATTGCGTGCTGCGCTGGCTCGCCCCCATCCTCGTGTTCACATCGGAGGAAGCGTGGCTGTCGCAGAATCCGTATGCGAAGGGCTCAATCCACGAGCAAGGCTTTGCTGAGATCCCCAAGGTTTGGCTGGATGAGGCGCTTGCGGCCAAATGGGAGCGCATTCGCGATGTGCGCCGGGTTGTCACGGGTGCTCTCGAATTGCGCCGCGCCGCGAAGGAAATCGGGACATCGTTGGAAGCTGCACCGATGGTCCATATCACCGATGCCGGGTTGCGAGAGATTGTCGCCAGCGTCGATTTCGCCGATATCTGCATCACCTCGGCGATCTCGATCCAACCGGGCGAAGGCCCGGAAGACGCCTTCCGTCTCGCGGATGTGCCCGGCGTTGCCGTGGTGCCGAGTAAGGCTCAGGGCATAAAATGCGCCCGCTCGTGGCGCTATTTCGATCCGAAAACCGCTGACCCGGTTTTCCCGGACATCACGCCGCGCGATGCGCTGGCGATGAAAGAATGGAGGGCCACACGATGAGTGAGACCCAGGTTTCCTCCCGTTTTCTCTCTCTCGGCCTGAAAATCGCCATCCTGCTGCTTCTGGCGGATCAGGCGTCGAAGCTGGCGCTGATCTACGGCACCCATATCCGCCTCACCTATCCTTGGCCCTTGCTGCCGTTTCTGGATTTCACAGTGGTGTGGAATCGCGGCATTTCCTACGGGCTTTTCCAGCAGGATAGCGAGTTGGGCCGCTGGATTCTCACGGCTGTGAAGGTGGTAGCGGCGATTGTGCTGTTTTTCTGGCTGAGGAAGGCCGAGAGCCGGTTGGAGGCCATTGGGATCGGTCTGATTATCGGTGGCGCGATTGGCAATGCGATCGATCGCGCTTTGCATGGGGCCGTATTTGATTTCATCCATTTCCATGTCGGCACCTTCAGCTGGTATGTCTTCAATGTTGCGGATGCCGCGATTGTGATTGGAGTCATCTTGATGGTGGCGAGTCCTTTTTTTGGTCTCGCACGCGGCGACGACGCCAAGGTTTAGCCGCGATCTGGTGTTTTCTCGGTTGAAGTGATATGCGACGCGCTGTGCTCGCGTCTTTTAAAGAGGGTCCGATGCGGATCAATCCACCGAATCTGCCCGTCCGGGCTCTTGCTCTTGCTTTCCTGATGGCAGCCTTGCCGACGTTGCCGGCTCAAGCGCAGGATGGCATTGGCATGCGCAATATCCTGGGCGCGATTGGCATTTTGCCGCGCGTTGATCGTGACCCAATCGAATATCGCGACCGGCCTACACTTGTCGTGCCGAAGGATCGTGCCGCTCTGCGCAATCCGGAATCGGCGGAAGCGCATACGCAGAACCCTGCTTGGCCGACCGACCCGGATGTTCTTGAACGCCGCCGCGAGCAAGAGCGTCGCCGCGCGCCGGCCCAGCAATTGCTCGACCGCAACCAAAATACGGTCGATGGCACGCGCGTCGGCATGGATGAAATCCGCTCCGGTCGTGCCCAGCGTGGCACGGTGATGGGCGAAAGCACGCTCGAAAACGATAAGTCCGGTGTGCGCCTCAGCCCGGCCGAGTGGTCACGCCAACAGCAGGCGACGCAAACTGGCCCGACCTACGCGCCCGGCACGGAACCGCCGCGCCAGTATCTCACGGATCCTCCACGGGGCATGCGACAGGCAGCCACCGGCGCTCCGATGCGACGCACGCAGGAACAGCCGGCTGGCTTCGACAACAACCGCCCGGATGACACCTGGCGCCGTCTCGATTGAACCCGCGACGATATTGGACATAGGCCGGGACTTGTTCCCAGCCTTTTCGTTGCCCATCTTCCAAGAACTTGCGCATCAGCATCGGGCCGCGATCGTCGGCATCCCGTAGAGGTTCATCCATGACCACATTGCCTGCTTTTGGCCATTTCCATCTTGAAAACGGGCTGGAGGTCGTGGTGATCCCCGATCATCGCGCCCCGGTGGTGACCCATATGGTCTATTATCGGAATGGTGCTGCGGATGATCCCCTGGGAAAATCAGGTATCGCGCATTTTCTCGAACACCTGATGTTCAAGGGCACGGAAGCCAACCCCAAAGGCGCGTTCTCGAAAATCGTGTCGGATGTCGGGGGTCAGGAGAACGCCTTCACCTCCTACGATTACACCGCCTATTACCAGCGCGTCGCGAAGGAGCATCTCGCGCGCATGATGGAACTCGAATCTGACCGCATGATCGGCCTTGTGCTGGAGGGTCCGGAAGTGCTCTCTGAGCGTGACGTCGTGATCGAGGAGCGCAAGATGCGCACCGACAGCGAACCCTCGGGCCAGCTTCAGGAGAGTCTCTTCGCGACGCTCTATGTGCATCACCCCTATGGCACGCCGGTGATCGGTTGGGGCCACGAGATCGAAGAGCTAAGCCGCGAAGACGCGCTTGGCTATTACCGGCGCTTTTATCGGCCCGACAACGCTATTCTCATTGTCGCCGGCGATGTCGAGGAAGCAGAAGTGCGCGATCTTGCCACTGCGATTTACGGGAAGGTGAAGCGTCCGAACGACGACAAGCCGGAGCGCCGCCGCGTGCGCGAACCGGAGATTCGCGGTGAGCGCTTTGTGGGTCTCGCTGACCCAAAAGTCGAACAGCCGATGACGCAGAAGCTGTATCTGGTGCCAACCTATGTTCGTGCGCCGGAAAACGACGCGCCCGCCTTGGAAGTGCTGAGCCAGATTCTGGGTGGGTCGCAAACCAGCCGGCTTTACCGGGCACTGGTCGTCAATCAGGCAAAAGCCGTGGGTGTCGGCTCCTGGTATTGGAGCGATGCGCTCGATATGGGCCAGTTCGGGCTCTATGCCGTGCCATCCGAGGGTATCTCGCTGCCCGATCTCGATGCAGCCATGGAGGTCATTCTCGCCGAGTTCCGTGAGGCCGATGTCTCGCCCAGCGAGTTGTCGCGCGCCCGCACGCGTCTTATCGCCGATATGGTCTATGCGCAGGATAGCCAGGCGCATCTCGCGCGCATGGTCGGCTCGACCCTCACCACCGGTGGCAAGATCGATGATCTCGCGCAATGGTCGGAGCGTATCCGGCAAGTGAGTGCAGCGGATATCCGGCGCGTCGCGAACCGCTACCTCTCTCCGGGCAAGGCCGTGGTCGGGCATCTGACCAAAGCCGCCGCCTGAATTGTCTCCCCATTCTGGTCGCATCATGACACACACGAAAAATCGCACCCGCGTGAGCGCGGTGAAGACCGATGCCGGATTCGAAATCTGGCACGTTGAGGATTACACCGTTCCGGTGGTCTCGCTCGAATTCGCCTTTCTCGGCGGTGCGGCGCAGGACCCCTCCGATCGCGCGGGCCTCGCAAGCCTTATGGCCGCGTTGCTGGATGAGGGCGCGGGAAATCTCACCTCCGATGCTTTTCAGGAAGCTCTGGAGGAAAAAGCCATCGAGCTTTCGTTTGATGCCAGCCGCGACCGTCTTTCCGGTTCACTGCGTACCTTGTCCGAGAACGCCGATTCAGCGTTCGAGCTGCTGGCGCTTGCGATCCGCAAACCGCGTTTCGATCCGGATGCGATTGATCGCGTCCGCGCGCAGATGATCTCAGGGCTGAAGCGGGATGAAACCGACCCGGGTGCGCTGACGCGCAACGCGCTCTATCGTCTCGCTTTCTCGGGGCATCCGTATAGTCAGCCGGTTGATGGCCGCATCAGCGATCTGCAGGCTATCAGCCGGGACGAGATCTCCGATATGCACAAGCGGCTGATGGGGCGTTCGAACCTGATTTTGGTGGCCGTCGGTGCGATCTCCGCCGATGCCCTCGCGCAAGGGATCGACCGCGCCTTTGCCGGCCTGCCATCGGAGCCGCGTCTTATGCCGATCGCTTCGGCCGGCATGGATGGGGCAGGGCATGTTGAAATCATCGATCTCGATATCCCCCAATCAACCCTCTATCTCGCAATGCCCGGCCTTGGCCGCCAGCATCCGGATTTCATGGCCGCGCATGTCGTCAACCACATTCTTGGCGGTGGCAGTTTCACCTCGCGCATGTGGCAGGAAGTGCGCGAGGCACGAGGCCTCGCCTATTCGGTGTGGAGCACTTTGCGCTGGTCTGCTCATGCTGATCTCTTCATGGCGGGCACGGCGACGAGCAATGAGCGTGTCGCAGAATCTCTGCGTGTGATGCGCGAGGAAATCACGAAAATGGCCGAGAGTGGCCCGACCGATGAAGAACTTGGCAAGGCCAAGGCGTATCTCACTGGCTCGTATGCCTTGCAGTTCGACACCTCACGCAAGATCGCGGATCACTTGCTGATGCTCAGAGCCGACGGCATGCCGATCGACTATATCGACCGGCGTAACAGCGAAATTCTCGCGGTGACGCCTGAGAAAGCGCGCGCGGTCGCTGCCAAACTCTTTGGCGACGCCAAGCCACTGGTGATTGCCACGGGACGACCACAAGGCCTGGTGTAATCCGTTGCGCTTCAGCGCATGCCGTGGCATCGGCTGAGGCGGCAACATGAGGAGCAGAGCATGAGCCTTGCAGCGGATATGATGGTGGATCGTCGACGGTTGCGACGCCAACTCACGTTCTGGCGTATTCTCGCCGGTCTCGCCGTGCTCGCAGCCCTCGTTGGCATCGGCTTTGTGGTGCGTGGTCCGGTGGATAGCGGCCATATCGCGCGTGTGCAGATCGAGGGCTTGATCACTGGAAAGCAAGAAACGCTGGATCTGCTGCGCGATATCGAGAAATCAAAAGCGCGCGCCGTGGTTCTGCGCATCAATTCTGGCGGTGGCACCACGTCGGGCTCTGAGGCGCTCTACAATGCCGTCAAACAGCTCGCCGCGAAAAAACCTGTTGTCGCTGTCATCGATGGGGTCGGTGCTTCCGGCGCTTACATGACGGCACTCGGGGCTGAACGCATTGTCGCTAATGGTTCAGCGATAGTCGGCTCGGTGGGTGTGATCGCGCAGATCCCAAATGTCTCGAAACTACTCGATACCCTAGGCGTGAAAGTTGAATCCGTCCGTTCCTCGCCACTCAAGGCGATGCCGAGCGGGGTTGAGCCGACCTCACCGGAAGCGCGTGTTGCGCTGGAACAGACCGTCACCGACACTTATCGCTGGTTTCGTGCCCTGGTGGGCGAGCGGCGTAATCTGGAAGGCGATGCGCTCGCCAATGTCGCCGATGGACGTGTCTTTACCGGTCGACAGGCGCTGGAGTTGAAGCTTGTCGATGCGCTTGGCAATGAAAACGACGCCATTGCCTGGCTCGAGGCCGAAAAAGGTCTCAAGAAAGATTTGCGCGTGCGTGACTACAAGCCCAAAAGCCAGCGCGGAGGGCTGCGGGGTATCTCGGCGCTGGATGGCCTCGCGCGGCTGTTTGGCATTGATGTGCCGGATGGGGTTGACCAGGCGGCGCAGCGGCTTTTGGGTGCGCAGGCGCTCGAAGGCCTTGTGTCGGTTTGGCAGCCGGCGCAGCCCTGAGAAACGCTCCAGCCCGAGCTTTCCGCTCTTCCAGCGCGCCACGATCCGTTCTAAGGTGCGAAAACCTCTGGATTCGCTTGCTTTCGCAGGCATGTGAAGTCAAAGAGGGCAGGTCAAGCGCGCAAAACAGCGATCACATCGGGCGGGGAACCATGATCAAATCCGAACTCGTTCTGAAAATGGCCGAAATGAATCCGCATCTTTATCAGCGGGACATTGAAATCATGGTCAATGCCATTCTCGATGAAATCACGGCGGCGCTCTCGCGCGGTGATCGTGTCGAATTGCGCGGTTTCGGCACCTTCTCGACCAAGGAGCGCGATGCGCGTCTCGGTCGCAATCCGCGCACGGGTGCCAAAGTCGATGTCACTGAAAAGCGCGTTCCCTATTTCAAGAGCGGTAAGGAAATTCGCGAGCGGCTGAACGTCAAGCCCGTCAAAGGCAAGGCGAAAGCGAAGTAAAAACGAGAGCTGGCGTTCCTGCGCCGGGAGGTCTTGCCCCGCATGCTGCGCGTTCTGAAACTGCTGCTGATCATCCCGATCGCTGTTGCGCTCGTTCTGCTGGCGGTCGCAAACCGGCAGGTGGTGACCCTTGTGCTCGACCCCCTCCATCGGGGGCCTGACGCCATGAGCATCACTATGCCGCTCTTTGTGATTGCTTTGATCACGCTGTTGGTTGGCGTCGTGCTCGGCTATGTCGCGGCCTGGTTCGCGCAGGGAAAATATCGCCGCTCGAGCCGGCAGCTCCAGCGCGAATGCGACAAGCTTCAGACCGAGCGCGCGCAATTGCGTGCCGCGGTACCGCCGACGGCCACCGCCCTCCTTTCCCAGAAATGATCGGACGTCGCGATGCGCGTCCTTGATGCGGCAGCCATTGATTCCGCACTCGATTTTCCATCTTTGATCGCAGCGATCGAGGCCGCCTTGCGTGGCGAAATCGTGCTTCCGGTGCGCCATCATCACAGCATCGAGCGTGAGGACGGCAACGCGACGCAGCTCATCATGCCCGCATGGGATGGGAAAGCGGGTGGGTTTCTGGGTGTGAAGATCGTCAACGTCTTTCCGGGCAACGCGGCGCGGTCCCTGCCTTCGGTGCTCGGCACCTATGTGCTGATGAACGGCGATACCGGCGCACCGCTCGCGGTGATGGATGGCACAAGGCTCACCTTGTGGAGAACCGCTGCGGCCTCGGCGCTCGCGGCCCGATATCTGGCGAAGCCAGATGCCAGCGTGCATCTCATGGTCGGCGCCGGGGAATTGGCACCCTTCTTCATCCGTGCCCATCGTGCCACGCGGCCGATCACGCGCACGATCCTCTGGAACAAAACGCGCGGGAATGCCGAGAAGCTCGCCGCTGAGTTGGCGCGGACAGGCATCATTGTGGAGGTCGCGGATGATCTCGCAACAGCCGTGCGACAGGCCGATCTCATCTCGACCGCGACACTCTCCACCACACCTTTGGTTCTCGGCGAATGGCTCAAGCCGGGCGCACATCTCGATTGCGTCGGCGCGTTCTCCGGCACAATGCGCGAGACGGACGATGCTTGTGTGCTGCGCGCGCGTCTCTTCGCCGATGTGCGCGCGAGTGTGCTGAAAGAGGGCGGTGATTTCGTCCAGCCCCTGCGAGCGGGGCTGATCGATGAGGCCAAAATCGAAGCGGATTTGTTCGATCTCTCTCGCGCCCTCACCCGTATCGAGAGGATGGCGACCGACATCACCTTCTACAAATCCACGGGCAGCGCGATTTTTGATCTCGCGGCAGCAGCCCTCGTGGCCCGAAAGACCGGGATCGCTCCATGAGCCTTCTCATCAAGATTTGCGGGCTCTCGACCGAAGAGAGTGTCGAGACGGCTATTGCGGCTGGCGCGGATATGATCGGGCTCAATTTCCATCCCAAAAGCCCGCGCTACGTCAGTTTGGAACGCGCATCCGCGCTCGCAAACCTCGCGCGCGGTCGGACCAAGATTGTGGCGCTTGTCGTTGATGGGGATGATTCAAGGCTTGCGGAAATTGCTTCCGCTGTTGTGCCCGAGATGTGGCAGTTCCATGGGACGGAACGTTACGAGCGGCTGCGCGATGTGCGATCCGTTTTCGGCCTTCCCATCATGAAAGCGCTCGGCGTTTCTGAAGCTGCGGATTTGCAGGCCGTGCGGAATTTTGCGCCGGTCGCTGATCGCATCCTGCTCGATGCAAAACCGCCAAAAGACGCCGCCTATCCCGGTGGGCATGGGCGGCCATTTGACTGGGACATCCTCGCCGCACTTCCCCCCGGCCTCGGCTTCATGCTATCGGGCGGCCTCACGATCGAGAATGTCGGCGAGGCGATCCGAAGGATCCGCGCGATGGGGCTTAGCCTTCAGGGCGTTGATCTCTCCTCTGGCGTTGAAAGCGCGCCGGGTGTGAAGGATCTGGGCAAGATCAGGGCCTTCATCGCTGCGGTGCGTGAGGCGGATGCGCGGTAACGGGAGTTCGAGATGACAGTTCAGGAACGGCCGAATTCTTTCCGCTCTGGCCCGGATGACAATGGCCGTTTCGGCCTGTTCGGCGGGAGGTTCGTAGCCGAAACGCTGATGCCGCTGATCCTCGATCTTCAGCAGGCCTATGAAGCCGCGAAAAAAGATCCCGCTTTCGCAGCCGAGATGAAGCATATGCTGACCCATTATGTGGGCCGGCCGAGCCCGCTTTATTTCGCCGAGCGCATGACCGAGCATCTGGGTGGTGCAAAAATCTATTTCAAGCGCGACGAACTCAACCATAC
Source organism: Rhabdaerophilum sp. (assembly GCA_051654985.1). Taxonomy (GTDB): domain Bacteria; phylum Pseudomonadota; class Alphaproteobacteria; order Rhizobiales; family Beijerinckiaceae; genus Rhabdaerophilum. The sequence continues at coordinate 12,185 of JBOFZC010000363.1, forward strand.
CGGCGCGCACAAGGTGAACAACGTTCTGGGGCAGATTCTGCTCGCGCGCCGCATGGGCAAGAAGCGGATCATCGCCGAGACAGGCGCGGGCCAGCACGGCGTCGCCACTGCCACACTCTGCGCCCGCTATGGCCTCGAATGCATCGTCTATATGGGGGCTGTCGATGTTGAGCGGCAGAAGCCCAACGTGTTCCGCATGAAGATGCTCGGGGCTGAAGTGGTGCCGGTCACATCTGGCTCAAAAACCCTCAAGGATGCCATGAACGAGGCGTTGCGCGACTGGGTGACGAATGTCGACAGCACCTTCTATTGCATCGGCACGGCAGCTGGCCCGCATCCTTACCCGATGATGGTGCGCGATTTCCAATGCGTGATTGGCGTGGAAACCAAGCAGCAAATGATGGAGGCTGAGGGCCGCTTGCCGGATTCTCTCATTGCTGCGATCGGTGGTGGCTCGAACGCCATCGGCCTCTTCCACCCGTTCCTTGATGATCCCTCCGTTGCGATTTATGGCGTGGAAGCCGCCGGCCACGGCCTCTCTTCCGGCCTGCATGCGGCTTCGCTTACGGGCGGGCGGCCCGGCGTACTGCATGGCAACCGCACCTATTTGCTCATGGATGAGGACGGGCAGATCAAGGACGCGCATTCGATTTCGGCGGGCCTTGATTATCCTGGAATCGGGCCCGAGCATTCCTATCTGCATGACATCAAGCGCGTGAATTACATCTACGCCACCGATGACGAAGCCTTGGCGGCCTTCCAGCTCTGCTCGAAACTCGAGGGCATCATCCCGGCGCTGGAGCCCGCCCATGCCCTCGCGAAGGTGATCGAACTCGCGCCGACACTGCCCAAAGATCACCTCATGGTGATGAATCTCTGCGGGCGCGGGGATAAAGATATCTTCACCGTCGCCGAGCATCTCGGAGGGATGTGACCTCCATGGATCGGCGGGCGGTTCTCGGCGGATTGTTGGCTCTCGCGGCCAGGCCGACGGAAGCCTCTCAGCCAGAGGGGCTAGCGACAAAGGCCCGACGCAAGGGGGTTGCCTACGGCGCTGCCACTTCGGCACGTCATATTGATATCTCGGAATTTGCAGCCGCCTTGCAGCGAGAATGCAGCATATTGGTTGGCGAGAACGACTTCAAATGGCGGAATACACAGCCGCAGCCGGACCGCAAGACCTGGGGTCATGCAG
>JBOFZC010000364.1:0-8512 GCA_051654985.1 Rhabdaerophilum sp.
CGCGCGATATCCACGGATTTCAACCATCGCGTGCTCATCACTCGGTGGCGCGATCGCCCGAGCTTTCAAAATCATCCCAGCGCCGATGAAACGCGCCACGATTTCGTTGGCCGGTTCGCGATAGAGCAATGACGGTGTGGCGAGTTGCAGGAGCCGACCGTGATCCATGACGGCGATGCGATCTGCCAAAGCCATCGCCTCGGCCTGATCATGCGTGATGTAGAACATCGTGGTGCCAGTGCGCTTGTGGAAGGTCGCAAATTCATCCTCCATCGATGCGCGCAGATGCACGTCGAGATTGGCGAGTGGCTCGTCGAGGAGCACCATGGTGGGCTCCATCGCTAGGCAGCGCGCCAACGCAACACGCTGGCGTTGCCCGCCGGAAAGCGAGGCAGGGCGACGGTCCTGAAAGGATGTCAGCCCCACAGTCTCAATCGCGCTATTCACCCGTAACGCGCGCAGCGCAGGAGGCACGCCCTGCACTTTCAGGGCATAGGCGACGTTCTCCGCCACGCTCATATGCGGCCAAAGCGCATAGGACTGGAAGACGATCCCCATCCGCCGGTCTTCTGGCGGAACATGTCCAGCAGGCCCCGAAACAATCCGATCGCCAATCGTGATGGTGCCTTCGCCGAGAGTATCGAAGCCCGCAACCAGGCGCAGGAGCGTCGTCTTCCCGCAGCCCGATGGGCCGAGCACCGCGACGAATTCGCCGTCTTCAACCACCATCGAAACCTGATCGACAGCCTTATGCGTGCCGAAGCGTTTCGTGACCCCGTCGAGTTTCAATCGCGCCACGGAAGCACCCCTTGTGGCAAATGCCTGTGAAAGAGCAGTGTCGAGAGTGCGAGACCCACGGACACCAGAATGGTCAATACCGAGAGTGCTGCCGCGGCGGTCGATTCTCCGCCCTGCTCGAAGGAAAACACCACGACGCCGAGGGTCTCGGCTCCCGACGACCAAAGCAGTGCCGAGAGTGTCAGCTCGTTGAAAGCGGTCAGAAACACGAGGATCGCGCCCGCGGCCGCCACAGGAGCGACGACCGGCAGGATAATCGTGCGCAGCCGCCGCAAAAAGCGTGCGCCGGCGACCTGCGCAGCCTCCTCAATCGATCGATCCATCTGATGGTAGCCGGCGACGACCGGTCTCAATCCCAACACGAGAAAACGCGCGAGGTAAGCGACCAGCAAGATCCAGATCGTGTTGTAGATCGAAAAGCCCAAGACGGGCAGAGGCTTCAGGAACAGGAGAATACAAGCGATCGACAAAACCACGCCGGGCAGAGCGTAGGGCATTTCCGCCGCGACATTCAGCGCTCGGATCATGCGGTTCTGACGCCAGACAACAAAATAAGCGAGCACCACGGCGATGCCCGTCACCATTACGGCGGCGGTGGCTGAGAGCAAGAAACTGTTTACCAGCGCCCGGCGCGCGGCGGCATGCTCGGTGATGACATAGAGGAAATTCGCTGCAGTGGCGGTCTTCGCGTTCAGCGGCACGCCATAGGCCGGCACAAGCGCAGTCGCAACAAGGCCAACAATCGGCATGGCGACCAGAAACACGGTCACGGCCCAAAGCGCCGCTTCTACGGGCAAACGCCAGCGCCCGAGTTCAAACGGCCGTGCAGCACTTGAGGTTGTGGCAATCCGGTAGTCACGCCTGCGCAGCATGATATCCTGAAGCAGGATGCCCAGAATGGCGATGCTGCCAATCACAATCGAAAGAACAGCGACCTCGGAGAGCGCGCCGGGCCCGAGCCCGGACAGCCGCTGATAGATGAGTGTCGGCAAGGTCAGATAATTCCCGGGAATGCCCAGGAATGCCGGCACGCCAAAGTTCCCCAGGCACGAGACGAAAACCAAGGCGCCCCCTGCCACCAAGGAGGGGGTCATCAGCGGCAACACGATGGTGCGGATCACCATAAGCTTTGACGCCCCACTCGCGAGGCCGGCCTCGATGAGTTCGCGCGGCAGAGCACGAAGACCGGCGCGCAGAGTGAGAAAGACGAGCGGGCTATACTCGACCGCAAGCAGCAGAATGATGCCTTCACGCGAGTAAAGCGGGTTTTTAGTGCCAAGCGGGGGGGCAAGGCCGAGGAGTTTCAGCAAAGGGCTCGCCGGCCCCGAAACCTGCAGCCAGGCGAGAGCCATCACTTGCGGTGCGATGATGAGCGGCATCACGAATAGAAACACGAAGGCGTTTCGCGCACGCAGATCAGTCAGCGTCACGACGAGCGCAACGATAGTCCCAAAAACGAGTGCCAACAGAGTTGCGCCAAGGGAGGTCTCGAGGCTGTGACGCAGAGCGAGCCATGCGGCAGGGCTGTTCCAGACGCGCTCAAAGGCGGCGCTCGAAAAGGCGCCATTGGGAGCCAGCGCCTCCCAGATCAGCCGAAGCAGCGGGGCCACCGACAGCGCAAGAACAAAAAGCACCAGCAGGATCAGGGTGAGCCGATCCTGCCGGAGAAATGCGGGGAATTCCTGACGAAGCGACATGTTGCGACCGGAAAACCCGTGCTGGCGAATTACTGGCCGAACAAAGCGCCAAAGCGCTTCTTGTCGTCCTCAATGGTCGAAACCACGGCTTTCATGTCGATGGGCATGAGGTTGATCGCCGCTGTTGCCGGAAGCCATTCCGGACGCCCAATCTTGTCCCGCGCCGCCATATAGCCGAGTGTCAGGCTCAAGCGCTGGCCTTCATCCGCCAAGAGGTAATCAACGAACTGGCGAGCTGCAACCTTGTTCTGCGCGGTCTTCAAAATGGCGACGGGCTCTGTCACCACGGTCACGCCTTCCTTCGGAAACACGAATTCGACTGGCGAGCCCTGCTTCTTGGCGTTGAAGGCCATGAAATCGACGATGATGCCATAGGCTTTTTCGCCCGTCGCCACCGCGCGTAGAACCGCACCATTGCCTCGCACAGCAGAAGCCTCGTTGGCCTTCAGCGCCTCAATGAATTTCCAGCCGAGATCCTGCCGTGCGCCCACGGCGCTGAACTTGATGGCTGCCGCTCCGGAATAAAGCGGGCTCGGCATCGAGATCTGCCCCTTGTATTCCGGCTTGGCTAAATCTGCCCAGGAGGTCGGAATGTTTTTCGCGCCAGTATTGTAGATGATCCCGGTCGAAATCATTTTCGTGCCGAAATAGGTGCGGTCTGGGTCGATGAGACCAGCGGGAATTCCGTCCGTCTTCGCTTCTTTGTAGGGATCGAGCCGTCCCTGCGCCTTCAGGATTTCCATGCTGGCAGCATCGGCGATGAAGAGCACATCCGGGCGCGGTTGGCCGGCTGCAAATTCGGCTGCGAGTTTTGCCAACACTTCTGTCGTACCGGAGCGGAAAACCTCAACCTCGACCCAAGGGTAGAGGCGACGGAAACCGGCAATGGTTTGTTGTGCATCTCGATCAGGTTGAGACGTGTATAAAACAAGTTTACTTGGTGTTTGAGCTTGAACATAAGAAGTTGACAAACTCAAAATCGCAGCTGATGCTGCTGTAAAAATAAAATTTCGACGATTTTTAATCATCGTGATTCCCTCTCCATTTCTTATGGATACATGACAACCTTCTCGTAAAGGTTTTTTCTTATTGTATGTATTCTATGACAGTTTTACGACGATCTCAGATTAAACTATAAGGATTCTCCAGTTTAGCCCTGAGATCAGACATAAAACGCGCTGCGATGACGCCGTCGACCACACGATGATCCGCAGAGAGGCAAAGATTGGCCATGGGGCGAAGCACCACGGCGCCGTGCAAACCAACCGGCGTCTCAACTGTTCTGCCCACCGCCAAAATGCCGGTCTGTGGCGGGTTGATGATAGCTGTGAAACGGTCAACACCGAACATTCCGAGATTGGAGATCGTGAATGTCCCCCCCTGCATATCAGAGGGCGTCAGTGAGCGCTCGGCTACCGCTTTACGCAAGCGCGCGAATTCGATCACTGTTGCCACGAATCGTCCGGAGCCCATCCCACGCAGAACCGGAACGACAAGATCGCCGTCCCGGTCCATCGCAATCCCGATATGGCGCTCCTGATGCAGACGGACAGCCTCTCCTTCAACGCTGGCGTTCAGCAGAGGGTGATCTACCAGGACATGCCCGACGACATGGGCGATGAAGGCCGTGAGACTCGGCTTTTGAGCGGTCTTGGCCTGAATTTCAGGTCCGACTTGCTTCAAGTACGAAAGGGCGTTCGAAAGATCGATCGTCGCCTCGAGATAGAAATGCGGCACGCTCGTCGCACTCTCGGTGAGACGCTGCGCCACAATTTTGCGCACGGAAGAAAAGGGAACAAGTTCGCCACTTGGCTTCACCAAAAACGGGGCCGGGCTCTTTGTGACGGAGGGTAAATACTCCGGCGGCGAAGTTTCAATTGGGCTACGCCCTGCCAGATGCGCGCGAATATCCGCCTCGCCGATCCGGCCACGCGGGCCAGAGCCCCTCACATCCGCCAGCGAGATACCCGCTTCGCGTGCGATACGCCTTGCAAGAGGCGTGGCGCGGATGCCCTGTTCATAGGCGGTCGGCAGTGTATGAGACGCCGATGGTGCGACGGCATCGTTTGCCGCAGCTTTCGGCAGGGACGTGACCTGACCGATTGCGAGCGGCTTCGCCTCGATGGCCTCGTTCACGCCATAGATCCACGCCACTGACGCACCCACCGCAACAGTCTCGCCCTGTTTCGCTGAAATACGCCGGATGATCCCTGAGGCAGGCGCCTCGACCTCCATGACGGCCTTGCTGGTGCCAATTTCAAAGATGAGCTGCCCCTCGGTGACAGCCTCGCCCTCCACGACCTTCCAGGCCTCAATCGTGCCGGTCTCCATATCCATGTCGACCTTGGGGAGAATAACCTCAACGGGCATCGGCACGCCCCTCTCTCACCAGACGCGTGGCGGCGGCGATGATATCGGCGTCCTGCGGCACGGCTGCCTTTTCGAGCACGGGATTGTAGGGCAAAGGTGCCTCGGCCCCACCGAGTCGCGCGATCGGCGCATCGAGAAAATCGAAAGCTTCGCTCTCGGCGATCATAGCCGCGATTTCTGCGCCGATGCCCATAGTCTTCACGCCCTCATAGACGATCAGCAGGCGATGCGTCTTCGAGACGCTGGCAATGATTGTTTCGCGATCAATCGGCCGGATCGAGCGCAGATCGATCACCTCCGCTGAAATGCCATCCTTTGAAAGCTGCGTTGCCGCAGCTTCGGCCTTGAGCGCCATGATGGACGAGCCGACGATCGTGATATCCGTACCCTCGCGCCGGATTGCGGCCTTCCCGATCGGCACCCTGTAAGCATCTGAAGGCACGAAGCCCTTGGTTTTGTAGAGGAGCTTGTGCTCGAAAATCAGCACCGGATTGTTGTCATCGATGGCTGCGAGCAGCATACCCTTCGCATCATGCGGGGTGGAGGGTTGGATGACCTTGAGGCCCGGGACATGCGCAAACCAAGCCTCGAGGCTTTGCGAATGCTGGGCAGCCGCGCCGGTGCCGGAACCACCCGGAAGACGCACGACCATCGGCACTTTTGCCTTACCGCCGAACATGAAGTGAATTTTTGCCGCCTGATTGACAATCTGTTCCATGGCAAGCGTCACAAAATCCGAAAACTGGATTTCCAGCACGGGTCGCATGCCGGTTATGGCCGCCCCAACAGCCGCGCCGGCCATGCCCAGTTCGGAGATCGGCGTATCTATCACCCGCTCCACCCCGAAACGGTGGACGAGATCACCGGATACGCCGAAAGCACCCCCATAAACACCGACATCTTCGCCAAACAGGAAGACCGCCGGATCAGCCTCCATCGCCTGCGCCAGCGCCTCGCGTATGGCCTCCGCGTAGGTGAGTTCGCGCAGGTCCGCCGGTCGTTCGAGTGTTTCAATCGGCATAGACATCACGGGTCACGTCGCGCGCATCTGGGTCAGGGCAGGCGCGGGCAAAGTCGATGCCCGCGTCGATTTCGGCTTGTGCGTCATGTTCAATCCGGAGCAGTTCGTCGGCTTGAAACCGGCCGAGCGCGATGAGCTCGGCCTCGAGACGGCGGATGGGATCTCGTCCCCGCCAATCCTCGATCTCCTCCTTGGTGCGGTAGAGATTGCGGTCACTTTTGGAATGACCACGGATGCGGTAGGTTTGGCACTCAATCAGGCTCGGCCCCTCACCGCTCTTCGCACGTGCCACGGCCTGCCTGGCGTGATGCGCGACGAGCGGGAGATCGTTGCCATCGATGGTCACGCCGGGCATGGCATAGGCGGCCGCGCGATCCGCGACATTGGGCACAGCCATGGCGCGGGAAATGTCCATCGACATGCCGTATTTGTTGTTTTCGCACACGAAAACGACCGGCAATTTCCAGATCGAGGCCATGTTCAACGCTTCGTGGAAAGCCCCTTCGTTGGAAGCTCCGTCGCCGAAAAACACCATGCAGACCTGATCGCTTTTGCGAAAACGGATGCTCATGCCAACGCCGACGGCGATGGGGAGCCCACCGCCGACAATGCCGTTTGCGCCGAGATTGCCATCCTCGACATCCGCGATATGCATGGAGCCGCCGCGACCCTTACAATATCCCGATTCCTTGCCGAAAAACTCCGCGAGCATGAGTTTCGGCTGCGCGCCCTTGGCAATGCAATGGCCGTGGCCTCGATGGGTCGAGAGAATGAAATCTTCACGAGCCAGCGCCATCACCGTGCCAACGGCGCTCGCCTCCTGTCCGATGGAGAGATGCATCGTGCCGTGGATGAGACCGCGGATATAGCTGGCCTCGGCCGCTTCCTCGAACTTGCGTATAAGGTGCATCTTGCGCAAGGCATCGCGCAAGGCCGCATCATCCAACGCAGCGAGTTCGGGTCGCTGATTGGGGAGTGCTGTCGTCGCTTGGCCCATCATGCCCTCCCCCTTGCGGCGGCGACCATGGCATCCTGTTGACGGCGGACAGCGACGATACTCATGGCTGGATTTGGATCGGCATCGGCGAGCGTGATGAGTTCTCCGCATCGCACCGGATGCGTGACCCGCGCTCCCAATGCGAGACCAATGGGTAGCGCACGGCGGGCATCGGCATCCTGTTTTGAAAGCGCGAAGCCGCGATAGGCGTACTCGCCGATGGCATCGAGCGTCTCCCCCACGGCCAGATCGCGCTTTGCGATGCAGCCGACCTCTGCCGTCGGCACTGCGCGCGGGTGCATGTGGCTCTCGCCGAACAGCACGGCCGCAGCAGCGGAGAGAGGCACCTCGAGGCTCGTGAGGTGATAGGGCCGGAAAAAACTGTAATAGGGACCTTGCCCAAGATGGAGATCGGCCATCCGCTCCCGCACACGCGGGTGGCGCATCTCGGCAATGGCGAACACGCCCGGCGCAACACCCGGCGCGACCGAAAAATCCACCACGCCCTTGCGGGAAAGCAGGCCACCCTCGTCCTTCGGACAGAAAAATTCCTGCAGCGCCTCGCGAGGCGCGGAGGGACCATGCATGCCAGGGACATCTGGAACGAAGCCGCAGGCATTGGCGATCGCCACCATCTCGACCATCGTTTTCGAGCCGTCGACAAACTCGACCAGCATACGCGGATTCATATTCCGGCGCTGGGCTTCCTGCACATAATCCGACGGCACGGCGTCAATGCGGAACGGATTGTTCTTGCCCTTCCCAGCCGCCACGACCGGATAGCCCATGGCTTGCACGAAGCGGATCAGCTCCATTGCCGCCGCAGGCTCATCCCCAGCCCCAAGCGTATAAATGACGCCTGCCTTTCGGGCCTCCTCGGCCAGATAAGGCCCGATGGTTACATCCGCTTCCACATTCATCATCACGATGTGTTTGCGCGCGTGAATGGCGGCGAGCGCAACCCGAGCCCCGGCTTCGGGGTTTCCGGTCGCATCGATGATCGCGTCAACATCTGACGCTTGGCAGATCAGGGCGAGGTCAGGCGTCGCTACGAGGCGGCCCCGGGAGCGCAATTTGGCAAATTCCGTCGCGTTACTGGCGATGCCAACAAGACCTTTGGCTTCAGTCATCGCGACGGCGTCGACGATACGATCGGGCGCGATATCCGCGACCGCAACAATTTCGATGCCCGGCATCTGGGCGATTTGCACGATAATGTCGGTGCCCATCTGACCCGCACCGATCAGGCCCACACGCACGGGCCGATTGAGCCGTTGACGCTCAGCCAGAGCCTCACCCAAGCAGAGCCCGCGCGATGGAGCCGCAAAAGATTCGAGATGGGGCAGGACTTTCATCCCGATGCACTTTCGACTTGAACATTTGTTTTTCTTACATCACTAATGTTCATAGACTCCATCTTGTCAAGCGCTGCTTTGCGATTGCACCTTCCCGATGAACCCGGATCAGTGCTGAATGGCACCTTCGATTCCACGATAGCGACGGGCCAAACATGCTGAATGCCTCCGAAACTCGGTTTGAGCCCAGCGAGATCACAGCCGACGCGAAAGTGCGGGCGGCGTGGCTCTATTATGTCGAGGGACTGACGCAGGAGCAGGTTGCGCAGATCCT
>JBOFZC010000365.1:0-2899 GCA_051654985.1 Rhabdaerophilum sp.
GCCGATGGCGACATGGATCTGGGCTTGCTCGACAGCGGCCCGAACCATGCCGGCGTGCGCTTCATTCCATTCCGACTCTCGGAAGCGCATGTGATGTTGCCAAAAAGCTCTCCGCTTTGCGCGAAAGCCAGCTTTTCAGCTGAGGATTTTCACAACCAGCCACTGATTGCACTCTCGCGGCGTTTTCCCTCGCGCATCATGCTGGATCGCTTGTTCATGGGCGCGAATGTCACGCCGAATATCTTGATCGAGGTTTCGACTGCCGCCGCAGCTTACGATTTCGTGCGGGCTGGTGCAGGGATTACGATCGCGAACCCGTTTCCATGCGCCTTTCGCGGTGATGATGACGTGGCCTTCCGCCCCTTCAAACCCGCTGTGCCCTATGAAACATCGTTCCTTTTACCGGCGATGACACCGCCGACTCCTGTCGCGCGCCGCTTCATCGATTTTGTCCGCATGAACCAGGCCGATGATGGTTTGACCGAAGCTTTGCGAAAGGGCTGATCAGCCCTTCTTCAGCGCGAGGCTCACCAGGCTGACGATCTCGAACAGCATCTGAGCGCCAGCATGCGCCGTGTTCGTTGTGGCGTCGTATTGCGGTGCGACCTCCACGACATCACCCCCGACAATATCGAGTCCCGCTGCTCCGCGCAGTAGGGCCATCGCCTCGCGCGACGAAAGCCCACCGATCTCAGGTGTCCCCGTGCCCGGCGCAAAGGCAGGATCAAGACTGTCAATATCAAACGACACATAGGTCGGTCCAGTGCCAAGCACGGTGCGCAGACGGCGGATCGTCTCGTCCAACCCAATGCGATGAAACGCCTCGGCATGGATCACGGTCATGCCACTCTCATAGGAGAATTCCCACAGATACTCCGCATTGCCGCGAATGCCGATCTGGATCACGCGCTTCGGATCCAGCACGCCCGCCAGGACGGCCTCACGAAATGGCCCACCATGATGAAAGCGCGTGCCTTCAAACGGCCCACCTGTGTCGCAATGCGCATCGATATGCAGCATGCCGACCGGGCGCTTGGCCCCGATCGCCTTGAGAATGGGCAGGGTCATGGAATGGTCGCCTCCCACAGAAACCGGTCGGCAACCCGCTTCCACGATCGGCTGGAAATAAGCCTCGATATCCTCATGGCTCTGCTCAAGGCTGTAGCGCGAGCGAAACGGCACATCGCCGATATCGAACACGCCACATTCCGCAAGCGGGACAATCTTGTGGACGTGATGGTAAGGGCCGATACGCTCGACCTGTCGTACCGCCCTTGGGCCCAGTCTCGAACCCGGACGATGGGTCACGCCAAGGTCCGTGGGAACGCCGATCAACGGAATATCGATGCCGGAGAAATCCCCGCTCTGAGCGGCATCGAGGCGCATCGGCGCATCGAGAAAGGTCGAAATCCCCTCATAGGGTTTCGCACGCCGATCCTTGCCCTTGAATAGCAGGTCGATCACTTTCCGAAAATTCGGGTCCTGCACGTCGCCGGCTGAGGTCGCGCCATATTTCGCGCGCAGCTGTTCGAGTTCATCGCGATCCATGCTGTTCTCCTCGCCGGCTCAGTGGAGAGGAGAATGTCAGCGCCAGCGCGCGCTGACAATGTGCATCACACCGTAACCTGTGCGCCCAACTCCACCACGCGCCCCGAAGGAATATGGAAAAAGTCCGTGGCATTCGCAGCCATGCGCGAAAGGAAGATGAACACGTTATCCTGCCAGAGCGGCATGCCGGAGGAGGCTGCCGGCTTGATCGTGCGCTTTGAAAGGAAAAACGAGGTCTGCATGATGTCAAAATCGAGCCCGCGTCGCCTCGCCAAAGCGAGGAAATGCGGCACGCGCGGTGTTTCCATATAGCCAACGCGCACAATGATGAGCTTCACATCTTCACTGAGCTCATTGATTTCGAGGCGCTCGGCATCCGGCACGCGCGGAGAATCGGATGTCTTGATGGTCAGCACAATGTTGCGCTTATGGAGCACCTTGTTGTGCTTGAGATTGTGCAGCAGCGCGCCGGGAGCGGCATCCGGGTCGCTGGTGAGAAACACGGCCGTGCCTGCCACACGCACCGGCTTCGATTTTTCCAGCATCTTGATGAGATCGATGAGCGGAACCGAATCTCGGCGTGTTTTATCGTAGACAATCTTCGTCCCGCGCACCCAGGTCCACATCAGCACAATCAGCAGGGCCCCGAAGAGCAGCGGCATATACGCGCCCTCCGGGATTTTCAACGCATTCGCCCCGAAAAACACGAGATCGACAATCAGGAACGGAACGCCAAGGGCTGCGACCTGCCAGGGTTTCCACTTCCATACCTTGCGCGCCACAATGAAGAAGAGGGCTGTGTCGGCTAGCATCGCGCCAGTGACGGCAATGCCATAGGCCGAAGCCAGTGACGACGAGGTCTTGAACGTGATCACCAGCAGCACGACGCCGATCGCCAACATGCGGTTGACCGGCGCGATGTAGATTTGTCCGAGCTGCGTCTCGGATGTGTGCTTGATCTCGATGCGCGGCAAAAGCCCGAGCTGCACCGCCTGCTGTGTCAGTGAGAACGCACCGGTAATCACCGCCTGGCTTGCGATGACGGTCGCGAGGCCCGTGAGGATCACAAGCGGCAGCAAGGCCCATTCGGGGGCCAGCAAGAAGAAGGGATCAGCGACCGCCTTGGGATCGTCGAGGTTTTTCAGAACGAATGCGCCCTGCCCAAGGTAATTCAGTGTCAGCGCCGGGAAAACGTAGATCAGCCAAGCCGCGCGGATTGGGAAGCGCCCGAAATGGCCCATATCGGCATAGAGCGCCTCGGCACCGGTCACGGCAAGGAACACCGAGCCCAGGACGATAAGCCCGATCACGCCATGATCGGCCACGAAAAGTGCCGCATAATAGGGGTTGA
>JBOFZC010000366.1:0-3684 GCA_051654985.1 Rhabdaerophilum sp.
GCTCAGGCAAACGGACCGCGCGAGAAAAGCCGCTCTGGAAAGCGTGCTCCTCATCTGGGCACCACCGAAGGAGTAAGGGTGCGTCAAAAAGCACCTGAAATCTCTCAGGTTCCGTGACAGAGGGGGCGGCAACGTCGGGTGGTTCTCCGCCTTGCGCTGTTGACCTGTCCCTTTTCCGGAGGCGGCGTGAGCCGAACCAGTATGGCTTCAGCGGAAACAAGCGAAACGCTTCTCGAAACGCCGCTCGCGTCCTGGCATGTCGCGCAGGGCGCGAAAATGGTGCCGTTCGCCGGTTACAATATGCCGGTACAATACCCGCTCGGCATTATGGGCGAGCACAACTGGACTCGCGAAAGCGCTGGGCTCTTCGATGTTTCGCATATGGGTCAGTGCTTCCTGATCCCGGAAGATGGCAAGTTCGAAACCGCCGCTGCGGCGCTCGAAAAGCTCGTGCCCGCGGATGTGTTGAGCCTCAAACCTGGCCAGCAGCGCTATTCGCAATTTCTGAATGTCGAAGGTGGCATTCTCGATGACCTGATGATCACACGCCTCGGCTTTGCTGGCCATGAGCATTGGATTTATCTTGTCGTGAATGCGGGTTGTAAAACCGAGGATTACAAGCATCTCGCCGCGCATTTGCCGAAGGGCGTGACGCTGAAAATCGCGGAGAATCTGGCGCTGCTCGCCGTGCAGGGGCCGCAGGCCGTGGCCGCTGTGGCCCAGCTCGCGCCAGCGTTGGCGGAACTGAAGTTCATGACCTCGATCGATCTCGAAGTCGGCGGCTTGTGGTGCCATGTCTCGCGCACCGGCTACACAGGTGAGGATGGCGTCGAGATTTCCGTGAAAAGTGCCGATGTCGAGGCTCTCGCGAACAAGCTGATCGCCGATCCCCGCATCAAAGCCATTGGTCTTGGCGCACGTGATTCCCTGCGTCTTGAGGCCGGGTTGTGCCTCTATGGTCACGATATCGACACCACCACCTCGCCCATCGAGGCCGATCTGCGCTGGTCGATCCAGCGTCGCCGGCGTGAGGAAGGCGGCTTCCCGGGAGCTCAGCGCATCCAGCGCGAGCTTAAGGATGGGCCAGCTCGTTTACGTGTCGGTATCCAGCCCGAAGGGCGCCAGCCCGCGCGTGAGGGTACCGAGATTTTCGTCGGCGGTCGCAAGATCGGTGTCGTCACCTCGGGCGGCTTCGGCCCCACAGCGCAAGCTCCTGTCGCGATGGGCTATGTCGAAACAGCCTTTGCCAAGCCTGATACCCCTCTCACGCTCGTGGTGCGCGGCAAGGAATTGCCCGCCCGCGTCGTCACCATGCCCTTCGCGCCACATCGCTATTTCCGCTGACATTGGAGAAACTCGGATGACCACTCGCTACACCAAAGACCACGAATATATCCGCGTTGAAGGCGATGTCGGCATTGTCGGCATTTCCGATTATGCCCAGAGCCAGCTCGGCGATGTGGTGTTCGTGGAACTCCCCGATCTTGGCAAGAAGCTCACCAAGGGCGGCGAAGCGGCAGTGGTTGAAAGCGTGAAGGCCGCTTCCGAGGTTTATGCTCCGGTCACCGGCGAGGTCGTCGCTGTGAACGACAAGCTGCCCGACAGCCCCGGTACCGTGAACGACGATCCAGCCGGCGCAGGCTGGTTCCTCAAGATCAAGCTCGCGAACAAGGCCGAACTCGATGGCCTGATGTCGGAAACGGAATACGCCGATTTCCTGAAATCGATTTCGTAAGGCCTGCCTGATGCGTTATCTCCCCCTCTCGACCGAAGATCGCAGCGCGATGCTCGCGAAAATCGGCGTGAAAACCGTCGATGACCTGTTCTCGGATATCCCGGCCGACAAGCTCCTAAAGGAGCCCGTGGCCTTGCCACATCACGCCTCGGAACTCAGTGTCGAGCGCACGCTCGGCGCAATGGCGGCGAAGAACATTCCGGCCTCCTCTGTGCCGTTTTTCGTCGGTGCCGGAGCTTACAAGCACCATGTGCCTGCGAGCGTCGATCACCTGATCCAGCGCTCGGAATTCCTCACCAGCTACACGCCCTATCAGCCCGAAATCGCGCAGGGCACGCTGCAATATCTCTTCGAATTCCAGACGCAGGTGGCTTTGCTCACGGGCATGGAAGTGGCGAATGCCTCGATGTATGACGGCTCGACCGGCACCGGCGAAGCCGTGCTGATGGCGCATCGTGTGACGAAGCGGAACAAGGCGATCCTTTCGGGTGGCCTGCATCCGCAATACGCCGACGTTGTGCGCACGCTTTCCGAGATGGCGAGCGATGTGGTCGTAACCGCCCCTGCCGACGTCACGGGGACCGAGAAACTCGCTGCACTCATCGACAGCGAGACCTCCTGTGTCGTGGTGCAGAACCCGGATGTCTTCGGCAATATCCGCGATTTGCGTCCGCTGGCCGAGGCCGCCCATGCCAAGGGCGCGCTGCTGATCGCAGTGTTCACCGAGGCGTTCTCGCTGGGCCTCATCGAGAGCCCCGGCGCGCAGGGTGCCGATATCGTGGTGGGCGAGGGCCAATCGATCGGCAACGGCCTGAATTTCGGCGGTCCCTATGTCGGGCTCTTCGCCGCGAAGCAGAAATACGTTCGCCAGATGCCGGGCCGCCTCTGCGGCGAGACGGTGGATGCCGAGGGCAAGCGCGGCTTTGTGCTCACGCTCTCGACCCGCGAGCAGCATATCCGCCGAGACAAGGCGACCTCCAACATTTGCACGAATTCGGGCCTGTGCTGCCTCGCTTTCACCATCCACATGACGCTGCTCGGCGAAAAGGGTCTGCGCCAGACCGCGGAACTCAACCATGCCAATGCCGTGACGCTGGCCGAGATGGTTGAGGGCATTCAGGGCGTGAAGGTGATGACCCAAGCCTTCTTCAACGAATTCACGGTTCGGCTGTCAGCGAATGCCGCTGAAGTCGTCGAGAAAATGGCGAAGAAGGGTGTGCTTGCGGGCGTTCCCGTCTCGCGCCTTCTGCCGGATGCCGGCCTCGATGACCTCCTCATCGTCGCCAACACTGAAATCAACACCGATGAAGATCGCGCCGCGTTTGTGGCCGCATTGAAGGCGGTGATGTGATGACATCGCTCAAAACATTAAAAATGGAAGTTTGGATCATGCAAGTTTATCAAACTTGCATCTCACTTATGGCGAAAAGTGAAGAAAGCTTATCAAAACGTCTCGCAGATGCTATTACAGAGACCATGTGGCAGGATCATATTCTTGAAAATATACCCTCTACCGCCAAAGATGATATGCATGCTTGGATTTTCAAGACTTGCGATATCGATTTATGGAACGGTGAGAACTTCATGAAGCATGACATAAATGATCTTCATGAAATGATCTGCAAGTTGGACGATGATCAGGCTTATTCAGCAATAGAACATCTTTGCGGCGCGACATCAAAGATCACTGATGCGGTAACTTCCGGCGGATATAAGGTTCCGAAAAATGCTCAATAATCAGGGTCGTCCCACATCCGCCGGTGAAGCCAGCGAAACCTCCCACCCCACCTTCACGGGCAATCGCGCGCTGATGGTCGAAGAAGCGTTGCTCTTCGAGGTGGGACGCGCCGATACGACGGGCGTCGATGTCGCGCCGGCGAAAAAGGTGAAGTCACGCCTCGGCGGGCAGGAGCGTAAGGCTCCGATTGGCCTTGTCGGCCTCTCCGAAC
>JBOFZC010000367.1:0-1984 GCA_051654985.1 Rhabdaerophilum sp.
TGACGGGAGCGGGTTGCCCATTCGGGTCAACGAGATTGGCCCGGCCGGTTGCCCTAGGCGGAGTAGAACATGGCTTTCGATGCAGGTACGTCCATTCTGGTCGTGGATGATTATCAGACGATGGTCCGGATTATCCGGAACCTCCTGAAGCAGCTCGGCTTTGAAAACGTGGACGAAGCGTCCGACGGATCCGAAGCGCTCTCGAAAATGCGCGAGAAGCGTTACGGGCTGATCATTTCAGATTGGAACATGCAGCCGATGACGGGTTACGAACTGCTCAAGCAGGTTCGCGCCGATCGTGACTTGCATTCGACCCCGTTCATTATGGTGACGGCGGAATCGAAAACAGAAAACGTCATTGCTGCCAAGCGTGCCGGTGTGAACAACTACATCGTCAAACCATTCAACGCGCAGACCCTGAAATCAAAGATCGACGCGGTTTCCGCGACGACCTGAATTTCGCTTCACTTGGGGCGCTACCACACGAGGCTGACCATACACATGGTCGGCCTTGTTTGCGTTTGAGCACTGAGTTTCTCGAGCGCCGCGAGATCATAACCCTGGCCGTCGAGCCCGACCTGATGGCCGTGAATTCCGGCCAAGGTCATGATCACATCATGCCCCTCGGCATTGGCGCCCGCGATATCGGTACGGATCGCGTCGCCGATGCATAGGATGCGTGCTAGTTCGGGCATACGTCCGAGCGCCTTCGCGAGTTCGGCCCGAGCGTGCTCGTAAACCAGTGGTTTCGGTTTTCCGACCCAGATCACCTCACCGCCCATCCTCTCGTAGAGATCAGCGATCGCGCCGGCACAGGGAATGAGGCGGTGACCGCGCTCAACAATCAGATCGGGATTGGCACAATAAAGGCGCATGCGGCGGGAGAACGCCAACTCCAGGGTCGCGCGGTAATCCTCGGCCTGTTCAGTCTCGTCATTGAACAGACCGGTGCAGACAATGATTTCGGCCTGATCCAGCGGGACGGAACGCACCGCCAAGCCCTCGAAGAGGCCATTGTCTCGTGCCGGCCCAAGGTGGAAAAACCGGCGGTCGACCTCATCCGCCAACAAGAGACGCGTCACACCTCCGGAAGAAATAATCGCGTCATAGCAGGGCTGGTTGACACCGAGATCGCGCAATTGCTCGGCCACGAGATGCGGCAGACGCGGCGAATTTGTGAGAAGAGAGACCGGTTTTCCTGCCCTTCGCACCGCAGAAAGCGCTTCCTGAGCGCCAGGCGTTGCGACCACACCATTGTGGAGAACACCCCAGACATCACTAATCACAGCATCATAGCGATCGATCACTTCGGAAAGGCGAGAGATCGGCTGAATCGAGGTGAAGGGCATGAGAGACCGGATCAGAGGGGAGCGCAGTTCCCTAAGCTGGCAGACCAGCTTTCACAACCCTATCGCTTGCTAAGATTTCAAGCGCGGCGGGCAATCTCGCGCAAACCTCGACGCTCAGGCGCAACAGGCTCGGGTTGCGTGCCACGCAAAGCGCCCTGGGCCATCTGCTGATCGAGCGCCTCAGGACGCACGGCTTGCGGCGGCGCGAAAACCGCGCCTTGTGCGAAAGCGATGTTGAAATCGATCAGCTCCGCGACCATCGCTTCATCAGCGACCCCGTCAACAAGCAGCGAGATCTGCCGTCGACCGAGTAAAGCTGCAAAATCCGCAGCGGCGACATCGGTCGTCATTTCCTCGCCTTGGCCGGCCGCGATTAGGCGCGCGGCGTCGACACGCACCCAGCGCACATCGGCTTGCTGAAGGCGTGGAAGATCAAACGAGAAGTCGGTGACTTCGCGCATCATGAAGCGGAAGCCCATATCGCCGAGCTGCCGCAAGGCCTCGTTCTCGACAGCGACGGCCTTCCGGAAAAAACGCTGCGGCAGAGAGAGCATGACGCGCCGCGGTGCGCCCGGCGCATCGGCCACGAGTGCACGCAACTCATCAAGTCCAGCTTCGCTCAACAGATAACGCTG
>JBOFZC010000368.1:0-2571 GCA_051654985.1 Rhabdaerophilum sp.
GCACTGGAAGCCGGTGTGCTGGCCTTGCCCGGCAGCTATTTCGGGCCGGAGCAAGAGGGTTATCTGCGCTTCGCCTATGCCAATGTGGGTGTTGAAACTCTGGCACAAATCCCGCACCGACTGGCTCTGGTGACATGAAAACCTCGGCCAGTATCCTGCCCTTGCATGTGGAAAAGCTCGCTTACGAGGTCGAGGGAAAGCGGCTGATCGATGATGTCAGCTTCACCTTGCTCAAAGGCGGGATCAGCGTGTTGATCGGTCCGAACGGAGCTGGAAAATCGCTTGCTCTCCGGCTCTGCCACGGTTTGCTGAAACCCGCTTCCGGGCATGTGAAATGGGCACTTGCGGGTGGCGAGCGCGAAAGCCGCAAGCGGCACGGCATGGTGTTTCAGCGCCCTGTGATGCTGCGTCGAAGTGCGGCGGCGAATATTGATCATGCGCTGAAAGTCACCGGTTTCGACAACGTGATGGCGCGTCGTGAGGCCGTTCTTGCCCGTTTCGGGCTCGATGCCTTGGCCAGCCAGCCTGCGCGGCTGCTTTCGGGTGGGGAGCAGCAGCGCCTCGCCATCGCCCGGGCCTTCGCGCTGGAGCCGGATGTGCTTTTCCTCGATGAACCTTCCTCGCAGCTCGATCCCGGTGCCACCCGCCAGATCGAGGAGATCATCACGAGCCTTGCGACCGAGGGCGTGACCATCCTGATGACCACGCATGATCTCGGCCAAGCCAGACGCCTCGCGAGCCGCGTGCTGTTTATGCATAAGGGTCGGCTCTTGGCCGACCAACCGGCGGACGACTTTTTCACCGCGCCGACCAGCGCCGAGGCTCGTGCCTTCACGGCCGGTGATCTCCTCTGGTAGGCAAGCCGCTTGCGTCTCTGAGGCAAGCCGCTTGCCTTCCAGCACACCGAAGGGGTATGCCGCGAGCCTTGATTTCCTATGGATGACTGAAAGTCCCGCGCGATGAAATTCACCCTGTCCTGGCTCAAGGATCATCTCGAGACCGATGCGACCCTCGACCAGATTGTTGAGACGCTAACGCGCATCGGCCTTGAGGTCGAAAGCGTGGATGATCCCGGCAAGAAACTCGCGGGTTTTTCGATTGCCTATGTGATTTCCGCCGTTCCTCACCCGAATGCCGATCGTTTGCGCTTGTGCATGGTCGATACGGGCGCCGGCGAACCGGTGCAGGTCGTGTGTGGTGCGCCCAATGCCCGCACCGGAATGAAAAGCGTGTTCTCGCCTCCTGGCACCTTCATTCCCGGCAAGGGCATCACGCTCGGCAAGGGTGTGATCCGGGGTGTCGATTCCAACGGCATGCTGTGTTCGGCGGCCGAACTGGAGCTCTCGGATGAATCCGATGGCATTCTCGATCTGCCCGATGATGCGCCGGTTGGCGCGGTTTATGCCACTTGGGCGGGGCTTTCTGATCCTGTGATCGAGATCAACCTCACGCCGAACCGCCCCGATGCAACGGGTGTCTATGGTATCGCGCGCGATCTCGCCGCCGCTGGTCTTGGGCACTTGAAGGATGGCAACGTGCCGCAGGTGCGCGGCAAGGGTGCTTGCCCGGTCTCCGTCACACTCGATTTTGCGCATGCCGATCGCGATCTTTGTCCGGCTTTTGCGCTGCGCCTCGTGCGTGGCGTCAAAAACGGTCCTTCGCCGGAATGGATGCAGAAGCGCCTGCGGGCCATTGGCCTGAGGCCGATCAACGCGCTCGTGGACATCACGAATTTCATCACCTTCGATCGCGGTCGCCCGCTGCATGTGTTCGATGCGAAGAAAGTTTTGGGCAATCTCGTGGTGCGCCGCGCCAAGGCCGGCGAGAGTATCCTCGCGCTCGATGGCAAGACCTACGCGCTCGAACCCGCCAATGTCGTCATTTCCGATGACAATGGTGTCGAATCCCTCGCAGGCGTGATGGGCGGAGAGCATTCGGGCTGCGAAGAGAACACCACCGAAGTGCTGATCGAGAGCGCGCTCTGGTCGCCGCTGAACATCGCGCAAACCGGCCGCAAGCTCGGGATCATCACCGATGCACGATACCGCTTCGAGCGTGGCGTCGACCCCGCTTTCACCGTTCCCGGTGTTGAGCTCGCCACACGCATGGTGATTGATCTGTGCGGCGGTGAAGCGAGCGAGATCACGCTCGCCGGCGAGGTGCCCTCGGGCGAGAAGATCATCGAGTTCCCCATCGCCGAGCAGAAGCGCTTGACCGGCTTGGATGTGCCCGTCGCAGAGATGCGCGTCATCCTCGAGAAACTCGGCTTCTGGATGTCGAATTCGGCACCTGTCGCGAAGGTCGCGGTGCCGAGCTGGCGACCAGATATCGAGGCCAAGGCCGATATTGTCGAGGAAATCACCCGCATTGTTGGTGTCGACAACGTGCCGCTCGTGCCGATCCAGCGCGTCGATGAAGTCCATAAGCCGGTGCTCACCTTGCTGCAGACCCGCACGCGCCTCGCCAAACGGGCGCTGGCCTTGCGTGGTATGGTTGAGGCGGTCACATGGTCGTTCATCCCCGAGGCGCAAGCGAAGCTGATGGGTGGTGGCAAGCCAGAGCTTAAACTCG
>JBOFZC010000369.1:0-4514 GCA_051654985.1 Rhabdaerophilum sp.
TGCAACGCTTCCCCTTCGATACATTGAAAATTGATCAGAGCTTCGTGCGCCATGATGAAACCGGCAAAAGGCCTCTCATCCTGCGTTCGATCGTCGGCCTCGCGCATGATCTCGGCATGGATATCGTGGCTGAGGGCGCTGAATCAGAGGCAGATACGGTGGAGTTGTTCCAGCTCGGTTGCCAATTCGCACAGGGCTATGTGTTTGGCCCGGCGATCAGCATTGATCAGGCGCGCAAGCTGATCGGCATTTCGGGTTCGGCCTGAAGTCAACGCAAGGCGAATAAAGACCGTTTCGGAATTCGCTCTGGAGCGGCGGATGGCAAAGCTTTCGAGAACCGGAGCGGAGCGTACATAAAAGTATGTGAGCACAGGAAGCGGAAGAAAGCGCCGTCAGACGCCCGCCAGAGTAGAATTTCCAAACGGTCTCTTTACCCGTGCCCTGCCTCGCTGGAGAGGAAAGCCGGATCGATACCGAGAAGGCGCAGAGCGGCATCGTATTTGCGCTCCTGATCGATCCCGAAGACCAGATCATGCGTCGCTGGCGCATGCAGCCAGGCATTGGCGTGCAACTCGGATTCCAATTGCCCGGCCGCCCAGCTGGAATACCCCAAGGCGAGAACAGCCTGGTCTGGCCCTTCGCCGCGCGCAATCGCCTTGAGAATATCCAAAGTGATTGTCAGCCCGATCTGCTCGGAGACCGGAAGTGTTGAGTTTTCGATCGCATAATCAGCGGAGTGCAACACGAAGCCGCGCGTTGGCTCCACAGGTCCACCGGCAAGCACCGATGTCCGGGTCGCGCGCTCGGGCAGGCGGATCGATTGATCGCGCGAGATCAGATCAAGCTGCACGAGCAATTCCGGGAAATTCATGTTTTGCGCCCGCCGGTTCACCACGAGGCCCATAGCGCCTTCATCGGAATGCGCACAGATATATATGACGGAACGACTGAACCGATCATCAGGCATGGTCGGCATCGCGATGAGCAATTGCCCATCGAGAAAACCTTTCTTTCCAGATTGCCTCAACTTGTCGAGTTTCATATCATTAGCTTCGCAAGAGACGCGCGACTTGCCAAGAGGCCAAGAGGTCGCGTGAAAGCCCGCAGAGCAAAAATCGCACATCACGCGAATGTTGGTGGTTTTTGAACACCTCCGCCGCAATATCCGTCAGATGCGTTTGTTTTTCGCTCTGGTCCTCCTGATATCCGGCTTCGCTCCCGCCCTCGCGGCAGGGGCGCGTGCCTCCGCCTGGGCGGAGTTTCGCGAAGTGCGCGTGCGCCTGCTGCTGCTCGAGCCGATCGCCGGCGATACCCTTATCCGCGGCGGCATCGGCATCCGGCTTCAGCCCGACTACAAGACCTATTGGCGCAGCCCCGGCGATTCCGGTGTGCCGCCTGTCGTCGATGTTTCGGGCTCCGAGGGTGTTTCTGGATTTGAGTTGGCATTCCCGTTTCCCACGCGTTTTGATGATGGCGCGGGCGGTCATTCCTGGGGCTATAAACGCGATATCATTTTGCCTTTCACTGCCAAACGTGAGGGCAATGGCCCGGTCCGCTTGGTCATGAAACTCGATTTCGCGGTCTGCGGCACGATGTGCATCCCGCTTGCTGCCGAGCTGAAGTTGGATCCCGGACAAACTCAGCCGGATGAGATTGCTGTCGCGCTCAAACGCGCTCATGAGCGGCTACCCAAAGTTCTCAATCCAGCGGAGATAGGTCAGCGCGTTGCGGCCCGTCGTATCCCGAGCAACGAGAAACAAGGTTTCGAGCTGGAGATACGCCACGAAAGCGCCAGCGCAGAATTCGCACTTTTTGCCGAAGCCAAGGGCTATTTCCATGTCGCGGATGCGGTGCAGAAAGCGCCGGGAACCTATCTCGTGAAACTCATGGGCCGGCCTTCCCCCGGGGGAGGCGGCAAGTTCGGCCCGGTGCGCCTGACGTTTGGGACAAGCCAAAATGCGTATGAGGGCATAATCGACCTCGACGGATTGCCCCCAGCGCCATAACTAAGCGCGGTTGGCCGAAAATCCGGCCCAGTCCAATCAGAGGTGCCCTATGCCGATTGCCCCCGGAGATCGCCTGCCCGATGTGAAGTTTTTTGTCATCGGTGAGGCCGGCCCCAAGCCGCTTTCTACTGCAGATGTCTTTGCGGGAAAGACCTCGGTCATCATTGGTGTTCCCGGCGCATTCACGCCCACCTGCCACAAGACGCATCTTCCCGGCTTTTTGAAGGAAGCCGATTCCTTCAAAGCCAAAGGCGTGGACCAGATCGTGGTGATCGCCGTCAATGATCCCTGGGTCATGCAGCGTTGGGAGCAGGAGAGCGGCGCAGAGGGCAAGATCCTTTTCCTGTCCGATGGCAATGCTGAATTCGCCAAATCCTCAGGGCTCGATGCCGATATTTCCGTCGTTGGTTTTGGCACACGTCTGCGCCGCTGCTCCATGCTGGTGAAGGACGGTGTCGTCGAAAAAATCAACATCGAGGTCGAGCGTGGTGCGGTTGACCTCTCCTCCGCTGATACGCTGATCTGCCAGCTCTGAATTGATCAGGCCGCAGCGTCTCCACCTGCGGCCTTTTCTTTTGCCGCCTCCCGCATCGCCTTGATCGCCGCGCGGGCGAGTTCATCGGCACGCTCGTTGCGCTCGTCCCCGGCATGGCCCTTCACCCAGCGCCACTCGACTTCATGGCGCTGGATGGCGTCATCGAGCGCCTGCCA
This sequence comes from Rhabdaerophilum sp., assembly GCA_051654985.1. GTDB lineage: Bacteria > Pseudomonadota > Alphaproteobacteria > Rhizobiales > Beijerinckiaceae > Rhabdaerophilum. Next base: position 2,718 of record JBOFZC010000369.1, read on the forward strand.
GAGATCGACATTTTTTACCGGCTTCTTGTCAGCGGTACGCCAGCCGTTTCTCTTCCAGCCGAAAATCCAGCCGGTGATCCCACCCTTAACGTATTGGCTGTCGGTGTGAAGGATCACGTAGCAAGGGCGTTTGAGCGCATTGAGCGCTGAAATCGCAGCCATCAACTCCATGCGGTTGTTGGTGGTCTCGGGTTCTGCGCCGGAGAGTTCTTTCTCGGTTGCGCCATAGACCATCACCGCGCCCCAGCCGCCGGGGCCCGGATTGCCCGAACAGGCACCATCGGTCCAGATCTCGACACGTCCAGTCTGGGTCACGCCACGAGCCCGTAGGACGAGGCATCCTCGACATTCTGGTGGAAGCGCAGCTTCTTCCAATACTCAATGGGGTCAAGCGGCCTCACCAGCGCGCCCGGCGGCACATTGAGCCAATCGACAAGGCGCGTGAGGAGAAAGCGCAGGGCAGCCCCCCGGCACAAAATTGGCAGTGCCGCGATTTCAGCGCCATTCAACGGACGCTTGGCCCGATAGGCCTCGATCATCGCGCGGCCCTTGGTGAGATTGAATGAGAAATCCGCCTCGAAACACCAGGCATTGAGGCAGATCGCGAGGTCATAGGCGAGCGCATCCTGGCAGGCAAAATAGAAGTCGATGACACCGGAAAGCGTATCGCCCACGAACAATGTGTTGTTCGGAAAAAGGTCGGCATGGATGATGCCCATCGGCAAGCTGCGCGGCCAATGGCCTTCAAGATCGGTGAGTTCGCGCGCAATGGCCGCTCCGAGGCCGGGTGCCACCTTGTCAGCATCGGCGCCTGCTTTTTCAACAAGTGGCCGCCATCCTCCGACCGAAAGCGCATTCTCGCGACTGAGATGAAAGCCCTTGCCCGCATCATGCAGCCTGGCGAGCACATCGCCGAGAGCGGCACATTGCATTGGTGTGGGGCGGCGATAGGAAACGCCTTCCAAGAAGGTGACAATCGCGGCGGGGCGGCCACAGAGCGTGCGCAGGGCCTTGCCATCATGCGCCTTCACCGGCAATGGGCAGGTGATGTCACGATCGGCGAGATGCCCCATCAATCCGAGGAAAAACGGCAGATCATCACCCTTCACGCGCTTCTCGTAGAGCGTGAGGATGAAGCGACCGCGTTCGGTCTCGATCAGGAAGTTGGAATTCTCCACGCCCTCGGCGATGCCCTTGAACGAGAGCAAACCGCCGAGATCATAGGCTTTCAGAAAGATCGCCAGATCTTCTGCGCTGACATCGGTATAGACAGCCATGACCGCAGCGCCCCCTGCCGGATTTCACCCTCCCGACGGGGCGGGTGAGGTGACATGATTCCCGAAAAAGGTGATACGCCTCACCAAGCGGCAGCGTCAAATTCCCGATGCCGCCCGGCAGGGGCAATCGACTGATGCTTTGGGCGCTTTTCTCGGTGCTGGCCGCCGCAGGCCAGACCATGCGCAACGCGATGCAGCGCGATCTCGTGGCACGCGTCGGCGTCGTGGGCGCTACGCATGTGCGCTTCCTTTTTGGTTTTCCCTTCGCTCTGGTGTTTCTGGCGCTGATGGGGATTGGCACCGGCGATCCCGTTCCCGCTGTGACTCTATCGGCCCTGCCAGCGATCGCGATTGCCGCCGCGACACAAGCGCTCGCCACCGGCCTGATGCTTCAGGCGATGAAGACGAAATCCTTCGTTGTGACAACAGCCTATACGAAAACTGAGCCCGTTCTCGTGGCGCTATTTGGGTTGATTTTCCTGGGCGAACGCCTGTCTGGCCTGGCCTTCCTTGCCATCGC
>JBOFZC010000370.1:0-5936 GCA_051654985.1 Rhabdaerophilum sp.
TGCTGACGAATCATGCGAGCCGAGAACGTGTCGTTGCAGACGCCGCAGCGGATGCCCTTGATCTTGTTTGCCGCCATCATGATGCCCTGTCCGGTGCCACACAGGACAATGCCGAACCGATAATCTCCGGATGCAACAAGCTGCGCCGCCGCTGCGCCATGTTTGGGATAATGTGTGCTTTCTGGTGTCGTCGGCCCGATATCGACCACGTCCCAGCCTTTCGCCGCGATGTGGGCGGCGATGGCCTGTCGGAGAGGGATAGCGGCATGATCGCTGGAAAGGACGATGCGGTTATTGGCTGTCATGGCTCTTGAACTTAGCGTGATTCTTCAACCCCGGCCGCTTCCAACCCTCGCCTGAGCCGCGTGAAAGCCAGCCGCAAGCGCGATTTCACCGTGCCCAACGGCACACCGGTGCGCTCGGCGATCTGCGAATGCGAGAGGCTTTCGTAGAAGGCGAGTTGCACGAGACCGAGCTGCTCGGGCGGGAGTTCGGTGACGAGATTGCGGACGATATCATCGCGCTGCTGGCCATCGAACGCCTGGTCGATCCGCCCCTCGGCAGCGATATCGAGAATGGCGGGCGATTGCGGATCAACAAAATCGGTGCGGTCGCGCCGTGCCAGATCGATGCGCCGGTTGCGCGCGATGCGATAGAGCCATGTCGAAAGCGAGGATTTTGCGGGGTCGAACAAGCTGGCCTTGCGCCAAAGCGTCACCATCACGTCCTGCGCGATCTCCTCGGCTTGAGCGGCATCAAGGCCAAGCCGTTGTAGATGCATTTCGATGCGTGGCGCGAAGTGATCGAACAGAATCGTGAAGGCCCCGCGATCGCGATGCAAGGCTACAGCCTCGACCAGCCGCGCCCATTCAGCGGCGCGCGCGCCGTTGCCTGTTCCGGGTGCTGGTGGGTCGATAGTGTCCATGCTTGTCTCCCGATCCCCTGCGGGAGTCTGGAAGGTTCATGCCTCGTTGCGGAACCAAACCACTCTTGAGTCTAGCATGCGTTTGAAACCCGTGGCGAGCAGATTTGCGCGGCTTCCCTAGGCGGGGATTTAGACATTTGCAGTATGCGCCAACGCAATTTTGACGAAGTCGGGCGTTCTGGATGTGCAGAAGCGCTTTTCGCCCGTCGCAGGATGCGATAACGCAGCATAACAATTTGTCGGATATCGGAACGCAATCCTGTGTGGCGCAGTCAAAAAGCCGCCTTGTGGAGTTCGGGAGTGAAGATGGTCGGTCGCATGGTTTCCTCGTGCTTTCCGCAAGGGCTGAAAGTGACGGCTCTGTCTCTGGGTCTTGTTTTCGCCTCGATTTCGATGGCGGAGGCTCAGCAGCAGCGTCCGCAAGCGGCGCAACAACCGCGCGCCGCCAACAATGCGGCCGGCACGTTCAAGCTCGAACAGTTTGGCGACTGGATCGCCGCGATTTCCGGGCAAGGCCGGGCGAAGGTCTGCTACGCGATGGCCGAACCGAAAGATCGTCTGCCTAAGGGCTTGAAGCGCGATCCCGCCCATATCTTTGTCTCGACCCGCGTCGGTGATGGGGCGAAGAACGAGATCGCGATTCGGCTCGGCTTTTCGGCAAAGCCGCGTGAAGATGGCACGCTCACCATTGGCAATGCGAAATTCGCGCTGCTGACCGAGGGTGAGAACGCGTTCCTGAAAAATCCGGCGCAGGAAGCTCAATTGCTCGATGCGATGCGCAAGGGCCAGACTGTTCAGGTGCAGGTCAGCTCTGCCCGTGGCAATGCGCTGACTGATCGATATATTCTCAAGGGCTTCGGCCAGGCGGTTGATCGGATGGCAAAGGAATGTCCGTGAGCGCAACCTCAACTGCACAGGTGATCATCGCCCCGAAGCCGTCGCTGGCGGGGTTACCGCGCGCTGAACTCGCAGAGTTTTTGCGAGGCCTTGGCGTGCCTGAAAAAGAGCTGCGCATGCGCGTGGGCCAGCTTTGGTACTGGATTTATGTGCGCGGCGTGATCTCATTTGATGAGATGACCAATGTCGCCAAGGCTTTGCGCAATCAATTGAGCGAAGCCGCGACCCTCGATCGCCCGGAAATCGTGCGCGAGCAAATTTCAGCCGATGGCACACGCAAATGGGTTTTGCGCCTGCCCTCACGTTCGGCTTTCGATAAGGGCTCGGAAGTGGAATGCGTCTATATCCCCGAAAAAGATCGCGGCACTTTATGCGTGTCGAGCCAGGTCGGGTGCACGCTCAATTGCTCGTTTTGCCATACCGGCACACAGAAGCTGGTGCGCAATCTCGAGGCGAGCGAAATTGTCGGGCAGATGCTCGTCGCGCGCGACCGACTGGGTGATTACGCCGGCCGGATTCCACCCGAGGGTGCGTTCGTGCCGAAAGAGGGCGGGCGGTTCGTCTCCAACATCGTCTTCATGGGCATGGGCGAGCCGCTCTATAACACTGATAATGTCCGCGATTCCATCGGTGTGCTGACTGATCCCGAGGGTTTGCAGCTCTCTAAACGCCGGATCACGGTTTCGACCTCGGGTGTCGTGCCGGATATCGAGCGCCTGGGTGCGGAAACGGGCACGATGCTCGCGATTTCTCTGCATGCGACGAACGATGACCTGCGCGACGTGCTCGTGCCGATCAACAAGAAATACCCGATCGCCCAGCTTCTTCAGGCCTGTCGCGATTATCCCGGTGTGTCGAATGCGCGGCGGATCACGTTCGAATATGTCATGCTCAAGGGCGTCAACGACAGCCTTGCTGAGGCGCGTGCCTTGGTGAAGCTGCTCAAGGGTATCTCCGCGAAGATCAACCTTATCCCGTTCAATCCCTGGCCGGGCTCGATTTATGAATGCTCGGATTGGGAGCAGATCGAGCGGTTTTCGGATCTGATTTTCGATGCGGGATATTCCTCACCGATCCGCACACCGCGCGGGCGGGATATCCTTGCCGCTTGCGGCCAACTCAAGAGCGACACCGAGAAAATGCGCGCCCGCGCCCGCCTGATGCTCGAGGAACAACTCGCTTTGGGGGCGGACTGAACCATCTGATTGGATTCAGGAAGCCGTAAACTTAATTCAAATTCATCATGGAAAAGCAGGCCTCGAGCGGCTAGCGGCAGCTTTTTCGTAAAGAAGCGCGGCTTAGCATTCACGCACGTTCATCGAGGGGACACTCGAGGGGGATGCGTCATGAATGCGATTGGCAGGGTTATCGCGCGTATTCTGGAAAAGCCGATCAAGGGCTACGAGCCCGCGGTTTCGCCAGATTTTCAGGTTTTTTCAGCGGTGTTGCGCCCAGGGGATGTGATCCTCGTTGAAGGGAATATCCGGGTTTCCTCGGTCATCAAGTATCTCACGCAATCGACTTGGTCGCATTCCGCAATCTATGTCGGTGATTGCCTTGGGCGCACAACACCCGACGGCGAGCCGCATGTTCTGATCGAAGCTGAGATGACCGATGGTGTCGTCTCCTCGCCGCTCTCCAAATATCGCAATGCTCATGTTCGTATTTGCCGTCCTGTGGCGCTTCAGCAGGATGATGTCGAGCGGGTGATCAGCTTCCTCAAGGCGCGTCTTGGCTACGGCTACGACGTCAAAAACGTGCTCGATCTCATGCGCTTTCTGGTGCCGCTGCCGATTCCCGCGCGCTTCCGCCGCCGCATGCTGGCACTTGGCTCAGGCGATCCGAGTCGCGCGATATGCTCGACATTGATCGCGGAGGCCTTCCAATCCGTGCGCTACCCCATCCTGCCCCGAGTGGAACAGCGCGACGAGCGCAAGAAAGTGAAGTCGCGCTATGCCCGCCGGGAAATCCTGCATATCCGGCATCACTCGCTCTACACGCCGCGCGATTTCGACATCTCGCCGTATTTCGCCGTGGTCAAACCGACGATTGAGGCTGGCTTCGATTACAAAGCGCTAAAATGGACGAAGAATTTCGCCGTTTGCCCCACGCTCGCGAAGCCGTCGGAAGCTGAAAGAGGCGAGCGGCCCAATGGCGCCGGTGCCGGTTCTGCGGTCGGAGATTGGGTTACGGCAGGGCCGCGTTAGCCCTGCCTCAACGCCCCTGCGTGCGAAAGCACGTTCGTCAACGCCCCTGCGTGCGCAGAACTTGCAGCGCGAAAAACGTGAAAACCCCAGCGAAAGAATAATCGATCGCGCGCATCACTTTGGGGTTCCGGCGCATGGTTTCGATGAACCGCTCCGCGACAAGAATGAGCATCACCGCGAGCGGCAGCGCGAAGACCACGAAGTAGATCCCCAGGAACAACAGCTTGCCCTGCGCATGGGGATCACTTGCGGCGACGAATTGCGGCAGGAACGTCAGATAGAACAGGATGATCTTGGGATTGGTGAGATTCACCCCCAGGCCCTGCAGGAAGGTTTTCGAAACCGAAAGCTGATCCGCGCCGCTGCGCTCAATGTTCAGCGCCGAGCCATGTCGGATCGCGTCATAGGCCATCCACAAGAGGTAAAGCGCGCCGATCACTTTCACGATTGTGAATGCCGTCGCTGAAGCCGCGATCAGAGCCGAGAGCCCGAAGGCAGCAGCGAGAGAATGCACAAGGTTGCCGAAACTCGCTCCGCTCATCGCGGCGATGCCGGCCCGGCGGCCTCCCTGCATGGTTTTCGCGAGAAAGAAACTCATATCCGGCCCCGGCGTGATGAACAGCACGAAACAGGCCAGCGAATAGGCGAGCATCGTCGAAGTGTCGGGCAGGAAGGTCATCGATTCGAGAAGGGGCATGAGATGTCGGTTCGCTTTCGATTGGGAATAGGGCGAAAACTGATTGGCAAAGTTGTGAGCGGTGACCGGTTTGCACGAAGACACACACTTCCATGCGGATGAATACGCGACGAAATCAGCAATCTATCGCCAAATGTGATCATCAGCCCGACCGGGGCGGGCATCGGGCGCGAGACCGCGATCAAACAGGTTGCGATTGGTGACATCACCATAGGCCGGCGCGCCGGCATTGAGCAATGACCCGGCTTGCCGCGTTTCTCCCAGCGCGCGCTGTTCTCCGATCGGCGCGCGCACGGGCCCGAGCTGGACAGCGTTGCGCAAGACAATCGCAGGCGACGTGAAGGCTGTAGGGCTAGGTGTCGCCGGAGCAACAGGCGACTGAGGCGTAGCGATAGAAAGGTTGGCCGGCTGCGAGAGGCTGGCGAGAGCGGGCGCGTTGCGCTCGCCGGTGATCCGGCGCAATGGGCGATCGACAAAAAACGCGAGTTTGCGCTGTCCGGCCGGTGTGAAATGGATGCCATCCGATCCGCGCAGGCGGACATTGTCGCCGATCACGTCAGGGCCAGTCGCCGAAAATGCACCGCTCGCATCCGCGAAGGCATCCGCGATTTCAACAAAATGCTGGCCGAAGACCGAAACGCGATCGCGCATCATCGCATTAATGGAAGCGAGTTCACTCGAAAGCTTGGGTGCGCGCATGATGGGCAAGCCGACCCAGATGAGCGGCACGCGCGCATCGCGGGCGATCGTGAGCAGCGCATCGATCCGTTTGCGATACTCTTCCCGCCAGACATCGCTCAGCGGCTCATGGGTGATATCCCCTGCGCGCAACCCCTGCCGGTCGTTCAGCCCGATCATGATAACAACGGCCGCGAGATCATTATGCTCGGCCAACAGTCCAGAAAGCGTTTTCGGCCAGTCAAAATAATCGTCACGCACGAGGCCAGAAGAGCTGCGCGTGCGCTCAATCAGCCGGTAGGCGGATTTGATATTCGCGTCACCTTCAAAACCGAAAGCCAGCGCCTCACCAAGCGAATCGCCGATAATCGCGAGCTTGGGCGCATTGGGATCGGCGAGGACGGGCACTTCGATGCGTAAGGGCGGCATGTGCAGGCCGAGCACTGAGTCGTCCTGATACTGATACCGGGGAGTGTGCATGACCACGTCAGCGCGTCGGCGCGCCCTGTACGTGGGAGCGGATTGGCGCGAA
>JBOFZC010000371.1:0-4156 GCA_051654985.1 Rhabdaerophilum sp.
TCCGCCTGCATCAAGGCGACCTGCCCGCACCAATCCCGGCTGGGTCTGTCGTTGCCATCGATACCGAGACTCTCGGGCTCAACCCGCATCGTGACCGGCTCTGCGTGGTGCAGCTTTCGCTTGGTGATGGCACGGCCGATGTCATCCAGATCGCTCCGGGGCAGAAAAAGGCCCCGAATTTGGTGAAAATGCTCAAGGACAAATCCATCCTGAAGCTGTTTCATTTCGGGCGCTTCGATATCGCCGTGCTGCAGCATGCCTTCGGGGTCGAGACGAGCCCGGTTTATTGCACCAAGATCGCCTCTCGGCTTGTGCGGACCTACACGGATCGGCACGGCTTGAAGGACCTTTGCCGCGAAGTGATCGGTGTCGAACTTTCCAAGCAACAGCAAACCTCGGATTGGGGCGCTGAAACGCTCACCGATGCACAACTCGCTTATGCGGCTTCCGATGTGCTGCACCTGCATGCACTGAAGGCAAAGCTGGATCCGCTGCTCGATCGAGACGGGCGCAAGACGCTGGCGGAAGCCTGCTTCCGTTTTCTTCCCGCTCGAGCTGCGCTTGACCTTCAGGGCTGGCCCGAGACCGATATTTTTGCGCATGCCTGAGAGTTTTTTACGGGTTTTGCGCCATAACTTCGCCGCGAGCATCGGCGAGGGGCTGTCTGGTGCGAGGAGGTAAGGGCATTGCGGTTTTCTCTGGCAGGCGACAGACAGGCGAAGGGAGCGGGGATTAACCCCTCCAAAGGCTTGGCGCTGGCTTTGCCCCCGCACCTTGCGGATCAGCCGAATTTCCTCGCCGCCGCGCGTCATTCGCGCCGCGTGCGCTTCCTGCGCCGCGCCATACCCTGGACTTGCGCGGCGGTGGTGCTGTTTCTGTTGCTGCGGACGATGGCCGGAGCGTTTATCGGTGCCCCGGGCGGACTGAGCGCCGGGCTTTCCATCCAGGATCGCAAAGTGGTGATGGAAAAGCCGCGCCTTTCGGGCTTCAAGCGCGATGGCTCGACCTATGAAATGAACGCCGAGAAGGCGATTCAGGATCTCAAGAATCCCAATCTGGTGGAAATGGTAAAACTGACCGCCCGCATCCAGCAAGGCGCGCAGGGCTGGACCAATCTTTCCGGCAATTCCGGTTTTTATGACAGCAAGATCGAACGCCTCGATGTGCGCGGCGATGTCCGGGTGAAAACAGAAAGCGGCACCGAAGCCTTGCTTCAGGATGCACTCATCGAGTTCAAGGCGGGGACAGTCATCACAGAAAAGCCGGTCGAGGTGAAAATGGCGACGGGCGAAGTCTCGGCCAACCGCATGCAGGTGCTCGACAACGGTCGCAAGTTCGTCTTTGAGGGCAATGTGCGCAGCGAATTTGTTAACGCAACGCCAGCGGGTCAGTGAGGAGAATGGCCATGAAAGCCCGGATCAGCCTCCCGCTCCTGTGCGCAGCTCTGCTGTTCGCTTGGCCGGCCATGTCCCAGAATGCTCCGAGAAGGGCACCCGCAGCCGGGGCGGGGACACCCCTTCTCGGTTTCGGCTCGAATTCCAAGGAACCGATCAAGGTGGATGCCAACCGCCTCGAGGTGCTGGATAAGGAAAGCCGCGCGATCTATTCCGGAGATGTGGTTGTGGTGCAGGGCCAGACGATCATGCGCTGCTCGACCATGGTTGTCTCCTATGCTCAAGCACGCGGCAATAGCGCCGCTCCGGCAGCGCCGGGTCCTGGCGGCCAGACTTCGATCCGCCAGATCGATTGCGCCGGTCCAGTCTCGTTGCTCTCGGGCACGCAATCCGCAACGTCCGACAAGCTCGTCTATGAGGCTGAAAAAGACATTGTGACGCTCACCGGCAAGGTCGTGATCGCCGATTGCGACAACGTTCAGCGTGGTGAACGCGCCGTTTATGACGTGAAAACTGGTCGCGCGACGGTCGATGCCGGCCCGAGGGGGCGTGTGCAGGGTGTGTTTACACCCGGCGGTGAAGACAAACCGGGACAGGCCCCGCGGGCTCAAAGCGGCGGCGCGACACCGGCCAGATCAAAGGAGTGTGCCTCGGCTACTCCGGGCGCGCCGAAGGCGGAAGCTCCGCGAGCGGCTACACCGACACAACCACGAACAGGGCAGGCCCCGGCCGGGCCGATGCCGCTGCGCCCGTGACGCAATCGAGAAACTGCGCTAGAGCGCATAGACCTGCCGGCTAACCGGCTCCGTTGTTCCGAGTTTCCCCTGGTGTTGCAATCCATCCTTAGACTTCTGCGCAGAAAGCCGGCCAAAGCAGGTGAAAGTCCTGCTATGACCAGCGGCCTTCGCCTACCCGCATCGTCGCGTGCGGCGATAAAGCAGCCGGATGGGCTGCAGGACGTGACGCGCGCCAACGATGTGCTCGCAGCGGAATCCGTCGGCAAGACCTATGGCAAACGCCAGGTGGTCAAGAATGTGAGCCTCCATGTGCGGCGCGGCGAAGCCGTTGGCCTGCTCGGTCCGAATGGCGCGGGTAAGACAACAGTTTTCTATATGATCACCGGCCTTGTGCCGGCCGATCAGGGCCGTATCCATCTCGACGGCTACGACATCACGCCGTTGCCGATGTACCGCCGCGCCAGGCTCGGCATCGGCTATCTTCCCCAGGAAGCCTCAATTTTTCGCGGCCTGACAGTCGAAGAAAACATCCGCGCCGTGCTGGAGTCAGTTGAGCCTGACCGCAAGAAGCGCGAATTCGAGCTGGATGCACTTTTGGATGAGTTTTCGATAAAGCGCTTGCGCAAATCGCCCTCGATCGCGCTTTCGGGCGGTGAGAGAAGACGCTGCGAGATCGCGCGCGCACTCGCCGGTCGGCCGAATTTCATGCTGCTCGATGAGCCATTCGCCGGCATCGACCCTATCGCGGTCGGGGATATTCAGGATCTCGTCAAGCATCTGAAATCACGTGGGATCGGCGTTTTGATCACCGATCATAACGTGCGCGAGACCCTCTCGCTGATCGATCGCGCCTATATCATACATTCCGGCGAGGTTTTGATGGAAGGTTCGCCGGACGAAATCATCTCGAACCCGGATGTGCGCCGACTCTATCTGGGCGAGGATTTCCGCCTGTAACGTGGCTCGCTGCACTGCGGCAAATCAGCATCAGCTGCCGTCATTGCGCAATTTCGCCTTGCTCTTCAGAATTCAGAAAATAACTATGTGCAATATCCATGCCGAAGCGGCAAAGATATGCGCCGCAGGATTCGGCTGCGACGAAGGGGCGAGAATTTATGGCCATTGGCCAGAAACTGATGATGCGCCAGAGCCAGTCTCTGGTGATGACGCCTCAGCTTCTGCAGGCGATCAAGCTTCTTCAGCTTTCGACCACCGAATTGAACGCTTATGTCGAGACCGAGCTGGAACGCAACCCGCTTCTGGAGCGCGACAGCCGCGACGACGAAGCCCCGATCACTCCGGTTGCAGCGCCCTCAGAAACCGAAAACGCACCCGTAGAATCCGGCGATTGGGCGCGCGACGATGTGCTGCCGATGGATCGAGGCACGCTGGAACGCGAGACCGGCACGAGTTTTGAGAATGCCTTCCCTGATGAAGCAGTAGTCGACCAATCCGCACCACAAGGCGATTCGCTGAACTGGAACCTCTCCGGCGGCTCAGGCAAAGGGCTCGCGCTCAGCGATGACGATCCCAATCTCGAGGCCTATATCGCCACCGGCACAACCTTGCATGAGCATCTGGAAAGCCAGCTGGGTTGTTCAGATACCGATGACCTGACGCGTCTGATCTCCTCGCAAATCATCGATCAAATTGATCAGACCGGCTATCTCACCGAGCCGCTTGAAGATTTGGCCGCGCGCCTCGGTGTGCCGATCAAACGCGCGGAAATCGCGCTCGAAATCATTCATGGATTTTCGCCCACCGGCATCGGCGCGCGCAACCTCGCGGAATGTCTCACATTGCAACTCAAGGAACGCGATCGGTTCGATCCCGCTATGGCAGCGCTGATCGACAATCTGCACCTCCTGGGCAAACGCGAATTTGGCGCTTTGCGCCGCGCCTGCGGCGTCGATGAGGATGATCTTGCCGATATGATCGCAGAAATACGCCGGCTCGACCCCAAACCGGGGCTGATTTTCGGCTCTACGACCATCGATGCGATCATCCCCGATGTTTATGTGCGTC
>JBOFZC010000372.1:0-1427 GCA_051654985.1 Rhabdaerophilum sp.
CCTTCGGCGTAAGGTCGACATCATAGGCAAAGGTGGCGTTCGAACCGTTCAGCGTCACCAAGGTTTCGCCAATCACGTCCTCGCGTGTGCCGAGATAGGTGTTCGGCCCGGTCTTGCGGAAGCGCCAGGTCTTCACATCGCGTTCGCCATCCTCATATTCGAAGGCTTCGCGCAAGGTGAGCACCTTGCCGTTCCAGCGCCCATCGAGCACGACGCGAAACCGGCGCGACGAACCATTGATCGCCCCGAACCAGCCATAGGCGTAGGTCCGCCCCTTGAAAAACTCTTCGAGCCGCAAATCGCGGGCCTGCGCGGGCGCCGAGGCCGAGAAGGAGAACGAGAGAAAGAGTGCGCTGAGCGCGAGAAGAAGCCGTGGCATTGTTCGTTCCTTGTGATCTTGTTTGACCGGCTTGCTACGCGCGGGGTTGCAAAGCGGATGGTGCGGGACCATCCGCTCTGAGGTGTTATGCACTCTCCCGGAATTCGGGACGCTCGGTGGGCAGAGGCATCCGCCAACCCTTGAGCGACGCCCAGTTGCGGCGCGGAAGCCGGTAATGATCAACCGACACCGTGTCGCCCCAGGCCGGGCGCGCGGCCATGCCCGAACCCGCGAACTGGAAGCCGCAACGCTCGAGCACCCGGCGCGAACCGGGATTGGTGACCCGCACCGAAGCCGAGATCGAGCCGACATCCGCGTAGAGGAACACGGCATCGATCAGGGCTTGAACGGCCTCGGTCATCAGCCCCTGCCCCCAGAGCGGGCGCGCGAGCAAATAGCCCATGCCGAACTCGGCGGGATTCTCGGTGGGCACCGCAGCAGTCCCCACCATCCCCACGACACGCGCAGGATCCTTCCGATGCGCAAGCACCAGGGATATCCCCTTGCCCGAGACGTTGAGGCTGCGTGCCTTCAGCACACGCTCCTCGGCGTTCTTCAACGTAAACGGATGCGGGAAAGACGCCGTTTCCTCAGAAACGACTTTTTCGCCAATGATCTCGGCGAGCTGGGCCGCATCCATCGCCTTGGGCCAGCGCAGGAACAGGCGCCGGGTCTCGAGCGTGAACACATCATCGCGAAAAAGATCGGGGAACATCAGCGAAACCTCCGTTTTGAAATCGCACCGGGCTTGCAGGCCAAACGCGACGGAAACGTGAAAAAAAGAGGGACATCTGGTTTCCCGGATGTCCCTCGTAGCGGTTTCGCTGATTTGAAGGTTCGAGGGCCCTGCCCTTTCCCCTGTGCTCACCCGCCGGTGGGTCTCTTCCGAGAAACCCGGCGGGGAGAAAACCTCGCCGGTCTTATTCTGCGGCCTTGGCTGCGGCCGGGACGACGTTGACGTATTGACGCGGGCCTTTCTGTTTAAAGACCACGGTGCCGTTGGCAGTCGCGAAGAGGGTATGATCCGTGCCGATCCCGACATTGGTGC
>JBOFZC010000373.1:0-5638 GCA_051654985.1 Rhabdaerophilum sp.
TCGGGCTTATCGACATAATCCGAGCGGATTTTGTCGAAAACTTCCCCGAAAAGCGTGAGGCGGCGATAGGTATCATTGGCCGCGGCGTTGGCGGACATGCTCATCCGCACTTCGTCGGCTGCGACGAGAGCGATCGCACCAAGCGCTACGCCAGATAGAAACAGAGGGAGTTTGCGCATCATCCACGGGCCTTTTCGGCTGATTGGGGGAGCCACCAGGGCGACGGATCAACCGGCGCACCATCTTTCCGGAACTCAACGTAAAGTGCCGGACGCGAAGACGCAATGTTCTCGCCCGGTGTTATGGCAGGAGAAAGGCCAAGATTTCCGATCGGTTCTCCGGCGAGCACGAACTGGCCAATCTCGACATTCAGTTTGCTCAATCCGGCGAGCACCACATGGTAGCCATTGCCGACATTGAGAATGACGAGATGCCCATAACCGCGATAGGGGCCGGCGAAATGCACCCAGGCATCGGCGGGTGCGGTCACCGTTGCATCGCGAATCGACTGGATCGTGATGCCACGTTCCGCTCCTCCCATCCCATCGGGCTGCGCAAAAGCACGCATGATATGGCCGGAAACCGGCATCGGCAGGCTGCCACGCAGTTCAACGAAGGCTCGTCGCGGTTGCAGGCGTCCGGCATCGCGACCGGCGTTCGGCTGCAAGGAAGCGACCTGATCGGCACTGCGGGCCGGCGGCGGGGCACGGCGCGCGAATTCGACCGCTTGCGGCGAACCGATAATCTCAGTCTCGCTACGTGAAATGAGATCGCGCAGTGATCGTGCCTCACGCGAGAGAGAGGCCACCTTCGCCTTTTCGGCGTCAAGCCGCTCGCGGCTGATCCCGATCTGGCGCTGGCGGCTCTCGATGAGCTCGGAAAGGCGGGTGCGTTCGCCGGCAATCTGGTCACGCTCGCGGGCAAGACGCGCCCGGGTCTCACCGGCCTCTCGGCGCAGATCGACGAGGCTGCGCAAATCGGTCACGAGCGCCAAAGCCTCGTCACGCAGCTCCGGCACCACTGCGCCGAGCAGGATCGCTGCGCGCATCGAGGAGAGCACATCCTCCGGCGAAACCAGGAGCGCGGGCGGCGCCTTTCGTCCGATGCGCTGCATCGCGGCGAGCACTTCGACTGTGACACGCTCCCGCGCAATCAACGAGAGTCGAAGCGCGCTTTCGCGGGCCGCGATATCCTCAAGCCGTGTCTCGGCGGCGGCCATGCGATCTTCCGCCGAACGCACCCGCCGCGCGACATCGACGAGCTGATTGCGCAGGTTTTGCGCCTCTGTCGACAGATTCTCGATTTCAAATCCGAGGCGGCGCTGCTCGAAGGTCGAACGCTCGATTTCACGCTCGACACCGCGCAACTCTTCCTGATTTTTCGGTTTTTCCGGTGGGGGAGCAGGCTGCGCCGAAACCATGGACGCGCAGACGGCTATAGCGAGGACTGCACTCGCCAAACGCCCCTGCCTGACCCGCGAATCGGCCATTCGCACGCTCCTTTGAAGCGCGATCATGCGCGGTGATAGGGGTGCCCGGCAAGGATCGTGGCAGCGCGGTAAAGTTGCTCAGCCACGAGCACTCGCACCATCTGGTGTGGGATGGTCAACCGCCCGAAGGCGATCACAAGGTCAGCGCGGGCTGTGACTGTAGAGGCCAGGCCATCCGGCCCGCCAATCACAAAGGCGACACCGGGCTGGTTATCCGCGCGCCAGTGCCCAAGAAAGGCGGCAAAGGCCGCGCTATCCATCGTCGTCCCACGTTCGTCGAAAACTACGCGGCGATAACCCTCGGAAATCACCGTATCGAGCGCCAGAGCTTCCTCGGCCTTGCGGTCGTCTTCGCGCCGCGCATGACTTTCGGGAATCTCGACGAGGCGCAGACCATCCAGGCCCAACCCTTTGCCGACGGGCTTGAAGCGCTCGGCATAGCGCAAAGCCAGCTCACGCTCGGGCCCAACCTTCATCTTGCCAATGGCGACGAGATCAACCTTCAAGAACGTTTACCGCTTGGCAGCCGTTTTCCGGACTGGCGCACGACGCGCCTTCGGCTTTTCCTCGTCGGAGCCAGAAACCGGAGTTGCAACCTTGCGGACACGCTTGGGTTTATCTACCGCCGGTTCCGGCTGAGCCCCTTCCTGCGGACGGCCGAGACCCCAGAGCTTCTCGAGATTGTAGAACGAGCGCACTTCAGGCCGGAATAAATGGATGATCACATCACCAGCATCGATCAGCACCCAGTCGCAAACCGGCAAGCCCTCCATGCGCGGCGTCGGCTGACCCATGTCTTTGAGCGCAGAAGCGACACGCTCGGCGATCGCACCGACATGCCGCCCCGACCCGCCCGACGCGACAATCATGGCATCGGCGAGCGAGGTTTTGCCCGAGAGATCAAGCGTAACGATATCCTCAGCCTTGGCATCATCGATGACCCGAAAAAGAGCATCCAGAAGGGCCGGCGGCGCAGGCGGCTCGGCTGTTTTGGCAGGACGGGTGGCGGTTTTAATCTCGGTTCTAGCGGACAGGGTTCCGGTCTCCGTATGAGCCGGGGGAAGGAGCCCCACGGCAGGCCATCTCAGAATACCCGATTCTTGGACCCGAAAACCGTCAATTTCAAGATGGCGCGCCCGGATCAGGCGAACATATCGATCAGTCCGCCACCCTGATTCTGACGCGTCTCGACATCCTTGAGAACGAGGAACCGCTCAGCGATGCCCTTGATATAGGGCTGATTGTTGAGACGTGTGAAATCAAGCTTGCTCTCGACGAGCGCTTTCAGCTTCTCAATCTTGGCACCGCTCACCATTGGAGGCAGATTAAAGGCCTTTTTGACCACATCAAACAGAATGGGGTCCCCGATCACTTCATAGCCATTTTTGGCCTTGCCAATCATGCGTTCAAAATAGAGCGCGTCAGCGAGATCGGGATTGAGATCGGACAGTGTTTTCTCTCCGCGAGTCGAATAAAAGCGCGCGATCACTTCAGTCTGGAAGCCGTCGCTTTTCAGTTTGGTGACACCGGAATTGAAAAAATCGAACGCTGCATTGATCTCGCGATAGCCAGGGCTTGTCATCTGACGCACGAGGGAACGCGGATTGCTCGCATCCCCCTTCATGATCTGCTTGATGCGACCTGGATATTGGAGCTGATCTTCCATGTTATAGGCCGTCAGCGCAAAGCGCAGCAGGCGGGAATCTTTGAAGAAATCATCCACGTTCTGGAGCTTCGACACTTTGGCCTTGAAATAGGCGACCTCAGCCTGAACTTCGGCGCTTTTTGACACCTTGATGGTGTTCGCCGTCATGAACTGGGGCGTGATCCGCTTGTAGAGCGGGTAGGCTGGAAACGCATTACTCGAGGTCAACATCGATCAATCCTTGATCTTTACCAGCCCCTTCAATGCCACAAGGCCTTTAAGTTTCCTTTATCACAGGGGCACGCATTCGATGGATTGGCCAGATCAAGATTTTCGTCGTTCCCGCAACGCGGTGGATGAAAGGTTTACCCGCCTCACATGCAGAAAAAGCCAGCGCGGCGCGGGTAGCAGCGGCAGCAAAGCCGCGTCGCTCTCATCGATGCGGGCATGGGCAAGCGCCCGCGCAGCCGGGCTTGAGGCCGCACGCAGGGTGGAGCCTGGCCGATCGATGATCGCCATCGGCACATTGCCGGCAATATCCTGCCAGTTCTTCCAGACGTGAAATCCGGCGAGATTGTCTGCCCCCATCAGCCAGACGAAATTCACGTTCGGGCAGCGGCGCTTCAAGAAACGGATCGTTTCCTCGGTATAGCGCGTGCCGATTTCGGCTTCGATGCCGGTGATGACCATGCGCTGGTTATGCCCGATCAGCGCGCGGCATTGGGCCATGCGTGCTTCTTGCGTCGGGAGTTCAGCAATCGATTTCAGTGGGTTACCGGGTGTCACCAGCCACCAGACCTGATCGAGCCCGAGGCGACGCATCGCCACCTCGGCCAGCATGAGATGACCCGCATGCGGCGGGTTGAAAGACCCGCCGAACAAGCCGACGCGCAGGCCGAATGAGGTGGGAGGGAGACGAACCTTCACCCGCCTACGGCCTCACCGTGCCATCACCCCGCACGACATATTTAAAGCTCGTGAGCTGCTCCACCCCCACCGGTCCGCGTGCATGCATGCGGCCCGTGGCGATGCCGATTTCGGCCCCGAAGCCGAATTCCCCGCCATCCGCGAATTGCGTCGAGGCATTGTGCAGCACAATCGCTGAATCGACCTCGGCAAGGAAGCGCTGCGCGGCGTCGTCATCCGCCGTGATGATCGCATCGGTGTGATTCGAGCCGTAATGCTCGATGTGCTGAACCGCATCATCAAGGCCATCCACCACCTTGGCGGCGATGATTTTATCGAGGAATTCCGTGCCCCAATCTTCTTCTGAAGCAGGGGTGACACGCGGATCAACAGCCTGGGTCGCTTCGTCGCCACGCACCGCGCAACCCGCATCAAGCAGCGCCTTCACGAGGGGGGCGAGATGCGTTGAGGCGCAGGCACGATCGACGAGCAACGTTTCCGCCGAACCACACACACCCGTGCGCCTGAGCTTGGCATTGAGGAGCACCGTTTTGGCCATCTCAAGATCGGCCTTTTCATGCACATAGACATGATTATTGCCGTCGAGATGGGCGAAAACCGGCACACGCGCCTCAGCCTGCACGCGCGCGACAAGGCTCTTGCCGCCGCGCGGCACGATGACATCAATCGCGCCATCAAGGCCCTGCAACATCAGCCCCACAGCTTCACGATCCGCCACCGGAACGAGCTGGATCGCGCCTTCCGGCACACCCTTTGAAGCAAGGCCCTGAGACATGGCTTTTGCGAGTTCAATCGCCGAGCGCAAAGCGCCCGAACCGGTGCGCAAAATCACCGCATTGCCCGCCTTGAGGCAGAGGGCACCGGCATCCGCCGTCACATTCGGGCGGCTCTCGAAAATCACGCCGATGACGCCGAGAGGCGTGCGCACGCGGCTGATATTGAGGCCATTGGGTCGGGTCCATTCGGAGGTGATTTCCCCCACGGGATCCGGGAGATCGGCAATATCCTCGACCGATTTTGCAATCGCTTCGATGCGCTCCGGCGTAAGCAGCAGCCGATCGATGAAGGCATCATTCTGCCCGCTGCCGCGCGCCTCGGAAACATCCGCCGCATTGGCCTCGAGAATCGCGGGTTGAGCGGCTCGAATTGCGGTCGCGGCAGCGCGAAGCGCATCGGCCTTCGCCTCCGCGCTCATGAGCGCGAGCGCGCGCTGCGCCGCGCGAGCCTTGCGGCCCATCGCAACGAGGTCGGCGCGTAGACGCGCTTTCTCAGCATAGGGAATGGGGTGAATGGTGGCGGTCATCACACAGCTCCGTCGCCGGACATCACGAGGTCATCCCGGTGGATGATCTCTTTCCGGCCAGAATAACCCAGGATGGCTTCAATGTCGCGGGTTGAGCGACCGGCGATCTGCACCGCATCTACGGCATCATAGGCAACGAGGCCGCGTGCAATTTCTCCGCCTTCGAACGAACGCACGACAACGCAATCCCCGCGATTGAAGGAGCCCTCCACGCGCTTCACGCCGGCAGGCAGCAAGCTTTTGCCGGCGCGCATCGCATTCGCTGCGCCTTCAT
>JBOFZC010000374.1:0-9765 GCA_051654985.1 Rhabdaerophilum sp.
AAGCTCGTGAAGGAGGCCGATGTGCTTGTCGTCAATGGGCTCGGTTTCGATGGCTTTGTGCCGCGTCTCATCCGCTCTTCGGGCTCGAAAGCGCGGGTGATCACCGTCACAACAGGCCTCAAGCCTCTCGAAAAGCCGAAAAGTGGAGGGCATGATCACAGCCATGGCCACGCCCATGATCACGGCAAACATGATCCGCATGCCTGGCAATCGATCGAGGCGGCAAAAACCTTTGTCGCCAATATCCGCGACGGGCTGATCGCGGCGGATCAATCCGGTGAGGCCATCTATCGGGCCAATGCCGAGCGTTACCTTGGCGAACTCGACAAGGCGAAGACAGAGATCACCTCAATGCTCGCAGCCATCCCCCAAGACAATCGCCTGGCCATCGCGAACCACGATGCGTTCCGCTATTTCACGCGCGATTTTGGCATCCGGATCGAGGGTGCGCGCGGGCTTTCGACTGAAGCCGAGCCCTCAGCCAAAGATATCGCCCGCATCGTTCGCATCGCAAAAGAGCGGAAGGCCAAGGCCGTGTTTCTCGAGAACATCGCCGATCCGCGCATCGCGGCTCAGCTGGCGCAGGAAACCGGCGCGAAGCTCGGCGGCGTGCTCTATTCCGATGCGCTGACCGATGAAAAAGGCCCGGCACCGACCTATCTCGCGATGATGCGTCACAATGCCAAAACTCTGGCGGAGGCACTCAAGGATTGATCGCACGCGACAGCTTGCATCCCACGCCCCAGAAGCCCATATCACCGCCATTGCCGCGCGAAGCCTTGACCTTCGCTGCGCCGAAGGAAGGACCATTGCTCATGTCGGACAAGATCCCCGTTACCGTGCTCACCGGCTATCTCGGCGCAGGCAAGACCACCTTGCTCAACCGCATTCTCACCGAGCCGCATGGCAAGAAGTTCGCGGTAATCGTCAACGAGTTCGGCGAAATCGGTATTGATAATGACCTCGTTGTCGGTGCCGATGAAGAAGTGTTCGAAATGAACAATGGGTGCATCTGCTGCACCGTGCGCGGCGATCTCATCCGCATCATCGAGGGGCTGATGAAGCGCAAGGGCCGCTTCGATGCGATTATCGTCGAGACCACCGGCCTTGCCGATCCTGCTCCCGTTGCTCAGACCTTCTTCGTCGATCAGGATGTTGGCGAGAAAACCCGGCTCGATGCTGTGGTCACCGTCGCCGATGCGAAATGGCTGAAAGATCGACTCAAGGACGCGCCGGAAGCCAAAAACCAGATCGCGTTTGCCGATGTGATCCTACTCAATAAGACCGATCTCGTCTCCCCGGCTGAATTGCGCGAGGTCGAGGCCCGTATCCGTGGGATCAACCCTTATGCGGTGCTGCACAAAACGCAAAAATGCGCTGTGCCGCTCGATGCCGTGCTCAATCGTGGCGCATTTGATCTTGAGCGGATTCTTGAAATCGAGCCGGCTTTCCTGGAAACTGGCGAACACAATCACGATCACCATGACCATGACCATGAATGTGCCCCGGGCTGCACGCATGAACATCACGATCATGGCCATCACCATCATCATGGCGGGCTGAAGCATTATCATGATGAGGAGATGCAATCGGTCTCGATCGCACTCGATGGCGAGGTCGATCCCGAAAAATTCATGCCCTGGATCAATGATCTGGTGCAGATCGAGGGACCGAATATCCTACGTTCCAAAGGCATTCTCGCCTTCAAGAAAGAGCCGAAGCGATTCGTCTTCCAGGGCGTACATATGATCCTCGACGGCGATTTGCAGCGCGACTGGAAGCCCGACGAGAAGCGTGTGTCGCGCATTGTTTTCATCGGTCGCAATCTCAAAGACGACGAACTCAAGAAGGGCTTTCTCGCCTGCGCCGCTTGAGGTTATAGGGTGACAATGACCCTTGCTGCCCCCTCTCTGACCGACCGCGTCACCTCGCTCGCTTTCGATGCGCATATCCTCCATGCCGGGTTTCTCGGGGGAGACATTGCGGTTGTGATGAGCGATGGGGGGATCCAGCTTGGCCGCGAAAAATCCGCCTTTCGCCCGCATCAAGACGCTATCTTGATCGCGAGACAGGCCGGCAATCGCATTCTCACGGGAGGCGATGATGGCGCGGTCTTCGAAACAACAGCCGGCAAATCTCCTGTCGAGATTGCGGGCGGCAAGGGCTGGATCGATGCTCTGACAACGGGCTCTGATGGCACAATCGCTTGGAGCATTGGGCGCCAGGTCTTCGCACGCGATCTGAAGGGCAACATCAAGTCACTGACTGTCGACTCAACCGCGCGTGGCCTCGCCTTTTTTCCAAAAGGATACAGAATCGCTATCGCCCAGAATGGTGGGGCATTGCTCTGGTTCCCCAACATGAGCGCTGCGCCGGAACAGCTCGAATGGAAGGGCTCGCATCTCGATTGCGCGGTTTCGCCCGATGGTCGTTTCGTTATCACGACGATGCAAGAGAACCAGCTTCATGGCTGGCGGCTCTCGGATAAAGGTCATATGCGGATGTCGGGTTATCCGGCTAAAATCCGTTCGATGTCATGGTCTTATGATGGGCTATGGCTTGCGACTTCCGGCGCAGAGGCTGCGATCGTTTGGCCCTTCGCCAAAGATGGCCCGATGGGCAAACCGCCGCGCGAGTGCGGTGCACGCCCGGCCCGCGTGACGCAGGTGGCGTTTCACCCCAAGGCGCTTGTGCTCGCGATTGGGTATGCGGATGGTTGGGTGATTCTCGTGCGCTTGACCGATGCTCAAGAACTGCTCGTGCGTGCTGGCGGCGATGGCTCAGCAATTTCCTCACTTGCCTGGGATGACGACGGAAAGCGGCTGATTTTCGGTTCCGAAAGTGGTGCTGCCGGCCTGCTCGATCTGCCGGTATGAGGTCGTCATGGCACCCCTGAGGAGTATTTTCTCTCGGAAAACAAAAAATGAGCCAGCGCGTGATCGTATCCGCGATTGGGCCACACAAATCCTCGGTGAGGATCCGCCGCTCACGCTCACCATATCCGAAATCGACTGTGGCGACCCGGCCTGTCCGGGGCTGGAAACCATCATGCTTGTGATGCGCGAGGGCGAAGCAACGCAGGCCGTGAAAATCCGAAAACCGATGGACGAGGTAACGGAAACGGATTTGAGCGAGGCCATGCAGTACTTGTGAAAAAGGCCGAGTTGCCCCGGCCTTCCACAAAAGCATTCTCAAGCGAAGTGGATTCCGGTTCGCGTGAAGAAAATGCGAACAGGATAGAATCTCACCGAACGAGAATGTTCCTGAACTGCCAAGGATCGGAATAATCCACATCCTCCGGGAACAGTTTTTCGCGATCCTTCGTCGGCGTCCAGTCCGTGTAGAAGCCGCGCACCGGGCCGAGATAGGGCAATTGCACTTCGAGGCAGCGCTTGTAATCCATTTCGTCGGCTTCCACGATACCGCGATTGGGGTTCTCGAGTGCCCAGACCATGCCAGCGAGCACCGCGGATGTCACCTGCATGCCCGTCGCGTTCTGATACGGCGCGAGACCGCGTGTCTCCTCAACGGAGAGCTGCGAACCATACCAATAGGCATTATTCTTGTGGCCGAAGAGCAGCACGCCGAGCTCATCAATGCCATCGACGATCTCGTGCTCATCGAGAATGTGATGCTCGGGCTGAAGGTTTCCACCATTGCCGAACAACTCGTGCAGCGAGAGAACCGCGTCATTCGCGGGATGATAGGCGTAGTGACAGGTCGGACGGAAGAGGGCTTTTCCGTCGCCATTTTTCAAAGTAAAATAGTCGGCTATTGAAATCGACTCGTTATGTGTGACGAGAAAGCCGTATTGAGCTCCCATCGTAGGACACCAGCTGCGCACGCGCGTGTTAGCGCCGGGTTGGAGCAGGTAAATTGCTGCGTCACAGCCCGTTTCATGCTTCCGGCCATTTTCAGGAATCCAGTTTTCATGAGTGCCCCAGCCGAGTTCGGCAGGCTGCATGCCTTCGGAAAGGAAGCCCTCAACTGACCATGTGTTGACGAATACATTCGCCGGCTTTGGAATCTTGGCGCGTTGTGTATCACGCTCAGCGATATGTACGCCTTTTACGCCGGCGTCCCGCATGAGCTTTGCCCAGCCCTCACGCGTCGTGGGCTCTTCGAAGGGCAAGCCTAGATCGCTGGCGACATTCACCAGTGCCTGTTTCACCAACCACGAGACCATGCCGGGATTAGCGCCGCAGCAAGAAACCGCAGTCGTGCCGGAAGGGTTTTTGCGTTTGGCGGCGAGAACTGTTTCACGCAACATGTAGTTCGAACGTGCCGCGGGGCCCGCCGATGTGTCCCAGTAAAAGCCGACCCAGGGCTCCACAACGGTGTCGATGTAGAGCACGCCGAGTTCGCGGCAGAATTCCATGAGATCGAGCGATGAGGTGTCCACCGAAAGGTTGACGCAGAAACCTTGCCCGCCGCCTGCAGTGAGCAGCGGCTTGAGCATGTCGCGATAATTCTCGCGCGTTACACCAGCATGGATGAATTGAATCCCGCGATCATCGAGGAGCTTGCGATCGCCATCATCCGGATCAATCACCACGAAGCGGCTGCGATCAAAGGTAAAATGGCGCTCGATCAGCGGCAAGGTGCCGCGGCCGATGGAGCCGAAGCCGATCATGACGATCGGACCGGTGATGGTGCCGTGATTGGGCCAAGTCTGGGTCATTCGATGCAACTCCGAAGATGCGAAAACAACGATCAGAATTCCGCGCCCCTATGCGGGGCGCAGAGTTCTGGGTCAAGCTCAGTTTGAGGGGATAATTTTAGGCGACAGCGCGGAAACCGCGGGCAGCCTCCACATTTTCTGGACGCAGCGGCACAGGACCCGTTGCGCGCACGAAGCCTTTAACGCCCGAAAGGGCGCCAGGTGTCAGTTCGTGAGCGAGAAACCGATCACGCGCTACTGGGCCAGGCAGATCCAGGCCATCCGTCAAGTGCTGGCGAAAGCCGAAGCGATTGTAATAGGGCGCATCGCCGACCAGAAAAATCGCCTGATGGCCGAGCCGACGCGCCTCATCCATCGCATGCGCCATGAGATCGGCACCGAGCCCGATGCCCCGGCAGGCCGACGAAACGGCCAACGGTCCCAGCATCAGCAGCGGACGCGTTCCTACCGCGACATCCCACAGGCGCAATGTGCCAATGACCCGGTCCTGGCCGCGTGCGACGAAGGCAAGACCTTGCGACGGCATACGACCTTCGCGCAAGCGCTCGCAGGTCTTCTGGCGACGATGCGATCCAAAACATTGATCCAGCAGCATCTCCCGCTGCGGAACATCGAAGAGTTTTTCAGAATCGAGCGTGATCATGGAATGGTCCTCCCGTTTGGCTCGGAGAGAACCCTCGCACCTCGGGCGCCTGCTTGTTGAAGCGGGCGCCCATGCCGAACGGGTGGTTTTATGAAATGGAGGCTCAGAAACGCGTCAGATGACGATCTGTCGGAGCCCCGGCATGCCGTTGAAGCACTCGGTGGAATACGTGGTCGTATAGGCACCCGTGCCTTCGATCAGCACCTTGTCGCCGATCTCGAGACTGAAGGGCAGCAGATACGGCGTCTTCTCGTAGAGCACGTCCACCGAGTCGCAGGTCGGGCCGGCAATCACGCAAGGGCCCATTTCGTCACCATCATGGATGGTGCGGATGGGGTAGCGGATCGCCTCATCGATCGTTTCCGCGAGGCCGTGGAACTTGCCAATGTCGAGATAGACCCAACGCGGCTCATTCGAATCATCCGACTTCTTCGACACGAGGATAACCTCGCTCTCGATGATGCCGGCATTGCCGACCATGCCGCGGCCCGGCTCGATGATCGTTTCCGGAATGCGGTTGCCGAAATGCTTGCGCAGCGAGTCGAAAATCGCATCCGAATAGGCACGCACCTTCGGCACGTCGCGCAGATAGCGAGTCGGGAAGCCGCCGCCGAGATTGATCATCCCGAGCTGGATGCCGCGCTCCGCCATGTCGCGGAAAATCGCGGCCGAGGAGGCAAGCGCCTCATCCCACATTTTCGGGTTGGTCTGCTGCGATCCGACATGGAACGAGAGGCCGTGCGCCACAAGACCGAGGCGATGGGCCAGCTCCAGGATGCGCGGCGCGATCTCCGGCTGGCAGCCGAATTTGCGCGAGAGCGGCCACTCGGCACCTGCACCATCGCACAGGATGCGGCAGAACACCTTCGAGCCCGGCGCAACGCGCGCGATTTTTTCGACCTCAGCTTCGCAATCAACCGCAAAAAGCCTGACACCGCGCTCATAGGCACGCTGGATGTCACGCTCCTTCTTGATCGTGTTGCCGAACGAGATGCGATCGGCCGCGGCGCCCACGGCAAGAACCATCTCGATTTCGCCGATCGAGGCGCAGTCAAAGCACGAGCCTAGCTTCGCGAGAAGCTCAAGGACTTCATGAGCAGGGTTCGCCTTCACAGCGTAAAACACGCGCGTGTCGGGCATCGCCTTTGCGAAGGCGAGATAATTGTCGCGGATAACGTCGATATCGACGATCAGGCGCGGACCTTCCGCAGGATGAGAGCGGAGGAATTCACGAATACGATCAGTCATGGCAGCATCCCCTGACGGCCTTCCCGGCCGCAAATGGCGATGAACATCTGAGCGACTTCGTCATACGGTCCGCAGGGTGGAGACGCGCGACCGCATTCAAAAGACACTCGTGCTGACTTCCACCCCGGAGAGGGGCAGGAGACAGCGGTGACGCTGCGCCGTTGGTCGTCGAAAACAGCAGGATGCGAAACACGCAACCAGTGTATTCTCAGAGCCATCGCTTGGTAGGGGGATACCCGACCGCACGCCCGGCAAGATGGACAAGCCTCTTCGGTTGCCGGACTTGGAACCCGGCAGAGACCAAAAAAGCCCGCTCCGTCGTTGCTTTGAGCTGCGTCACCCGCTTCGGGCGGGGCCGCCGGTTTTCGCCTCCGGCTGCTGGTCCGTTCATAGGGGGTGAGGCTTGCGGCCATCACCCTCGACGACTGGCGTTTTTCCGGCCTCTTGTCCGGAGATCCACCGACCAGCACGCAACCACAGGCACGTGCGAAATAGGGCAAGGGGACGTATAGGGATAAACGATCTGGGATGCAAGAATTTATCTGCGATTTTTGTTCAAAAAAATGTGCATGCCAGCGGCGACATTGACGCAGCTGCCTTTCCTGTCATCCCGTTGTCATCCTGACATGATCTGAGCCAAATTGAAGTCGGCTCAATGATGAGCTTGCCGGCTGAAAACAGGCGGGAACTAACTTCAAAAGAGTTCGCGAGGCAAAAATGAAGCACAACGTGCAGAAATCTGTCGGCCAGCAATTGATGCTCGCTTCGCGACTTTATCGAGCCCGCATGGCAGAGTTCTTGACCGAGATCGGGATTTTCCCTGGCCAAGAGGTCGTGTTACAGGCCCTTTCCGGTTCGGATGGTGCTACGATGGGCGAATTGTCGCGCTCGCTGCGAGTGCGCCCACCCACGGTTTCCAAGACCATCACCCGTCTTGCCGCCCAAGGACTTGTCGAACGACGCTCGCGCGAAGATGACGCAAGAATCGTACTCGTGTCGCTCACGAAAGACGGTGCTGCCAAACTCGAGCGCATTGGTGAGCTCACGGGGCGGATGGAGGAGGAAATCGACGCAATCCTCGATGACAAGGATGCCAAGCGGTTGCGCAAACTGCTCCGCCGCCTTTCAAAAGGCATGGCCAAGCACTCGCAGCACGCGAACGAGCTCGACAACGAGCCCGACCTTCCTGGGGATGACGACGAAACCTGAAAGAGGGTGAACGGGGCTTTTCAGGCCCACTCAGAAAAGCCCATAATCGCAGCACCTGATCTGAAAGCTGGCTATGCCGGCTTGAGCTGCGAGCGCCCCCGATGACTTATTCTGATTTTCCCGTCCTGATCACCCAGCCCATGATGCCGTTGATCATGGAAGGGATCGAAAAGAACTTCCCGAGCGTGAAGTTGTTTGAACAGCCCGACAAGGCGGCTTTCCTCGCGAATGAGGGCGCGCGTTTCAAGGGGCTTGTGACGGGCCAGGCTGTCGCAGCCGATGTGGCTCTGATCCGGCAATTGCCAGCCTTGACGATTATTTCCAGCTTTGGTGTCGGCTATGATCTCGTGGATGCAAAGACTGCACACGCACTCGGCATCACCGTTACGAACACGCCGGATGTGCTGACCGACGAAGTTGCGGATCTTGCCCTGGGATTGCTGATTGCGTCGGTGCGCCGCCTGCCTCAGGCCGATGCCTTCACTCGGCAGGGCCGTTGGCTCAAGGGCAATTTCCCGCTCAGCGATACGTTGCGCGGCAAAACGATGGGCATTCTCGGTCTCGGGCGGATCGGAAAAGCCATCGCGCAGCGTGCGGAAGCCTTTGGCCTGAAGCTCGCGTATCACGGCCGCACGCCGCAGCCAGATGTACCCTACCCCTATTTCGCCTCTCTCATCGAGATGGCGAAAGCGGTGGATATCCTCATGGTCATCGCTCCCGGTGGTGCCTCGACCAAAGCCATGGTCAACCGCGCTGTGATGGAGGCTCTCGGTCCAAAAGGCACGCTGATCAATGTCGCGCGCGGCTCATTGGTCGATGAGCCAGCAATGGTGGAGTTGCTGGCATCTGGCGCGCTGGGTGCCGCAGGGCTCGATGTTTTCGAGGATGAACCCCGCGTACCCGAGGCCTTGCTCGGGCTCGAAAACGTCGTCCTTCTCCCCCATATCGGCTCAGCCTCGGTTCATACCCGAAACCTGATGGGACAATTGGTGGTCGACAACGTGATTGCGATGGCCGAGGGGCGCGCACCGCTCACTCCGGTGCCGGAAACGCCGTGGATGGGCTGATAGTCAAAGCGTCCAGCCGCCATCGACCATATGCACTGCGCCAGTGGTGAAGGCGCTCTCATCGGAAGCGAGATAGACCGCGAGCATCGCGACCTCTTCCGCCGTCCCGAGCCGTCCCATGGGCTGACGCGCAACGAACATAGCGCGCACTTCGGCCTCGCTCTTGCCAGTGGAAGCCGCCACCGCCGCGATCCGCTGATCGAGCGAGGGTGATTGCACCGTGCCGGGGCAGATCGCGTTGGCGCGAATGCCCTTCGCGATGAAATCGACCGCAAGCGCCTTCGTCAGCCCGATCACCGCGGCTTTCGTCGCGCCATAGACATAGCGGTTGGGTGCACCCTTGATAGAAGAAGCACCGGAGGAAATGTTGATCACCGAACCTTTGCCGCGCGCAAGCATCCCCGGCAGCAAAGCCTTCGTCATGCGATGCATGGATTTGACGTTGAGATCGAAGGAAAAATCCCAATCCTTGTCGGAAGTCTCGAAAATCGTGCCCTGATGCACATAACCCGCAGCATTCACGAGAATATCAACTCCGCCCGCCTTTTCGGCGAAGCGGCTGACCTGCTTGTCCGAGAGTACATCGAGCTTCACGCGCTTCGCACGCGGAATGGCGTCGAGGGCCTCGCGGTTGATATCGGTGGCCCAGACCGTCGCGCCCTCGGCCACAAAGGCCTGGGCAATCGCCTGGCCGATGCCGGCACCTGCCGCCGTGACGACTGCAATCTTGCCCTTCAAACGACCCGCCATCTCATCCTCCCGGCCTCACACCGCATGCGGCGAGGCTCTTTTTCTGTTGTCCGTCGGCATCGAAATTTTCTGGCGTGAGCCAGGTTTCATAACCCGTTTTCAAGGCTGGCCATTCGGCATCGATGATCGAGAACCACGCCGTATCCCGGTTCTTGCCTTTCGCCACC
>JBOFZC010000375.1:0-5611 GCA_051654985.1 Rhabdaerophilum sp.
CTTGCTTTGCCATTGCTGGAGCGCGAACCAGCTCTAATTGCCGTTTCAAACCGCTCATCTGATCGGGCAAAAAAACTCATCGCAGATATCCACGCGACGCTGCCCCATGCGCCAATGGAGTTCGTGCCTTGGGAAGCGAAGGCTGAGGCGCTCGACCGGTTCGATCTCGTGATCAACACGACCAGCGCCGGGATGCTCGGCAAGGACACCCTCGATCTGCCGTTGGATCGGGCTCAATCCAGCGCGATTATCGCCGATATTGTTTACGTGCCGCTGGAAACACCTTTGCTGGCCGAAGCGCGGGCGCGTGGTCTCAAAACGCTCGATGGTCTCGGCATGCTGCTGCATCAGGCTGTTCCAGGCTTCGAGAGGTGGTTTGGCTTCAAGCCTGAAGTGAGCGATGCTTTGCGCGCGCACATCGTCGCGCATCTGCCGCAACGCTAACAGCATGATTTTCCGTCTCGGCCTCACCGGATCGATCGGCACAGGAAAAAGCACGACAGCGGACGTTTTTCGCAAGCTCGGTGTGCCGGTTCATGATGCCGATGCGACCGTTCATGCGCTTTATCGTGGCGATGCCGCGCCGCTGATCGAAGTTGCTTTCCCGGGGACAGTTGAAAATGGTGTCGTTGATCGCAAGAAGCTTTCGCAATCCCTTGATGGTCGTAAAGAGCGGTTCAAGGCACTCGAAAAGATTGTTCACCCTCTGGTTCAAACTGCAGAAGTCCATGCTGTCGCCGATGCGCGCCGCGCCGGGCACAAGCTGATTGTGCTCGATGTTCCCTTGTTGTTCGAAACGGGTGGCGAGAAACGATGCGATGCTGTGCTCGTTACAACTGTGAATGCCGAGGAACAGAAGCGCCGTGTTCTTGCGCGCCCTGGCATGAATGAAGCGCTTTTCCACGCCATTCTTGCGCGACAAACGCCAGATCGTGAGAAACGCCAGCGCGCTCATGCCATACTGGATACCGGCCATGGGCGTGAGGCAGCGCGCGCTGAGATCATCGCGCTCCTGCGCTCATTGGCACCTCGGCTGACCTGAAAGGCAAGCGGTGATATGCGCGAGATCGTGCTCGATACGGAAACGACCGGTCTTGACCCTCTGCGCGGTGACAGGCTGGTTGAGATCGGCTGTGTCGAGGTCGTCAACCGCTTTGTCACTGGACAAGTGTTTCACCGCTATCTCAATCCCGAACGGCCGATGTCGCCCGAGGCCTTCGCCGTGCATGGACTTTCCGATGCGTTTCTGTCGGACAAACCGATTTTTCGTGACGTCGCGGACGATTTTCTGGCTTTCATTGGCAATGACCCGCTCGTCATCCACAATGCCAACTTTGATATGGGCTTTCTCAATGCCGAGCTGAAGCGGATCAAGAAAGGTCCGCTCGCGGGGGATCGGGTTGTCGATACCCTCATGATTGCCCGACGCAAACATCCGGGCCAACAGAACTCGCTTGATGCGCTTTGTGGTCGCTATGGCATCGACAATAGCCGCCGCACGCGCCACGGCGCGTTGCTCGATGCCGAGATTTTGGCCGAGGTCTATGCGGAGCTGACCGGAGGCAAGCAATCCAGCCTGTTGCTGGCGCGCGATGAGAACACGGGTCGCCCTGTCCAGAACGGCTCATTGGGCGCTCAGAACCACAAATTGGAAATACCCGTGATCACGCTGATTTCAGCACAAGAGCGCGAAGAGCATCGCGCTTTTGTCGCTGAATTGGGCGAAAAGGCGCTCTGGAACACCTATTTCGCATCCGAATCGAAAACTTGATCAGTTGATCTTGTTGGCGTTTCCGCCCTGTTGAACCTCGGCCACGCGCGCTTGATAAAGTGCACCAAAATCGATCGGCTGAAGCAGGAACGGCGGGAAGCCGCCATCGCGAACGCCATTGGCCACGATCGCCCGGGCAAACGGGAACAGCATGCGTGGGCATTCGATCATCACAACTTGATGCATATGCTGCTGCGGTATGTTCACGAGGCGGAAGATGCCAGAATAAACAATATCAAAGCGGAAGAGCATATCGTCGCCCTTGCCAGCTTCCCCTTCAAGCGACAGCTCAACCTCGAACTCGCCATCGCCCATCTCCTTGGCATTGACGTTCACCTGGACGCTGATTTCAGGCGGAACAGCTTTGGGCTGAAGCGAACGTGGCGCATGCGGGTTCTCAAAGGAAAAATCCTTCACATATTGCGCGAGCGCATCGAGCTGCGGCTCGCCGCCGCCATTTCCGTCAGCCATGATTTGTCCTGTCCTGTTTGTCGATGGTGGCTTTTGCGCCATTGCGCCGGGTTTGACCGGCGGATGGTTTTCAAGCTTTTCTTTCGAAGCGCCCGCTTACACGGAAGGCGGGCCTATCTCAAGACCGCGACGGCGGATCTTGCTTCAGCACCGGCCTCTCCGGTTCGATCTCGCGCCACTCTCCGGGTTCGAGGGTAATTGTGCCGTCATCCGGAGGTGTTGCGAAGCGGCTGATGATCATGCTGCGCACACCGGGCGCGATCAAAGCCAGCACGAGCAAAGAGAGAACGAAGCCCGGCATCATCAGCATCAAGCCGGCCAGAACGCCAAATCCGATCCGCTCGAAACGGGCGATCGAAAACCCGGTGCGTGGGATGCGCATGAAGGCGCGGCCAGTCATCCAGATGACGAGAAAAAGCCCGATGCCGCTCTTCGCGAAAAGCAGCAGAAAGGTTGTCCCAAGTCCGAAATGGCCTGCGGTGAGTTTGATAATCAGCGCTTCAAGCACAAGCCAGAGCGCGATCCAGATCATGGGGCGGCGCAAAAGGACGGGCGCCGATGCCTGCCCGCGCTGGGGTTCATCTGCTCGGTTCCAGCGGGCATCTGCCATGTCGGCCACTCCAGCGATGGATATCGCGCGCCTTGATTGAGGGATGGTATTGCGACTTCGAAGGCCCTATATGGGGATCACTTCAGAATAACCAGAGGTTGGGACATAGGGCTCAATCCGGTTCGGGTGTGATTCGATGCAGAATTTTGACGTTCTCACGCTGGTCTTCCTCGGCCTTGCGATCTTTGTGATCTACAAGCTGCGCTCCGTTCTCGGCCAGCGCACTGGCACAGAAAAACCGCCGCAAGACATGTTTGTGCGCCGTGAGGCCCCATCGGATGCCGATGGACAGCAATCTGGTGCAAGCAATGTCGTGCCGCTGCCCGGTTCCAGGCCCCCGCAACCCGTTGCCGAGCCTGAGGCACAACTTTCCGGCCTTGTCGCGAATGATTCGTCTGCTTTTGCCGGTCTCGTTCAGATCATGCAGAGTGACCCAACTTTCGATCCGCGTGAATTTCTCGGTGGCGCACGCTCCGCCTATGAAATGATTGTCATGGCTTTCGCGCAAGGCGATCGCCGGACGCTGAAGGATTTGCTCTCATCCGAGGTTTATGAGGGCTTTGAAGGTGCGATCAAGGATCGTGAAAGCCGCAATGAGAAGGTGGAAACGCAATTCGTCTCGATCGACAAGGCGGATTATTCTGATGCCCTGCTTCGTGTGAAAAGCGCGCAGGTTACCGTGCGCTTCCTCTCCAAGCTCATCACCGCGACACGCGATGCCAAAGGCGTTGTCATCGACGGCAATCCGGACAAGGTGACCGATGTCACGGATATCTGGACTTTCTCGCGTGACGTCACGTCGCGTGATCCCAACTGGCGGTTGGTGGCGACCGAGGCGGCCTGAGGCGCCTCGGCATGCCGCGCTCATCTTCGGCTTGGTGAGCGCGATGAACTTGCCCGTTGCGGCACAGTTCCCAGAATGGGCCGGCCCATTGCCAGCCCAAACCTTGGTTGAACCGGTCCGGTTCGGCGATATTCCGGGATGGGCCGAAGACGATCATCGCGCAGCTTTCGCGACGTTTCTCGTGACCTGCGCGCCGATCGCAAAAGGCGACTCTGCCCAGCGCGAGGCGCTGCAGCCTCCTCCATCTCTCCTCACTGTCTGCCATACTGCGATGGCGCTTGAAGCCAGCGGCTCGCCGAATGCGACGGCGTCACGCCTTTTTTTCGAAAACCATTTCAACGCTTTCGATATCCAACCCAATGGTGGCAAGGGATTTCTCACGGCCTATTACGAGCCTGAGGTCACGGCTTCGCGAGAAAAATCTGCCGAATTCCCGGTTGCTGTGCTCGCTCGCCCCGACGATCTCGTGACTTTCGGGCAGAATGAACGGCGTCCGGCAGGTATCGATCCAGCCTTCGCAGCTGCGTGGCGAACAGCCAACGGTTTTGAGCCCTATATCGATCGGGCCATGATCTGGGCCGGGGCTCTCGGCGATCGTGCGAAACCCATCGCCTGGCTCCGCGATGAAACGGAGCTTTTCATCATCCAGGTTCAGGGCTCGGCTCGGCTTTCTTTCACCGATGGCACACGGGCTCGGCTCACCTACGCCGGACGAAATGGGCATCCCTACACGTCCATCGGCCGAATTCTCGTTGAGAATGGTGAGATTTCTCTCGCCGAGATGTCGCTCGAACGCCTGATGAGCTGGTTGCGGGCCGATCCGGCACGTGGCCGGGTTCTCATGGAGCGAAATCGCTCGTACGTGTTCTTCGCACTAGAGCCCATGACAGATCCGGCGCGCGGCCCTACCGGTGGTGCCGGCGTGCCGCTCACGACCGGGCGCAGTCTCGCGATTGATCGCACAATCTGGCCTTATGGCCTGCCGATCTGGATTTCCGTCTCGCCGCTCACGCCCGCAGGACCGCGCGCTCCGCTCGATCGGCTAATGATCGCGCAGGATACGGGATCGGCGATTATCGGTCCGGCGCGCGGCGATTTCTTCATGGGTTCTGGCCCGGAAGCCGGTACGCGTGCCGGGCTCGTGCGCGACGCCACGCGGTTTATCGCGCTCCTGCCGCGCGGAGAGTGAGATGCGCCGGCGCAAGGGCAACCTGACCTCTGATGATGTCAAAGCCTGGCATCATGTTGCCAAACAGGCGAAACCGATGCCGGGAAAGACAATTCCCGACGCGCCCCCCGAACCCGTTGTTCCCGCTGAATTGCTCCCGCCTGAAGAAACCCCTGTCCTTGTCGAGAAACCCAAGAAGCGCGTCGCGCGCCCTCTGCCCCCTCTTGCGACGCTTGACCGCCGGGCCCGGCGCGATGTCGCGCGCGGGCTCGCCGTCATTGATGGCCGGATTGACCTCCACGGCATGCGCCAGGCCGAGGCGCATCGGACGCTGATCGATTTTGTCTATCGCGCCCATCAGCAAGGCTGGAAACTCGGTTTGGTCATCACCGGAAAAGGTGGCGGTGTCGATGCCCGCGGCGAAGAGCGCGGTGTGCTGCGCCGCCTCGTACCGCACTGGCTCGCCGATCCGTCCATGCGGGCCATGGTGCTGGGCTATGAGGCGGCCTCGCCCGGGCATGGTGGCGAGGGCGCGCTTTATCTGCGCTTTCGGCGGGCTCGTGTGCCCCGAGAGCCTTGACGTATCCCGCTCAACCCTGCATCCCGCATCGCGAAACGGAATGGAGACCGGAAGATGACCCGCCCGCTGGATGTCCTTGCGCTTGGAAATGCGATCGTTGACGTGATTGCCCGCTGCGAGGAGGATTTTCTCGTCAAACAGGGCGTCGCCAAGGGCTCGATGACCCT
>JBOFZC010000376.1:0-13652 GCA_051654985.1 Rhabdaerophilum sp.
GGGCGCAAGCTCGGCGCGGCGCTCGCGGCGGGATGCACGATCGTGATCAAACCGGCTTCGCAGACACCGTTTTCAGCCCTCGCCTGGGGTGCCTTGTGTGAAAAAGCCGGAATTCCGGCGGGTGTCGTCAACATCGTTACCGGAGCAGCGAGCGAGATCGGCGCGGAACTCACATCGAACCCCGCAGTGCGTAAAATCAGCTTCACCGGTTCGACCGAAATCGGCAAATTGCTGATGGCCCAGGCCGCCGCGACCATGAAGCGCTGCTCGATGGAGCTGGGCGGCAATGCGCCCTTCATCGTGTTCGACGATGCAGATATCGACCGCGCCGTTGCCGGCGCGATGCTCGCGAAATATCGCAATGCCGGCCAGACCTGCGTGTGCACCAACCGCTTCTATGTGCAAGCCGGCATCCATGATCTCTTCGCCGAGAAATTCGCGGCGGCCGTGGCGGCGATGAAGGTCGGCAATGGCCTCGAGAATGGCGTCACCGTCGGACCGCTGATCGACATCAAAGCGGTGGAGAAGGTTGAAGAACACATCGCCGACGCAACGGCCAAGGGCGGCACAATCGTCACGGGCGGCAAGCGCCACAAACTCGGCGGCTCCTGGTTTGAACCAACCGTCGTCAAAGGTGTGACACAGTCGATGAAGGTCGCGACCGAAGAGACCTTCGGGCCACTTGCCCCAATCTTCAAGTTCGAGACGGAAGAGGAAGTCGTTGGCTGGGCCAATGCAACCGAATACGGTCTCGCCTCGTATTTCTACACGCGCGATCTCGCCCGCGCTTTCCGGGTGGCCGAGGCCCTGAAATACGGCATGGTCGGCATCAATGAGGGGCTGATCACCACCGAGGTCGCGCCATTCGGCGGCGTCAAGGAATCGGGGATGGGTAAGGAAGGCTCTAAATACGGCCTCGATGACTATCTCGACGTGAAATATGTCTGCATTGGTGGCATCACCTAAAAAAACTGGGCCGGGTCACCCCGGCCCTTTTTGCGTCAATCCGCGTAAGCGCCCACTGCATCGATCGCCTTTTTCCAGGCGGCAATTTCCGAGCGCAGGTGGCTACCAAGAAAGGCCGGCGTCGCCTGCTGCGGTGTCGCAGGAATCGTCGAAAGGTCTTCCAGCCGCTTGCGGATCACAGGGTCTTGCAGCGCTGTGTTGAGCGCAGCATTCAGCCTGGCAACAACCGGGGCCGGCGTGCCCTTCGGAGCATAGAGCCCGTGCCAGATCGTGACCTTGAAGCCCGCGAGACCGGAAGCCGCCATCGTGGGCAATTTCAATGCCTCGACCGGC
Source organism: Rhabdaerophilum sp. (assembly GCA_051654985.1). Lineage (GTDB taxonomy): Bacteria > Pseudomonadota > Alphaproteobacteria > Rhizobiales > Beijerinckiaceae > Rhabdaerophilum. The sequence goes on from JBOFZC010000376.1 coordinate 1,300, forward strand.
TCGGTTGAAGTCACGGCATAGGCTTTTACCGCTCCACCCTGGATTTGCGGCAGAGCAGATGTGATTTGGTCACACAGCAAATCAACCTTCGAGCCCACGAGATCCTGCATCGCCGGACCTGTGCCGCGATAAGGCACCTGCGTCATCTTCGCGCCCAAAGCCTGCATCATCATGAGGCCACAGAGATGCGAGCCCGAGCCGACACCGGCATGAGCATAATTGATACCCTCGCCCTTGGCTCTGATCTCGCGAAATACGTCCGCTACCGTGGCTGGCGGAAAATCCTTGCGCCCCACGAGTACGAAAGCGCCATCGGTCGCCATCCCAATCGGCGCGAAGTCGCCGACGGGATCATAGGTCAAAGTGCGATACATCGTGGCGGTGGTTGCGTGGCTGATATGCGAGAACAGCAAAGTGTGGCCATCGGCATCCGCTTTCGCGACACGCCCAATGCCAACGGTTGAGCCCGCGCCTGCGACATTCTCGACAATCACTTGCGTGCCCAGACTCTGCGTCATCTGTGCTGCGAAGAGTCGGGCAAGAATGTCACTCGGTCCACCTGCGGCGAATGGCACCACGATGGTCACAGTCTTGGTGGGAAAAGCCGCTGCGGGCAGAACTGCCGCAGCCAACCCAATGAGCGCAACGGCTTGTGATAAAAGGCGTTTGCGCCATGAGGCGCGAGCCTGTTGTGACATTCTTTCTCTCCCTCAGGCCGGCTGTCTCAGGGCAGCTCAGCTCTTTTCTTTTGCGATCGCGGGCTTGTTTCCCCCTTGAAGTTTCGCGCCTCCCCGCCAACCATGCAAGCCTAGAGTGAGGGAAAATGCGGCGCAGTTTGCGATTCATGTTTCGGGGAAAAGTGGTCGAGCTCGAGAGCTTTGATCCCAACCTCACCTTGCTTGAGTGGCTGCGGGAAGAAAAGCGCGCCACTGGCACCAAAGAAGGCTGCAATGAGGGCGATTGCGGTGCATGCACTGTCGTGCTGGCGCGCCTCAGGGGAGGTAAGCTCCACCATCAGCCCGTGAATTCCTGCATTCTGCTGCTGGGCCAGATCGATGGTGCGGAACTCATCACTATCGAGGATCTATCCGAAAGTGGCGCGCTTCACCCGGTGCAACAGGCGATGGTGGAGCATCATGGCAGCCAATGCGGGTTCTGCACGCCTGGGATCGTGATGAACCTATTCGCGGCCTATCACGAGGCAGAACGCCCGCTGAGTCGTGCGGCTTTCGATGAAATTCTTTCAGGCAACCTCTGCCGCTGCACCGGCTATCGCCCAATCGCCGATGCAGCGATGTCGGCTATGAACGGACCGATCACCGATACTTTTGCCGCCGATGCCGAGGCGCGGCAATTCCGGCTTGAGGCCTTGCAGGAAGGCTCGGACATCCTGATCGGCCACGAGGGGCGCTTTTTTGCTGCACCCGCATCACTCGACAGTCTCGCAGACCTCGCGCTTCGTCATCCTGAGGCCACCTTGCTCGCGGGCGGCACAGATGTCGGCCTTTGGGTGACGAAGCGGCTGGATGATCTCAACAAAATCGTCTGGCTGGGGCGTGTGCGCGGATTGGCGGTGATCGAGGAAACCGACACCGCGCTCAAACTCGGCGCGATGGTGACACATGAAGCGGCCCTGCCCGCCCTCGCCGTGCTCGATCCCGATCTCGGCACTTTGATGCGCCGGTTCGGCTCGCGGCAAGTGCGCGCCTCCGGCACTGTGGGCGGAAACATTGCCAATGGCTCGCCGATCGGCGATCTCGCCCCGGCGTTGATCGCGCTCGGTGCCACCATCGAGATGCGCAAAGGCGGGCTCACGCGCTCCATGCCGCTGGAAAGCTTTTTTCTGTCCTACGGAAAACAGGCGCGCGAAGCGGGCGAGATTGTCACCGGGCTTACGATCCCAAAACTCAAAGAGGGCATGGCGTTCCGCGCCTTCAAGATTTCAAAGCGTTTCGATGAGGATATCTCGACCGTGATGGGCGCGTTCCGAATCGGGATTGCCGAGGGGAAAATCAAAGAAGCGCGCCTCGCCTATGGCGGCATGGCGGAAATTCCGGCGCGCGCGCGCACCACTGAAGCGGCGCTCGCGGGCGTGGCGCTCGATGATCCGCACGGCTGGATGGAAGCGCTCACACATCTTGAAGCGGACTTCTCGCCAATTTCCGACATGCGCGCGACCGCGGGGTATCGTGCAAAAGTCGCGCGCGCCATCCTCGGCAAGGCTCTGCTGGAAATCGCAGGCGGCGTTGCCGCGACGCGCATCACCTCACGCGAGGGGGCTCATCATGCGCCATGATCAACCACCACTCGCCGTGGTGCATGAGAGCTTGCCGCATGACAGCGCCGCGCTGCATGTTACGGGCGAAGCCACCTATATCGACGATATCCCTGAGCCGCGTGGCACCTTGCATATCGCCCTTGGTCTTGCTCCCAAGGCACGCGGGAAAATCCGCGCACTTGACCTCTCGGCTGTAAAGACATCCGAGGGCGTAGTGCGCGTGATCACGGGTGCAGATGTGCCGGGCAAAAACGATACCTCACCGCATCTCGGTGATGAGCCGATGCTCGCCACTGAAGAGATCGCCTTTCACAATCAGGCGGTTTTTGCGGTTGTCGCGACGAATCGAAAAGCCGCACGGATCGCGGCGAGGCTCGCTCGGTTTGAAATTGAAGCCGAGAAGCCTGCGATCTCCATCGCCGATGCCCGCAATCAGGGCGAGCGGGTGCTGCCCGATTACGCTTGGGAGAATGAACGCGTCGCACCAGCTCTCGCCGAGGCAAAGCACCGCCTCGTCGGCGAAATCGAGATCGGTGGGCAGGAGCATTTCTATCTCGAAGGGCAGGCGGCATTCGCCGTGCTCGGCGAGGGCGACGAGGTGCTCGTGCATTCATCCACGCAACACCCCAGCGAGGTGCAGCACATCGTAGCGCGTGTGCTGGGTATTGCTGATCACAATGTCACGGTGGAATGCCGGCGCATGGGCGGCGGTTTTGGCGGCAAGGAGAGCCAAGCGAGCCAGTTCGCGGCGATCGCCGCCGTCGCGGCCAAACTGACCGGCCAACCTTGCAAGCTCAGGCTCGATCGCGACGATGACTTCGTGCTCACCGGCAAGAGGCACGATTTTCGCACGACCTATCAGGTCGGATTCGACGATGAGGGTCGCATCGAGGCACTCGATCTCGCGCTCGATGCGCGCTGTGGTTATTCGGCCGATCTCACGCTGGGCGTCGTCGACCGCGCCATGTTCCATTCCGACAATGCCTATTTCCTCCCCGAAGCCCAGATTTCGACGCGGCGGCTCAAAACCAATACCGTGTCGAACACCGCGTTTCGCGGCTTTGGCGGCCCACAAGGCATTCTCGCAACCGAATGCGTTCTCGATGCCATCGCGCATCAACTCGGGCACGATCCCCTGGATGTGCGCAAGACGAATGTCTACACGCCGGGCCGCGATCTCACGCCTTACGGCATGCAGGTCTTCGATTGCGATATCCTGTTGCCGCTCATGGAGCGACTGGAAACTTCCAGCGAATACCGGGCGCGTCGGAAGGAGATTGCGTCATTCAACGCGTCTTCGCCCATCTTGAAGAAGGGCATCGCACTCACGCCGGTGAAATTCGGGATTTCCTTCACCCTGAAGCATCTCAATCAGGCCGGCGCGCTGGTGCATGTGTATTCCGATGGTTCGGTGAGCCTCAATCACGGCGGCACCGAGATGGGCCAAGGCCTCTATGTGAAAGTGGCGCAGGTCGTCGCGGACGTATTCGGGCTGCCGCTTTCTGCGATCAAGATCACAGCAACGAACACCTCGAAAGTGCCGAATACCGGCCCGACCGCCGCATCCTCCGGCTCCGATCTCAACGGCATGGCCGCAAAGATCGCCGCCGAAACCATCCGCGACCGCATGGCCATCGAGGCGGCTCGGCGCTTGGGTTGTGCTGTCGGTGACGTACGTTTTGCGGACGGATTGGTGAAGGGTGCCGGTGACAGCCTGGCTTTTGGCGCACTTGCCAAGGCCTGCGTGCTGGAGCGTATTTCCCTCTCTTCGACAGGGTTCTATTCCACGCCCGGGATCACCTGGGATCGGAATACGCGCACGGGACGACCCTTCTTTTATTTTGCCTATGGCGCGGCGTGTTCGGAAGTGATCATCGACACGATGACCGGCGAGATGAAGCTCCTTCGCACGGATATCTTGCATGATTGCGGGCATTCCCTGAATCCCGCGATTGATATCGGCCAGATCGAGGGCGGTTTCGTGCAGGGTCTGGGGTGGCTCACGACCGAAGAACTCGTATACGATGCCGAGGGACGGCTCAGAACGCATGCGCCCTCGACCTACAAGATCCCGGTTCCGTCCGATGTGCCGGCGGATCTGCGCGTGACACTCTGGTATGAGCCCAATCGCGAGGCGGCGATCCATCGATCGAAGGCGGTGGGCGAGCCGCCGGTGATGCTCGCGATCTCAGTCTTCTCGGCCATCGCTGATGCCGTGCATTCCACCCGCCCCGGCAGGCCGGTGAGCTTGCGTGCGCCAGCGACACCGGAAGCCATACTCGACGCCTGCGATGCGCAGAAAGCCTTGGCATGATCGACACGTTTGCCCATCTCGATCGGTTTCTCTCCGAGGATGGCCATGCCGTGCTCATAACAATTGTTGCAGTTCAGGGGTCCTCGCCGCGTGAGGTCGGCACGATGATGGCGATGCGCGCCGATGGCCGCTTCACCGGCACGATTGGTGGCGGTGCACTGGAATGGCAGGCCCTTGGCGAGGCGCAGAAGCTGATGCGCGATGATCGTGCCGCCAAGCTCGAGAAAACCATCCTCCTCGGACCGGATCTCGGGCAGTGCTGCGGTGGGCGCGTAACTCTGAGGTTCGAGCGCTTGAACGCAGCGGATCGCTCACGGCTTGAAATCATGAAAGTCGTCGAAAACCGCCTGCCAATCCTGCTCTTCGGCGCGGGACATGTCGGCCGCGCTTTGGTGCTCGCACTCGCGCCCCTGCCCTTTGACGTGCGCTGGCTGGATCCACGGCGCAGCGAGTTCCCCGAAGCATTCCCCGACAATGTCACACCGGTGGCACTGGAGAACCCGATGGCTGAAATCGCGCAGGCCTTACCCGGCTCTGCTGTGCTGATCCTCACCCATAGCCATGCCCTTGATCTGGCGATCGCCGATGCAGCTTTACGGCGCGATGACCTCGCTTTCGTCGGCGTGATCGGCTCACAAACAAAACGCGCGCGCTTCGTGAGCCAGCTCAAACAGGCCGGGCTCGGCAAAGAACGGATCGACCGCTTCACCTGCCCGATCGGCCTCCCCGATCTCGGTTCGAAAGCGCCGGGCGTGATTGCAGCCGGTGTTGCGGTGCAAATGTTGCATGTGAAAGCGCATCGCGATGCGCAAGACAAGGATGTGCCGAATGCCCGCCAATCCGCTGGATAAGCCCCTGCTGGCACGCGCAGTGGCTTTATCGCGCAAACATATGGAGCGGGGTGCTGGCGGCCCTTTCGGCGCGGTCATCGCGGATTCCAGCGGCAACATCATCTCGGAGGGTTGGAATTGCGTCACCTCAGGCAATGACCCGACGGCGCATGCCGAAGTGACCGCCATTCGCCGGGCCTGCGAGGCGCTTGGGCGTTTCGATCTGCCGGGTCATGTGATCTATTCCTCTTGCGAGCCCTGCCCGATGTGCCTTGCCGCGATCTATTGGGCGAGGCTGGACCGGTTGGTCTTTGCCAACGGCCGCGATGAAGCGGCCGCGATCGGCTTCGATGATGCCGCAATTTACGCGGAAATCCCGAAACCCCTCACCGAACGTTCAATCCCGACGCTGCATCAGCCGAGCGAGGAAGCCGCAAAGGTTTTTTCTGACTGGCTGAAAAAGCCGGACAGGGTGGAGTATTGAGCGACGTGACGTTGCGCGAAAAACAGGCGAAGTGATTGCTGTGTCGGCACCATGCACAATGTCTGTGAATGCAGCCCAACCGCGAGCAAGAGGGCTTGCAGCATTTTCCGGCGCGTGGCTTGCTTAGAGAGTCAAAAGGCCGGGAAGATATCCGGCAAGAACCATCTGACAGGAGAGCGATTGTGTTCCCAATTTCCCGCCGCAACACCCTACTGAGCCTTGGTCTCGCGGCCTTCGCCGCGATCGCGCCGGCCGCCGCGCAGACGCCAACGAAAATCCGCTTCACGCTCGATTGGCGTTTTGAAGGCCCCTCGGCCCTGTTCCTGATGGGGATCGACAAGGGCTATTACGCCGCCGAAGGGCTGGACGTCACCATCGACACCGGCAACGGTTCTCGTGAAGCCATTCCACGCGTCGCCTCCAACACTTACGATATGGGTTTTGGCGACATCAACTCGCTGATCCGCTTTCGCGACGAGAACCCGACAGTGAACCTCAAGGCGGTGATGATGGTCTATGATCGCCCGCCTTTCGCGATCATCGGGCGGAAATCGCGCGGCATCTCGGCGGACCTCAAGAGCCTCGCTGGCAAGAAATTCGGCGCTCCCGCAGCGGATGCCGCTTACGCGCAGTGGCCGATCATGAAGGCTGTGAACAAGATCGACGACAGCGCCATGAAATTCGAGAATGTCGGCTTCCCGGTGCGTGAGCCGATGCTCGCCACGGGTGAAGTGGATGCCGTGTTTGGGTTCTCGATCTCTTCGGTGATCAACCTCAAGGCGCGTGGCGTGCCGGAGAGTGACATCGTCAACATGCTGATGAGCGATTACGGCGTAGACCTCTATGGCAATGTCATCATGGCTTCGCCGAAACTCCTTGCTGAGAACCCCGAGGCCATTCGCAAATTCCTCCGCGCCTTCGTCAAAAGCGTGCGCGATGTCGTGAAAGACCCAGCTGCCGGTGCGGTAGCCGTGCTCAAGCGCAATGACGTGGCGAAACAGGATGTCGAACTCGATCGCATCAAGATGTTGCTCGAGCAGAATGTCCTGACCCCCGCCGTGAAGAATGCAGGCCTTGGCGGCGTATTGAACGACCGCTTTGACCGTGCGCTCGACCAGATCGGCCTCACCGCACCGTTCAAGAACCGCCCGAAACGCGAGGATGTTTTCACATCAGAGTTCCTGCCTCCGGCCGCTGAACGGATGATCCACTGATCACCAATCCCCACAGCCTCGCGCAGGAGCAGACCCAGTGAGCAACGCCTTCGTTCGCCTCGACCATGTCCAGCACGTTTATGGCGGCGAAGGCGGGGTTCTTGCGGTGGAAGACCTCTCGATTGCGGTGAAAGAGGGCGAGTTCGCCGCCGTTGTCGGTCCTTCCGGTTGCGGGAAATCGACCCTGATGAAGCTCGCCACCGGCTTGCAATTCCCGCGGGCCGGCACGGTGATCGTTGACGGCGCACCGGTGACACGCTCTGTGAAAATCGCCGGCATGGCCTTCCAGAACCCTGTCATGCTGCCCTGGCGCACGACGCTCGACAATGTGCTGTTGCCGCTCGAAATCGTCGAGCCGCATCGGTCGCGATTGCGCAAGGAAAAGGCGGCTTATACCGAAAAGGCTGAGGCGCTGCTCGCGCAAGTCGGCCTGAAAGGCTTTGGTTCACGCTACCCTTGGCAGCTCTCGGGAGGAATGCAGCAGCGCGCTTCGCTCTGCCGCGCGCTGATCCACGAGCCCCGCCTGCTGATGCTCGATGAGCCCTTCGGCGCGCTCGATGCTTTTACACGCGAGGAATTGTGGTGCGTGATCCGTGATTTGCATGCCGCGAAGAAATTCACAGTCATTCTCGTCACCCATGATCTGCGCGAAGCCGTATTTCTCGCCGATCGCGTGTTTTGCATGAGTTCGCGCCCGGGACGCATCGTGGCCGAACGTGAGGTCAACCTCGCGCGACCCCGCGATCTCGACATCACATACAAGCCCGAATTCGCTGAGATCGTGCACGAATTGCGCGGCCATATCCGCGAAGCGCGTGGCGTGCATTGAGGGCATCAGCATGTCGCGCAAGAGTGGTTCCCGGTCTTGCGATGAAGACAGGCGAGAAATGAGCGAAACAACATGACACAGAAGCAGAAAATCGCGCTCGCCCCTTGGGTTTTTACCATCGGATTTTTTGTCCTTTGGGAGCTTGGGTGCCGCGCGTTCAGCGTATCGAGTTTCGTGCTGCCGACGCCGTCATCGGTGGCCTATGCGATGTGGGAATATCGCCGCCAGCTTTCCTTCCATTCGTTTCACACGCTCTGGATGACACTCGCCGGTTTTGGCATTGCCGTGGTGTTTGGCCTTGCCCTCGGGCTGCTGCTCGGCTCGTCGCGCATCGTGCATGCCGGCACCTATCCGCTCCTTGTGGGCTTCAATGCCATCCCCAAGGTCGCGGTGGTGCCGATCCTCGTGATCTGGTTCGGCGTGGGCTGGATGCCGGCCGTGCTGACCGCCTTTATGATCTCGTTTTTCCCCATCGTCGTGAATGTCGCGACGGGTTTAGCCACCATCGAGCCCGAAACCGAGGATGTGTTGAAAGCTCTGGGCGCCTCAAAACTCGACATCATGATCAAGGTCGGGTTGCCGCGCTCGATGCCCTATTTCTTCGGCTCGCTCAAAGTCGCAATCACGCTCGCCTATGTCGGCTCCGTGATTGCCGAATACAACGCCTCGAAATACGGCATCGGCAATCTGATGGCGCGCGCCTCGGCGGATTTCAACGTGCCACTGCTGTTCGCTTCACTGATCGCGCTCGCGATCCTCGGTGTTGCGATGTATGCGATCACGGCCTGGATCGAAAAGCGCATGACCGGCTGGGCGCAGCGCTCAGGTTTTGCGGCGAATTGACGTTTATCCCGCAGGTTTGAACATCGGCAGGTCATTGCCGATTGCGATCACCTTGCCTGGATTCATGAGGTTATCCGGGTCGAGCGCACGTTTGATGGTTGCCATCAATTGCAGCGCGACGGGGTCTTTGTAGAGCACCAGCTCATCTCGCTTGAACAGGCCGACCCCATGCTCGGCCGCAATAGAGCCACCGCGCACCGCCACCTGATCATGCACGATACGATTGAAATGGTGCCATTGCGCAAGATAGGCCTGCGACTCCATGCCCTTGGGCTGCGTCAGGTTGAAGTGAATGTTCCCGTCGCCAATATGCCCGAATGCGCATGGACGGATACCCGGCAATTCCGCTTCGCACAGAGCAACCGTTTCGACCAGGAAATCGGCAACACGGCTGATCGGCACCGAAACATCGTGCTTGATCGAAGCGCCCTCATGTTTCTGATATTCGGCAAGGCCCTCGCGGATATGCCAGAAAGCATCGCTCTGGGCCCGGCTTGAGGCAAGGGTTGCATCGCCGATCTCGCCGGCTTCCAGCGCTCTCTCGAAGATATCCAGCAGCAATGCCTCCAACGGAGCCCCAGGGTTTGGGCTCGTGAGCTCCATGAGCGCATAGGACGGAAACGCCTCCGAAAACGGATCGCGCGCACTCGCGGAATGGCGCAACACGATGTCCATGCCGAAGCGCGGGATGATCTCGAAGGTCGTGAGCATCTCCCCCGCTGCGGCTCGCAGACGTTCGAACAGAGCCACAACCTCACGAGGGCCCCCTGCCCCGGCAAAAGCCGTAAGCTTCACCTTGGGTGCCGGAAACAGCTTCAGCACGGCGGCTGTGACAATACCGAGTGTGCCTTCCGAGCCAATGAAAAGGTGCTTCAGATCATAGCCCGCATTGTCTTTGCGCAATCCGGTGAGCCCGTTCCAGATCGTGCCGTCGGGCAACACCACTTCTAAGCCCATCACGAGATCGCGCGTGTTGCCATAGCGGAGCACCGCCGTGCCGCCAGCATTCGTGGCGATGTTGCCGCCGATGGTGCAGGAGCCTTCGGAGGCGAGCGAAACGGGATACAAAAACCCCGCTTCCGCCGCCGCATTCTGGATATCCGTCAACACCACACCGGCCTCAGCAATCATGGTCGAATTCACGGGGTCAACAGCACGGATGGCCTTCAGACGATGGAGCGCGATCACCACGCCACCGAACGGCACGCCGCCGCCGACGAGGCCCGTATTGCCCCCATGGGCGACCATGGGTAGGCCTGCGGCATGGCAAGCCTTCACAATCGCTGACACTTCTTCCGTTGATCCGGGACGCACCACAGCAAGCGCCGAGCCTTGCGCGAGACGGCGCGTCTCAACGAGATGCGGCGCGATATCCTGCTCTTCCGTGAGGACATGATCGTCGCCAACAATGGCGCGCAGGTTCCGGATGATTTCCGTTGATGCAGGAGGCGTGTTCATGCGCATGCGAGCTTTGTTTGACGGTGTTGGCTTCGCACCATATCGAAGCCGGAGTGGATTTCCATCTCGCAGGAAGGCCGGGGGACATGAACACGGGTAGCATGCAGGAAATTCGGTTTCGTGGCGCCGGAGGACCGGAAGTGATTGCGCTGGCTGAAGGGACGATTCCGCAGCCGGGACCGGGCCAGTTTTTGGTCAAGGTCGCGTATGCTGGCGTCAACCGGCCGGATTGTCTGCAGCGCGCGGGAGCCTACCCGCCGCCGCCCGGTGCGCCGGAGGTGCCGGGGTTAGAGATTTCCGGATCTATCGTCGCGGCGGGCGATCACGCGACACGCTTTCGCATCGGCGATGCGATCTGCGCGCTGATTGCTGGCGGGGGATATGCGGAATACGCGCTTGTCGATGCGCCGCTCGCTATGCCGGTACCGAAGGGTCTCTCCCTTCTTGAAGCCGCTGCACTGCCCGAGAATGTGCTCACGGTTTACGATAATATGGTCACGCGCGGCAGGCTCGCGGCGGGTGAGAGCTTTCTCGTGCATGGCGGTTCTAGCGGCATAGGGTCCATCGCGATCCAGATGGCAAAAGCGATGGACACAAGAGTGTTCGCAACTGCGCGAGGACCTGAGAAGATCGCGTTTTGCCGCAAACTGGGTGCGGATGTCGCCATCGACTATGCTTCAGAGGATTTCGTCGAGCGTGCACTCGCGGAAACCGACAACCAGGGCCTCGATGTCATTCTCGATATGGTCGGCGGCGACTACATCGCGCGCAACCTTCGCATTCTCGCCGTTGAGGGGCGGCTCGTCCAAATCGCGTTTCTGAAGGGCTCGAAAGCCGAGATCGATTTCCGCCACCTGATGATCCGCCGACAGACCATCACCGGCTCGACCCTGCGCCCACGTTCCCTAGCTCTGAAGGCCAAGATCGTCGGGTGCGTCCTGCGCGACATCTGGCCCTTGGTCGAGGCAGGCCGTATCCGCCCGCAGATCGATCATGTCTACCCGCTCGCCGAGGCCCGCTCAGCGCATGAGCGCATGGAAACCAGCGCGCATCTTGGCAAGATCATGCTGAAAGTTTCGGAGGACGCCTGATCAGCGGCGTGTTTCCGATTTGCCGATGGGCCGCCCTGCATGGGTCTTGGGATGCGGGAGGATCACTGTTACGGCACCGCGCGGGACAAAGGGCGTCGCGGTGATGCGCGGACCATCCACGGAACCCGTGACATCGGTTCGATTGGGCGCAACCGGGGGAACTCCGCGTTCCGGCACAACACGCTGGCGCTGTTCTCGGCGCGCAGCGGCCTCGCGCGCCTCGCGATCCAGGAGATCGCCCAAAGTGGGAGCAGAGGGGTCGATATCGATCGCGTAACCGCGGGGTGCGGCAATCGCGAGCGAGGAAAATAGAGCCAATCCACCGGCCAAAGCCAGGCGAGAAAACGCGTTACGCATACCAACAACTCCGTCGGGTCGAGAACGGCCACCCGGAGAACCAAGAGCTGGAAGACTACTCTCTTATGGTTTGCGCTTTGCTAACACCGCGACTTTTAGCTCGCCCGCACCAATGTGAGGGGCGGGTTCGCAAGATCTGCGCCGTCGAGTCCGAGCTGGCGGGCGACGTTCACCAGATCGCGCAAACGTTCAGCCTGCGTTTTCTTGCGGATGTTCAAACGATGCGTCTCAACAGTGCGCACCGAAAGCTCGAGACGGCGCGCGATGTCCTTGTTTGAAAAACCGCCGCAAATGAAACGCAGGACTTCGATTTCGCGCCCCGTGAGCCCGAAACCTGTCGCGGAATTCGTGGCAACACGTCGTCTTCGGAAAGCAGCCTGTGCGAGGCTTTGTGAGAAATAAGTGCCACCGGACATGGCCGCGTGCACGGCGTTGATGAACTCGATCGGCGAGGCTGCTTTTGAGACAAAGCCATGCGCGCCGGCTTCGATGAAAGCCTGCATCTCCGATGCGTCGCCGAGGGGAAAGGTCACGATGATCCGCAGCTGCGATTGGGTTTCCGTCAGCCGCATCAGGAGTTCGAGGCTGCTGATCCGTTTCAAAGTCGCATCGAGAAGGAGGATGTCCGGTCGTGAGGCGTTGCTCGCGAGCAAAG
>JBOFZC010000377.1:0-3344 GCA_051654985.1 Rhabdaerophilum sp.
GAGAGCTATTATCGAGACGCGATCCGCTTCGTGCAAGATCTGGTGCCGCAGGCACGGTTTTTCATTGCGTCCGATGATGTCACGACAGCGCAGGATTTCGCGGCCACTCTGCCCGGCGCTCAGGTTCTCAGAGGGCAAAAAGCTGGCGATGATCTCTATCTCATGAGCCGTTGTCGGCATCACATCATCGCGAATTCGTCCTTTTCCTGGTGGAGCGCTTGGCTCGACCGGCGTCCGGGCGGCTTTCGCATCGCACCCAAGGCCTGGTTTGGCCAGGATGCTGCGTTGGATGCGAGCGATCTCTTTCCCGAAGGCTGGGTGCGACTGTGATGCACGTTGCGACCTACCTCATCAATCTGGATCGTGATGCGGATCGCCTTGCGCATATGAGCCGGGAATGCGCTCGCATCGGCCTTGGTTTCGAGCGAATTCCCGCTGTTCTTGGCCTTGCCATGCCGGATTGGCTCAAGCCCGATTTTCTCAATGCCGAAGGTTCTATCGCCTCCCGCCTCAAACCGGGCGAAGTGGGATGCTACGCCTCGCATCTTGTTGCGGCGCATCGACTTTTGAAATCGGGCGAGCCCTGTGCCTTGGTCCTCGAGGACGATTTGCGTCTGCCCGACGATCTGTTGCCGCTTCTGGAGCAGGCGATTGCAGCTTTGCCGGAGGGATGGGATATCCTGCGCCTCTCCAACCCGCCGAAAGCGCCTTATCGGGCGCTCACGCGCTTGCTCGGCGGGCGTCATCTCGCGATCTATGCGCGCGTGCCGAACAACACTGGTGCACAGCTCATCAGTCGCTCCGGAGCAGAAAAGCTGCTCGCGGGGGGCAAGCGTCGGCTCCCCATCGACGAACATCTGCGCAGGCCCTGGCTGATGGGCCTTGAAACCTACGGGATTGTGCCCGCGCCGATCGTTTCCAACATCTTCGACAGCACGATTGATGCTATGGGTGATCGCGCTTTAGGCCGAGAGACTGTCCTTGCAAAGCTGAAGCGGCGGCATTGGCCGAATCCAGCAGAATTTGCGTCGCAAATCCGCTGGCATTTCAGGCATCTCGGTGCAGGCGGTTATCTCCGCGCCCTTTTCCTTGGCGGAGCATGGTCAATCGCGAAAAGGCTCTCGCCGCGTTTGGCCGAGCGAATTGCGTCACATTTTGCGCTTCCGGATCGGCGCTGATGCGCATCTCGCTCTTGATCCCCACGCGCGAACGAGCGGAAACCCTTCGCGCCACCTTGCGCAATGTAAGGCGCATTGAGGATCCCGACCTTGAGATCATCATCTCGGACAATGCGAGCACGGACGAAACACCGAATGTGATCGCTACTGCGGGTGACCCACGAATCCACGCCATCCGAACCGAGACACGCGTCAGTCAGCGGCAGAATTTCGAACATGCGGTGAATGCTGCCACCGGCGACTATGTGATGATGATCGGCGACGATGACGCGGTGCTCGCAGGACAATGGCCGCTTTTGCGCCGTCTCTTGTTGGAAAACCGTCCCCAAGCGCTTTCATGGCCTGCGATTTTCTATCAATGGCCAGGAGCCGAGAAACGCGGCGGTGGCGGGCGATTGCGTCTTGGGCGCAAAACCCTCTTCGGTCCGGTGATCGAGCGCACAAGTGCCGAGCATCTCGCGGCTCTTCGCCGGCTTGAGCGCACGCGCGAGGATTTCTCTCCCAAGCTGTATCATGGGCTGCTCTCGCGCCGGGTGATCGAAGCGTTGCGCAAGAGGACCGGCATGGTTGTCGGCAGCGGACAGGTCGATGCTTACATCTCTGCGGCTGCCTTGCCCTTTATGGATCGCTATCTTTATGTCCGACACCCATTCAGCATGCTCGGCATGGGGCCGAAATCGGGTGGCCTTTCGATTGCGGCGCAGCATCGCACGGATGATGCAAATGACAGTGCGCGCCGCGTCGCCGAGGAAGCGGCAGATGATCCCGTGATCGAGCCGCTCGCGATGCCCTTTCCAGTGCTTGGGTTTTATTTGCTCAATGGGCTGGAGCAGGCGAACCGGCTGGCTTTCGAGGGCAAACTCGATCTCGATAAAAAAGCCTATGCCGGGATGATCCTCGATCAGCTTGCGAAAACGGGGCCGGAGGCGCGCAAGCTTGGGCTCGATCTTTTGAATCGTTATACTCAAGACGGGACGCAAGATGCGGATTTATCAGCCTTTCTTGCTGAACGATTCCCCAAATTGATGGCTATGCCGAGCCCGGGCACAGCGAGAATGCCGCTTCCATGGATCCAGTGGTTTGAAAGCCTCTCGCTGATTGAGCCGGGTCGGATTGGCATTGACCTCAAACCGCGTGGCCTCGCTGAGATCGATGCTGCGGCTGCTATGGCTGATTTTCTCATTGGAGCCAGCACCGATCTTTTCGCCAATCCAGCACAACGCTGGCGAGCGGCGCAAATGCGTGCACTGAGTGTGATCTTCGGTGGTCGAAAGCCCGATTGATCAGCTCTCGCGTACCGCGGCCAGCAAATGCGGGATGTTTTCGATCACAGCGGCCGAGGAAAACCCGAACTCCGATCGCATGCGGCTGGTATCAATCACCGGGAAAACCGGTTCCGGCGCGGCGGGTGAGAAGTGCGTGGCTATGCCTTCTCGCTCCAAAGCCGCAGCGATGTCGCGATGCGACACATTCACCCCCGCTGCAACGTTATAGAGCCGCTCGCGGCCTTGCTCGGCAATCTGTGTGAGAGCAGTGATCGTGGCGCTGATATTGAGGTAATCCTTGGCGGAACCCGGGCCGGTGCGAAAGGTCACCGAGCCGGTCCGCACGGCTTCCTCAATCACCGAAGCCAGAAAGCTTTGCGAGGGCCCCGGCCAGCCATAGATGTTTGAAAGACGCGCCACGCGGATTTTCGGATTCGGGAGGGCCAGGCAAAGCGCTTCGCCCGCGAGCTTGGTCGCGTTGTAAAGATCATCCGGATCGGCAGGGGAAACCGATAGGCGCGCTCCTTCGCTTGTGCTCACGGCACCCCGATAGACGCGTGTCGATGAGAGCGAGAGAAAGCTCTCATAGGCATAATCGTGCAGGGCGCGCGCCAGCAGGGAAACCTGTGTTTCCACCGTTTCAAACGGCTTGGAACGGAAATCGGCGGTCATGCCGATTGTGAAGATCACATGCCCGAGCTTTGCGCCGGGTTCGGGCCAATTGTTTCGACTGATCCGCTGAACCTCAAACCCACGTGCTTCCAGTCGTTCGCAAAGGCGCGACCCGATGAAGCCATTTGCACCGAAAACCGTGTATTGGCTCATGATCTGGGCTCGATGAGCGGCCAATTGCGATCGGCGTCGCCAATCATGGCTGGCGTCGCAGGCCAGGGAATACCGA
>JBOFZC010000378.1:0-7870 GCA_051654985.1 Rhabdaerophilum sp.
TGGCCGCGGCCTCTTTCACAAGCGCGTGCCCGCCATGCCGGCCGGCATCGTGCCGGGCATTGATGATCGTGCGGATACCTTGATGCGCGGCCCATTCGACATCACGCGGAATTGGTTGGTTCGAGCGCCAGGCTGCTTGTGCGAATTGTCGCCGGTTTTTCCAGAGCAACCTCAGAATGCCGAGATCACGAAACAGCAGATCGTTCCAGGCCGCACGACGTTGCTCCGGGCGATCAAGCGGACCGGCAAAGCGCAAAAGGCGCTCAAAGCTGTGTGGCTCGGGGTCGACGGAAACGGACATACGACGAGTAGGGCTCCTGCGCGAATCTTCCCCTGCGGGTCAATTATGCCTTTTTCACGAATTCAGTGCGCAGCACGAGGCCTTTGATCTTCTCGACCCGGCATTCAATCTCGGCGGGGTCATCGGTGAGGTGAATGCCCTTCACCATCGTGCCGCGTTTGAGCGTCACCGAGGTGCCCTTCACCTTCAAATCCTTGATGAGGGTGACTGAATCTCCCTCTGAGAGCGGCGTGCCGTTGCTGTCGCGCGTCGTCATGAAGTTCGATCTTTCCGTGGGTTGGGGGATTCCGTTCCAGATCGCATGATTCCGCTCGAGTTGGCGCCAGATTTGTTTGCGAACGGAAAAAGCGCAATGCGCCTTTGGCATGGCTCATTTCACGCCAAGCCCCTCGCAAGTCGCCAGTCTTTCCTGTAACCGGAAAAGAAGCGTGGCGCATAGGCGGCAGCCAATGGCGCAACCGAAAAAGCCAAATGAAGCGGGGGGGGATATCGATGCCGGTAGAAATGTCGAAGGATTTGCGCGAGGGCGCGCTCGTCTATCACCGGCTGCCGAAACCCGGGAAACTTGAAATCGTCGCGACCAAACCCCTCGGCAACCAACGCGATCTCGCTTTGGCCTATTCGCCCGGCGTTGCCGCGGCTTGCGAGGCGATTGCTGAAAACCCCGCGGAAGCCGCCAACCTGACGATCCGTCAGAATCTGGTGGCTGTGATCACCAACGGCACGGCCGTGCTCGGCCTTGGCGATATCGGCCCGCTCGCCTCGAAGCCCGTCATGGAAGGCAAGGCGGTTCTGTTCAAGAAATTCGCCGGCATCGACGTGTTCGATATCGAAATTGATGAGAAACGCGTGAAACCGCTCGTGGACGTGATTTGCGCCCTGGAGCCCACCTTCGGCGGCATCAACCTTGAGGATATCAAGGCGCCGGAATGTTTCGAGGTCGAGGCGCAATGCCGGGAGCGAATGAACATCCCGGTTTTCCACGATGACCAGCATGGAACCGCGATCATTGTCGCGGCGGCGGTGCTGAATGCGATGGAACTCGCGGGGAAAAAGCTTGATCAGGTGAAGCTAGTGACGTCTGGCGCAGGTGCAGCGGCTCTCGCCTGCCTCAATCTGCTGGTGTCGCTCGGCGTGAAGCGCGAAAATGTCTGGATCACTGATCTCGAAGGCGTGGTTTATAAGGGCCGTGAGGCGTTGATGGACCGCTGGAAATCGGTCTATGAGCAGGATACTCCGGCGCGCAAACTCGCGGATATCATCGGTGGCGCGGACATTTTCCTCGGCCTTTCAGCAGCCGGTGTTTTGAAGCCCGAACTCTTGAAAATGATGGCCGAAAAGCCACTGATTATGGCGCTCGCCAACCCCAATCCTGAAATCATGCCCGAAGCAGCCTATCAGGCCCGTCCTGACGCCATGATCTGCACGGGGCGCTCGGATTATCCCAATCAGGTCAATAACGTCCTGTGTTTTCCTTACATGTTTCGTGGCGCGCTCGATTGCTCGGCCACTACCATCAACGAAGAAATGAAGCACGCGGCGGTGCGCGCCATAGCTGAACTCGCGCGGGAAGCGCCGTCAGATGTCGTGGCTCGCGCCTATGGTGGGGAAGCGCGCAATTTTGGGGCGGATTCGCTCATCCCTAGCCCGTTCGATCCGCGCCTCATTCTGCGCATCGCGCCGGCTGTGGCAAAGGCGGCGATGGATACAGGCGTGGCCCGCGCGCCGATCGCCGATTTCGTGGCCTATGAAGAAAGCCTTGGACGCTTTGTGTTCCGCTCTGGTTTCATCATGAAGCCGATTTTCAACGCGGCAAAAGCTGATCCCAAGCGGGTGATCTATGCAGAGGGCGAAGATGAACGCGCCCTGCGTGCCGCGCAAACCGCGGTGGAAGAGAAATTTGCAAAGCCCATTCTTGTGGGTCGCCCGCATGTGATCGAGGCGCGCATTCAGCGCTTTGGCCTTGCGATCCGCCCCGGTGTCGATTTCGAGATCATCAATCCCGAGGATGATCCGCGTTATCGCGATTATGTCGCGACCTATCTCGAGATTGCCGGACGCAAGGGGATTACACCGGATGCGGCGCGCACCCATGTGCGCACAAACTCCTCGATCATTGCGGCAATTGCCGTGCGGCGCGGCGATGCTGATGCAATGATCTGCGGCCTTGAGGGGCGCTATCGCTCCCGCTTGCAGATCATCCGCGATGTCATCGGCATGGCTCCCGGTGTCACCGAGCTTTCGGCGATGTCCTTGATGATCACGTCAAAGGGCGCGTTCTTCATGGCGGATACGCATGTGAACGAAGACCCTTCAGCCGAGCAGCTCGCGGATATCGCGATGCGGGCGGCGGAGGAGGTGGTGCGCTTCGGGATTGAGCCGAAAATCGCATTGATCTCGCATTCCGATTTCGGCTCGCATGACAGCGAAAGCGCGCGGAAAATGCGTCGCGCCGCCGAACTCATAGCGGAGCGCGCTCCGGATCTTGAAGTTGATGGTGAAATGCAGGCGGACTCAGCGCTTTCCGACAAGGTGCGCGAGCGCGTGTTGCCGAATTCGCGCCTGAAAGGGGTGGCGAATATCCTGCTGATGCCTGATCTTGATGCCGCGAACATCGCCAATGAACTCACGAAGGTCATCGGCGATGCGCTGCCCGTGGGACCAATCCTGCTCGGCACGGCTTTCCCGGCGCATATCGCGACATCAACCACCACCGCGCGCGGTGTGGTGAATTTGACCGCCATTGCCGTCGTCGAAGCCCAATCTCGCGGGCACTCGTAAAAAACGCGCCGTTCACGGACGGCGCGCTTGAGTTTTGGCAGATGTCTCAGGATTTACTTGCCTGAGGCCTCGAAACGCAGTTTCCGGATCAGAGCTGCCGGGTTCGAGCCTGCACCAGCCAGTTCCAGCAACCGAAGGCCATCCGCGCCTTCAGCACGGGCCTTGAGCGAAAACTCGTTCAGCCCGCGCAGGAAGCCGCCAACAGCTTCGGTTACATTCACCGCATCGGGGTGACTGGCGAAGAACGCCGCGAGCAAGGCCGGCGCCATGGTCGAGACCTCAAGGCGCAGCCGCTCGGCTGTTTTGCCTTGCTCTGCGGCAAGGTTTTCCAGGAGCTTTTCGAAGCCACCGCGATTGCCAAGCGAAAGGCTCGCGCGCGTCGCCGTACCGCCGAGCAAAACCTGCGACCAGTTCTCAACTGGATTTTCGAAGAGTGATTTCGGCACATTGCCGAGATCGAAACTCATGGCGAGAGCGCCAAACTTCTCGACGCTCGAAGAGATATCCTTGAACGTGACGGTTGATTTCGCCTCGTCCCAGATACCATCGAGGTTAAAGGAAGCATCCAGAGTTTCGATCCCCAAGGCACGCAGCATTTGCAAGGACTTGTCCTTGCTATCTGCCGGGATCGGCATGCGGAAATTGACAACCTTAAACCCGATATCGGTGGGCGACATGCCGACGAAGGCGGCGTTGCGGCTCTCGAATTCGCCCAGCGAGAATTTTACCCGTTCGCCCTGTTTGCCGGTATTCGGCACATCCACATCGAGCGTCGAAACCTTGAAGCCGATATCGGGGACGGTGTGGCGCGCAAGTTCAGCCTTGAGGCGAGCAACATCGGCTTCAGGCTGGGTTTTGATGTCTTCGCTTTCCAGCATCGTCTTGCCGAGCAGGACGAAGATCAGCTTGTAAAAATCACCCTGCCAGCTCATGCCGCCGAGCTTCACGTTGCCATTCGTAAATGACACATCGAGGGGCTCCATCACGGCGCTGGCTTTGGAGCCGCCGATCAGGCGCATGCCGCCCGATTTGAACGCGCCTTCGAGGCCGGCATCGGTTTTGCCCGAACCGGAAATCGGCCCAACCTGGATGTCTCCCAGCTCGAACGAGCTGTAGACATCGAGCAAATCTGCCAGCGCGCCAAAGGAGAATTCCGGAGTGTCGGCCTTGGATTGCTTCATCAGAGCTTCAAGGTTCGGCCACATCTCGCTCATGGCGCGGCGCGGCGGCTTCACGCGCGTCGCACCCATCGCGGTGCGACCGATTTCAACCTTGAAATTCTGCCCGGAGAATTCGGTTTTCTCGACAATGTAGGTGCCGTGAACCGGCTTGAGGGGCGCATTTCCGGCCGGGTCGGAATCGATGAACCAGCGCAGGCCGGTCACAAAATCCAGAGCCTCGATGCTGGTGACACCCGCATTCATTTCGTAAGCGATGGGCTTATCCGCCGCATCTGGCACAACACCTTTCTGGCGAATGCTCGCGACCTCAATCCGCCCAATAACCCCAGAGACGATGCTTTTCCCGCTGATCGTCTCGTAAATCGTGGTCGATTTCTGGTCCTCAATCGTCGATTCGACCTCTAGCGAACCGATTGAGAAGTCATCCGCGTTGAACTTCGCAAGCGTCTCCGCCATCGCCGCGGGCGAACCGCCCTTCAGCAAGGCTTCGATTTCTCCAGCCGGAAGGCTGGAATTCGTGATTTTCAGATCCTTCAATCGCGCGCTGAAAACCTTCCCCGGCCATTCGATTGCGGGGATGGTCAGAACCACTTTCGGCGGGGGAGGCGGCGGGGCGGGGGCCACAACCGGAGCAGGCGGGGTTGCAGGGAGGGTCGCAACCGCCGGGGGAGGCACCGGTGTTGCCGCGCTGGTCTGCGGTGGCGCGGGTGGGGCAACCGGTTTGCGCAGCACAAAGAACAAGGCTGCGCCTGCAACGGCAACGGCCAAAAGGCCGATGAGAAAAATGTTTGGCCGTGAGGCTCCCGAATCCGAATTGCTCATGGATGCTCCATTCTGAAATGACTTCGACGAAAGGATGAGATTGCGAGCGCGAATTCCACCAATTCGCGCCCGTGATCAAGGGGAATTCTCGCCGGAATCTTTGCAGAATTGAGAGGACGGATACCCCTCAGACACTAAAACTTGTGCCGCATCCGCAGCTTGCAGTGGCTTTTGGATTCTTGATCTGAAAGCTTTGGCCGATCAGCTCGGTCACGAAATCGAGTTCAGATCCCTGGAGATAAGGGGCCGAGAGCGGGTCGACGAGCACAGTTACTCCATCGCGCACGATGCGGATATCATCCGGCTTCGCCTCAGTTTCGATGGCGTAGCGATACTGAAATCCCGAGCATCCGCCGCCTTCGACCGCGACACGCATCATGGCGCCGGGTTTTTCCTTGGCGAGAATCACGCCAAGGCGCTTCGCCGCGCTCTCGCTCACGGCAAGGGGTGCTTGCTCATACAAGACAGGCGGCGGTGCGGTGATAACATCCGCAGCAGAAATCGCGAATTTCGGAGCCATGAGCCGATCAACCGGGTTCAAGGCCCGGATGTCCTCTTTTGCGTGAATCGTGACCTGAATGTAAGGAGGCCATGCCGTATCGGCAAGAACGCTTCGGAACTCCCATGCTTTTCAGCCGCGAACGCCCGTTAAGCCCTTTCGCCGTGGATTATCGTGCGACGCGCGGGCGTCTCCTGCCGGAAAGCCCGTCGCCGACGCGCACCCAATTCCAGCGCGATCGCGACCGGATCATCCACTCCACTGCGTTTCGTCGCCTCAAACACAAGACTCAGGTCTTCGTAGAGCATGAGGGCGATCATTTCAGAACGCGCCTCACACACACGATTGAGGTCAGCCAGATCGCGCGTGCCTTGGCCCGCACGCTCGGCCTTGACGAAGACCTCGCCGAGGCTTTGGCCCTCGCGCATGATTTGGGACACACGCCGTTTGGCCATGCTGGCGAGGATGCGCTTGATGCGCTGATGAAAGGCGAAGGCGGGTTTGATCACAACGCGCAGGCGTTACGCATCGTCACGAACCTTGAGAAGCGCTACGCCGCTTTTGATGGCCTGAACCTCACATGGGAGACGCTAGAGGGCCTCGTCAAACATAACGGTCCTCTGCTGGACGCCGAATGCAAACCGGTTGGGCGCTATGCCAAGGCCGGAATTTCGCTCGCAATCCTACACTATGATCGCGATCATCCGCTGGATCTCGCAAGCTATGCCTCGGCTGAAGCGCAGGTCGCGGCGATAGCCGATGACATCGCCTACAACGCCCATGATATTGATGACGGCCTGCGTGCCGGGCTTTTCAAGCCTTATGATCTGCGCGCGGTGCCATTGATCGCCGACATGCTTGACGAGATTGAAGCGGCATGGCCGAGGCTCGAAGAGGGGCGTGTCGCGCATGAGATCATGCGCCGAGTGATCACACGGCTTGTCGAAGATGCGGGCGCAGAAAGTGAGCGGCGGCTCGTTGCACTTTCTCCAAAAAGCGCAGCTGAAATCCGCGCGGCATCTGTGCCGGTGATCTCGTTTTCGGACGCAATGTTAGCGCATGAAAAAACACTAAAAACCTATTTGTTCGAACATATGTATCGCGCTCCGCGCATCCTCACGCAACGCATCGCGGCCGCAAAAGTGATTGAAGGCTTGTTCAGACATTATCTCGAACACCCCGCCGATATGGGTGAGGCGGACATTGGCAATCTAACGCAACGTCGTGTTGCCGATTACATCGCGGGCATGACCGACCGTTTCGCTTTGCACGAATATCAGCGCCTGTTTGACGAAACCCCGCCGCTTCGATAGGCCGCTGCAACCCTTTGTCTTGGCCGAATGGCCCCCATTTCGAGAGAATGATGAACCTTTTCCACTCCTTCGCTGCGGATGTGAAAGCAGCGCTCGCCAGCCTGCCTGAAACTGCGGAACTCTCGACTGAGGTTCTCGCGCGCGTTTCGGTCGAGCCGCCGCGCGACGCCAGCCACGGCGATCTTGCGACCAATGCCGCAATGGTGCTTGCGAAGGACGTGAAGCTCAATCCGCGCGCTTTGGCAGAGAAAATTGTTGCGAAACTTGGCGAAACAGGCCGATTCGTGAAGGTGGACGTGGCCGGCCCCGGCTTCATCAATGCCACCTTGCCGCCCTCAGCCTATCTCGACGTGCTGCGCGCTGTGCTGAAATCGCATGAGGCTTTTGGTCGCTCCGAAATCGGGCAGGGGCGGAAGATCAATGTCGAATATGTTTCCGCGAACCCCACCGGACCGATGCATATCGGGCATGGGCGTGGCGCGGTATATGGGGACGCCCTCGCCAACCTGCTCGGGATTGCAGGCTGGAAAGTCACACGCGAGTATTACATCAACGACGCCGGCGCGCAGGTCGATGTGCTCGCGCGCTCGGCATATCACCGCTACCGCGAAGCTCTGGGTCATGATGTCGGCCCGCTGGGTGAGGGGCTTTACCCCGGCGATTATCTTGTGCCCGTCGGGCAGGTGATGGCGAAGGAATTCGGCACGGCGCTGGAGAATATGCCCGAATCGGAATGGCTGCCGAAGGTGCGGCGCCTGGCGATCGACGCGATGATGGCGATGATCCGCGAGGATCTCGCGGCTCTCGATGTCCGCCACGACACGTTTTTCTCAGAAGCCTCTTTACAGGCGAACCCAGACAAGGTTGCGGCGACAATCCGGGATTTTACCGATCGCGGGCTGATCTATCAGGGCCGGGTGCCACCGCCCAAGGGTCAGAAGGACGAGGATTGGGAAGATCGCGAGCAGGCGCT
>JBOFZC010000379.1:0-4677 GCA_051654985.1 Rhabdaerophilum sp.
GTGATCGCGCCGTCCTGCTCAACAAGCAAAATTCGGTCACCCCTTCGGCGCGGGGCACTCGCCGACGCGATCAGCACTGTGCCATCGCGATAAACCGGCATGAAGGCTTCCCCCGTAATGCCGATTGAAAAAGCATCCACATGCGCGGAGCCGAGCGCTTCGATCTGGTCCCAGCCCGGGCCGACGGCATGGCCGTCAGCCGCAAAGGCTTCGGTGTCCACGTCAGTGAAAAGCCGGAACGGCAGACTCTGATGGGCATGCTCACTCCGGATCAGCGCGAGAAAATCATCGATCGACACTTGAGTGGCACTGAGAATTTTCGCGATCGATTCGGTCGAAGGCCAACGCGGATGGCCATCAGCGCTCTGACGTTTTGACTTGTTGAAGGTGGTCGCATCGAGCCCTGCCCTCTTGGCGAGTGCCGAAGGCGTCAACCTCTGACGCAGGGCGAGCGCATCGATCGCATTCCAGATTTGAGCGTGGGTCAGCATGTCCGCACCACATTGAACCAAAGCGTTGGTAGGGGCGAGTGTTTTGCATCCACAAGGTGAAAAACACTCGGGGAAAATTCCGCTATGCAGCTCGCGACGGAGCGCTTAATCCACGTTTGAACGCGCTCGCCTCCGAAGAAAAGGCTCGCCATGGCCCTGCTGTACAAGATCCTTCCGCGCTCGGAGTGGGACGCATTCGTTGAATCCCGCATCTTCCGGGGCTCCCCCGTCGACCTGAGCGATGGATTTATCCACTTTTCCTATGGGCATCAGCTTGGCGAGACGGCACGCAAACATTTTTCCGGTCAGTCCGATCTGATGCTCTTTGCCGCCGAGGCGAACGCTCTCAGAGCGGCGTTGAAAAACGAACCCTCGCGCGGTGGCGATCTGTTCCCGCACCTCTATGCACCACTGGATCTGTCTTCAGTGCTCTGGTCGAGGCCGCTCCCGCTCGCGCCGGATGGCAGCCCAGCTCTTCCAGCTCTTGATGAGGCCTGACATGTTCTCCCGCGCCTACCCTCTGTTCCGACCCCTGATTGGTGCGATCGATGCCGAAAAGGCACATGACCTGACCATACGCGCGCTGGAGCTCCTGCCACTGCCTGCGCCGGCACCGGATGATCCGCGCCTCGCGGTTGAGGCCTTCGGGTTGAAATTCCCAAATCCGCTCGGGCTTGCTGCGGGGTTCGACAAGGATGCACGCGTGCCGGATGCGCTCCATCGCCTCGGCTTCGGGTTCGTCGAAGTGGGCGGCGTGACGCGTCTTCCGCAACCGGGAAATCCACGCCCGCGCGTGTTCCGGCTTCAACCCGATGACACCGTGATCAATCGCTATGGCCTGAATTCGGCCGGGATGGATGTCGTGCATCGCCGTCTTTTGACCCGGCGCGGCAGGGGTATCCTCGGCATCAATCTCGGAGCGAACAAGGAAACCGCGGACCGCATCGGTGATTATGTCGCGCTGATCGCAAAACTTGGTGCTGTCGCGGACTTTTTGACGTTGAACATTTCGTCACCCAATACGCCGGGCTTGCGCGACCTGCAGGGCCGCGCTTTTCTGGAGGAATTACTCGATCGCGCTCTAGAGGTTCGTGCGAAGGCAGGGTTTTCGACCCGCTTGCTGCTAAAAATCGCGCCTGATCTCGATGATCTCCAACTCGATGATATCGTCGAGGTTGCCCGCAATCGCGGTATTGACGGCATGATTGTTTCGAACACAACCATCGCTCGTCCAGCGAGCCTGAAAGACCAGGCTCAGGCGAAAGAGACCGGCGGCCTTTCAGGCAAGCCGTTGTTTCGTCCCTCCACTCAAATGCTCGCCAAGGCGTATCTGCGCGTGGAACGGCAATTCCCGTTGATCGGCGTCGGCGGTATTGCCAGCGGCGCGGATGCACTCGCAAAAATCGAGGCCGGCGCCACGCTGGTGCAGCTTTACACGGCTCTGATTTATCAGGGCCCAAGCTTGATATCAGATATCAAATCCGCGCTATCCAGCGCAGCAACAGAGGGTTTGGCCCCCGTCGTAGGACGGGCGGCGAGCGACTGGGCGAATGCCGGCTGCTGAGGTTCAGGCCGGCAATTCAATCTTGGACGCAGCTATCACCGCTTGCGTGCGGCTCTCAACACCGAGTTTCATCAAGATCGCCGAGACATGCGCTTTCACTGTCGCTTCCGAAACGGACAATTCATAGGCGATCTGCTTGTTGAGCAGCCCCTCGGAGAGCATGGTCAGCACCCGCATCTGCTGCGGCGTGAGGCTCGCAAGGCGCCGGACGAGATCGACCGTCTCCTTGTCCGCTGCGACATCGAGCTGGATATGCGGTGGAGTCCATTGCCCCCCGGCAATCACGCTGGCAATCGCGCCATGCATGGTCTCGATCGACAACGTTTTGGGGATATACCCGGAAGCGCCAAACTCAATGCAGGTGCGGATCGTCACCGGGTCTTCGATGCCTGAAACCACGATGACGGGAATGGCCGGATATTGTGCGCGCAGGAAAGTCAGCCCCGAAAAACCGTTCACTCCAGGCATTTTCAAATCGAGCAGAACGAGATCAACGTCTGCTTCTGCTTGGATTGCAGCAGTCGCTTCCTCGAGCGTTCCCGCCTCGATGACCCGCAAATCCTTGAAAATACCATTGACTGCCTGGCGCAAAGCGCCACGAAACAGCGGATGATCATCGGCGATGATGATGGTGCCACGGCCCTCCGCGGCCATAGGCGTAGACAGGCTTGCCGACATGAATTCCCCCCTCGGATCATCTGCTTGTTTTGAATTTTATAGCATGCTCATTTTGCTGCCACTATGATGCCTTTGTGCAAGAAAATTATCGGCGGCATGCAAGCTGACCACTTACAACCTGGGCACAACTGCGCTGGGATGCATTGCGGAAACTCAAAATGATCGCCGTCCTTGCACTGGTTGTATCGATCGCCGGCATCACATTGATCGCTTTTGGCGAACGGCTGGGCTTTGTCGCAGGGATTGCCGGCTCTGCTATCCCTATCATTCTCGGACTCTTCGTGATTGTGATCGCCCTGGTATCAGTCACCAGCCGGCTGACAATCTATCTGGATGCGTCAGAGGGAAAATCAGCGTTAAAGGCCGTTGCCACTCAGCTTGTGCTGGTGCTGGCGGGCCTTTCTTTGATGCCGGACCTGACAATCGCAGATCCGCGATCAGGCCTGGTGATGCTCGCGGCCTATCTTACAACTCTTGTATTTGTGCCATCGCGCGAACCGATGAGCCTATTGCCCGATGCTGAGCGCCGCATGAGCGGTATCGACCGAACGAGAATGATAGGGTTCGTAACGATCGGTTTTTCCATGTTGTTCTTCGCAATCTGGTTCAAGCCCGTTTTGGTCTGGCTTGCCAAAACAAGCGGTGTGGCACAAAGCGAAATTCGGCACCCCATGCTCGCGGTTCTCGCGATTGTAGTGCTGTTTGGTGGTCTTTCCGCTATCTCGCGCCTGGCGGAAGGCGCTTTGGCCTTCGCTCTACTTTTTGCCGGCTTGCCACTTGCTTTCGCATTGGGCGGAGAGGCCCTGCGATCAATCGATCCCGCTGTAAGTTATGGACTGCAATGGCCAGTTCATGACCTAGCTTCCGCCTTTATCGGACTGGCTTCAGGCTCGAAAACAATCCTTCCGTTGCTTACGGGGATCGGTCTTGGCCTCATGACATTGGCTTCCACACCCGCACTCGGCGGGCCTGGACGGCGCGGCGGCTTCGGGTTGGTGATCGTGGGGCTTGCGGCCTTGGTCGCTTATGGATTTGCGCGAGAGGCAGCTTCGTTGCCCGCCCTTGTGATGCGCGATCTCGTTCCGGTTGCGCCGCAGAATTGGCCGCTTTTCGTGTTCGATGAGGCCATCCGCGGCTGGCTGCTGGTCTGTCAGGAAGCGCCGCGTGATGCCATTGATGTGATCCAGGCTTGCCGACGCAGCGGTGTGAGTGGAGCCATCCCGCCCGAGATGTTCGATATCCGGCCGGATATGATCGGCCCAGCTCTTGCCGCGGCGCGCGGAATGCCCGCAGCTTTCGGGCTGGTTTCTGGTCTGCTTGGGCCATTCATGGCTTTCATTGCTTTAGCGCTGTTGTTGCAAATCGCGGCGGCGAGCTTTGCCGAAACCATTCTCTATCGGCTGTTGGCCCCGCGCGCTCTGCGTGCCATCCGGCTGGCACGAATGAGATTGGTGGTTTTGGCTGTGCTGGCTCTGCTGGTGTTCGCACCGGCATTTCCGGCGCAGCCTGATCCAAAATTCGTGCTCTGGCTCGGTCTGTCATTCATCATGCTGTTGGTTGTCACGCTCATTGCGGAATGGACGCTGGTTCTATTGCGACGGATCGACCGTTGGAGAGCAAGGCCATACAATCGCGACGCAACGCTTCACACCGGCCCTGTGGTTGAGAACAGCTGATCATGGCGATCCAACCGTCATCTCAAGCGCAACAAGGCTCTGGCAACCTGCTCGCCGATCGCCGCTACAATTATGCCGAGGCCGCTCTGGCCGATGGCGATGCCGAGGCAGCACGCGATCTTTTTGCCCAGACACTAGAGCTTGTTCCCCATTGGCTTCCAGCGCGGCTAGGACTTGGCAAAGCCAACCGCGATCTGAACAGGATTGAAGAGGCCATGGCAGCGTTTCGAGCTGTGGCGCGTGATGATCCAACCGACCGACTTGGCGC
>JBOFZC010000380.1:0-1748 GCA_051654985.1 Rhabdaerophilum sp.
GATATGGGCCGTAATCGAAACTCTCGCCGGTGATGTTGATGTTGTCGGTGTTCAGCACGCCGTGCACAAAGCCCGCAGCGAGCCAGCGCGCGCAGGTTCGCGCGGTTTTGAGCATCACCGAGGCGAGAAACGCGGCAGCTTCTTCGACAGGGTCATTGCGGCGTGCCTGGGGCGCGTAATGCGTCACACAATGCGCGAGCAATCGCCCCGCACCCTCCGCATCGTTGGTTGCGAGCAGGCGCTGGAACGAGCCGATGCGGATATGAGAATGGGAAAGACGCACCAGCACCGCCGAGCGTGTCGGCGAGGGTTCGTCGTTGCGCATCAGCGCCTCGCCCGTTTCGATCAACGAGAAGCTCTTCGAAGTCTCCACACCGAGCGCTTCGAGGAGGCTGGTCGCCAGAACTTCGCGAATGCCGCCTTTCAGCGTGAGCCGGCCATCGCCGCGCCGCGACCACGGTGTCTGGCCAGACCCCTTGGTGCCGAGATCGAGCAACCGCCCGCGATCATCACGCATCTGCGCGTAAAGAAAGCCGCGCCCGTCGCCAAGATTCGGATTGTAAGAACGGAACTGATGGCCGTGATATCGAAGCGCAATCGGCTCGGGCAGTGAGCCGGGCAGGGGTTCAAAGCGCGCGAAATGCGCAATCCATTCCGCATCTGTCAGGTCGTTGAGCCCAACCCGCTTCGCCCAAGCATCGTTGCGATAACGCAGGATGCTCTGAGGAAAATCCGCCGGCTTCACCGGATCAAAAAATGTCTCACCCATGGCGAGATGGACGGCTTCAGGGCGGAAGGCGAGGGAAATCGGCATGGCGATGAGATGGGGCACCACCTCTCACATGTCGATATCAAGGCCGATATCGAGCACTTTCACAGAATGCGTCAGCGCGCCGACGGAGATCATATCGACTCCGCTTTCGGCAATCGCGCGCACGGAGTCGAGCCGCACGCCGCCTGAGGCCTCGATCTTCATCCGGCCCGCGACACGCTTGACACCCTCGGCCAGCATGTTGGGTGGCATATTGTCGAGCATCACGACATCGGCGAGGCCGGTTGCCAAGACGTCATCCAGCTGATCGAAATCATCGACCTCGATCTCAATTTTTACGAGATGTCCGGCATGGGCGTGTGCCGCTTCGAGCGCCGGTTTCACGCCGCCCGCGACCGCGATGTGATTGTCTTTGATGAGAATAGCATCGTCGAGCCCGAAGCGATGGTTCATGCCGCCGCCGCAGCGCACGGCATATTTCTCGATTGCACGCAGGCCGGGCGTCGTCTTGCGTGTGCAGACGATCGAGGCGCGCGTGTGCTGCACTTCGGCGACATAACGCGCGGTTTCTGTGGCAATCCCGGAAAGGCGCCCGAGGAAATTCAGCGCCACGCGCTCGCCCGAGAGGATGGTGCGGCCCGTGCCGCTCACTTCGGCGATGATGTCGCCCTTCTCAATGCGCGATCCATCCGCTTTGTGGATCATGGTCATTGTTCCAAAACCCACGAGCCGGAAGGCCGCCTCGATAAAAGCGGTTCCAGCCACAACGCCGGGCTCACGAGCGCGGAACACCGCACGGGCCTCGCGGTTCGCAGGAACCGTGGCTTGCGAGGTGATATCGCCGGCGCGTCCGAGATCCTCTTTTAAGGCCATCCGCGCGAGATCATCGACAACCAGTGGAGACAGCGGCGCGGGCAGGGGCATTGTGACATCTCCGAGGCGGGGCTCGCCAGCCTTACCGGCTTTTGCTGTGGGA
>JBOFZC010000381.1:0-11341 GCA_051654985.1 Rhabdaerophilum sp.
CCAAATTCCGGCCCGCGATGATCGATCGTTGGCTTCGCCATGGCCGCCAGCACCGGCAAGGGTGTGTTCGTCGGGCCGGGGATTTGCAGGAAGTGACGGCCGGTTGCGGTCATGGCGATATCCTCGTTTTTGTTGTCTCGCATGGGAAGATTTGGCGCTATCCGCTAGCCTCGCCGGTCGCGGCCGGATCTCGGTATCTTCCGCTTGTGAATTCTGTATTTTGTATTATAAAAATCGTCAAGTGCGCGCCAGAAAGTTCCATAATCTGGCTTCTTGCATGCTGTAAAACCACGTCGTTGAGCGCGAAAAACGAGGTCAGATGGGCCATCATCCTCACCCCTCCCGCGCCTCTCTGCCGCAAGCGATGCCAGTGAGCGCGCGCGATGTCGCGCTGGAGCGGCGGCTAAAAAAAGCGCTTGAGGGCGAGGTCGCCTTCGATGCGTTCACGCGCGGGCGCTACGCCACCGATGCCTCGATCTATCAGATCCTGCCGCATGGCGTGGTTTTCCCGCGCTCGGCTCTCGATATCGCGGCGACGCTGGAGGTCGCGAGGGAATCCGGCATTCCCGTGATCTTCCGCGGCGGGGGCACCTCGCAGAATGGACAGCCCATCGGTGCCGGGTTGATCGTGGATTGCTCAAGACATTTCAAAAGCTTGATCGACTACGATCCCGCATCGCGTCGTGTGCGTGTCCAGCCTGGAATGGTGCTGGAGCGCTTGAATTCTCGGCTGCGCGCGGATGGACTGTTTTTCCCGGTCGAGCCCTCCACTGCCTCGCGCTGCACCATCGGCGGCATGGCTGGCAACAATTCCTCGGGCGCGCGCAGCCTCGTTTTCGGCAAGATGGTCGACAATGTCCTCGCGATCGATGCCTTGCTCGCCGATGGTGCCGCGATGCATTTCGCCCCGCGATCAGGCATGGGTCAGCACCGCCTTGCTGACTATATGCTCAAGATTGCTGCGCGGGAAAGTGAGGAAATTCTCCAACGATATCCGAAGGTTCAACGGCGTGTCGGCGGATATAATCTTGATGCGTTGCTTTCCTCCGACCCCAATCTCGCGCATCTTATGGTGGGCTCTGAGGGCACCCTGGCGGCCTTCACCGCTATCGAGTTGAAGCTCTCCACGCTGCCGAAGCACCGTGTGATGGGCGTATGCCATTTCCCCAGTTTTCGTGCCGCGATGGAGACCACGCAGCATATCGTGGCCTTGCGCCCGACTGCGGTTGAACTCGTTGATAACAATATTCTTTCTTTAGGTGCGGATATTACGCTTTTTGTCTCGACCCTCGCAAAAATCACGCGCGGGGACCCGGATTGCTTGCTTCTCACGGAATTCGCGGGCGATGATCCCGACGCCCTGCGCGCGGCCCTGAAGCG
Source organism: Rhabdaerophilum sp. (assembly GCA_051654985.1). Taxonomy (GTDB): domain Bacteria; phylum Pseudomonadota; class Alphaproteobacteria; order Rhizobiales; family Beijerinckiaceae; genus Rhabdaerophilum. The sequence continues at coordinate 1,381 of JBOFZC010000381.1, forward strand.
CCTTGATCAATGCATGGGCGATCACGGATATCCCCACGCTGTTGTTGAAGTTGTTGATTCTGCAACGCAAAAGCAGGTCTGGGAAGTGCGCGAGGCCTGCCTCAATATCATGATGTCGATGAAGGGCGATGCGAAGCCCGTCTCCTTCATCGAGGATTGCGCTGTGCCGCTGGAACATCTCGCGGACTACACCGATGCAGTGACTTCGGTGTTTGAAAAACACGGCACGCGCGGCACCTGGTATGCCCATGCGAGTGTCGGCTGCCTGCATGTCCGTCCCATTCTCAATATGAAAAGCGAGAGCGGAATCAAGGCGATGCGTGCGATCGCCGAGGAAACATCCGCTCTCGTGCGCCGCTTCAAGGGCTCGTATTCCGGCGAACATGGCGATGGCATTTCTCGGTCGGAATACATCGAGCCGATGTTCGGTCCGCGGCTGATGCGGGCTTTTGAGGAGGTGAAGAGCACATTCGACCCTGCCAATCAGCTTAATCCCGGGAAAATTATCGAGCCTTATCCGATGGATAACCGGAGCCTGATGCGCTTTGGCGTTGGCTATCAAGTCAGCCTTCCCGGCCCAGCCGCTTTCGACTGGAGCGAATGGGGCGGCCTCGGCGGCGCGGTCGAGATGTGCAACAACAACGGCACTTGCCGGAAAGAGACAGGCGGCGCGATGTGCCCATCCTATCGGGTCACTGGCGATGAAACGCATGTCACGCGCGGAAGGGCGAATGCCCTGCGCCTCGCGCTTTCCGGGCAATTGGGGAAAGACGCTCTTGTTTCCAACGAGATGAAGGAGGCGATGAGCCTCTGCGTGGGATGCAAATCCTGCAAGCGGGAATGCCCGACCGGCGTCGATATGGCGCGGATGAAGATTGAATTTCAGCACCACTATGCCGCGAAAAACGGGCTGACTGTGCGTGATCGCCTTGTCGGCTGGCTGCCGCGTTATGCGCGACACGCCGCAAAAATCGGGCCGATCCTCAACCTCGCCAATCGCCTTCCACCGGCGCGCTGGCTGATGGAAAAGATCACGGGTTTTGCCGCCGGGCGACCCCTGCCAGAATGGAGAAAGCGGTGGGAAGGCACGGGAATGCCTTCACAGCCCCGCGATGTGAAAGGCGACGGGCTCGATCTCATCCTGTTCGGGGACACCTTCAACCGCGCCTTTGAGCCTGACAATCTCGTTTCAGCCGAGCGCGTGCTGAAGGCGGCGGGCTATCGGCTGCATCGTGTGGAAACCAAATCGGGAAATCGTCCGGCTTGTTGTGGACGGACCTTCCTCTCGATCGGGCAAGTGGATGAAGCGCGCGCTGAGGCTCGGCGCTTGATTGATGCTTACCTTCCCTTTGTCGAGCGTGGTGCTCGCATCGTCGGGCTTGAACCGTCCTGCCTGCTGACTCTGCGCGATGAAATGCCGGCTTTGATCTTCGATCCAGGCGCGAAAGCGATCGCGAAGGCCGCCTATCTCGTCGAAGAAGTGCTCGCTACAGATCTGAAATCAAAGCGGATTGTGCTTGAGTGTGATGATCAGAACGGACGCATCGCGCATCTCCACGGTCATTGCCATCAGAAGGCCGCCGGTGTGATGGGCGCGGTTGAAGCGTGCCTCGCGGCGGTGCCGGGCCTCATCGTGAAGCCGATCGAATCCAGCTGCTGCGGCATGGCTGGGAGTTTCGGCTATCAGGTGGAAACCTTGGATGTTTCCCTCGCGATGGCGGAGTTGTCCCTGCTTCCGGCGGTGCGCGAAGCGGCTTTGGACGATCTGATCGTTGCGGATGGCACGTCCTGCCGTCACCAGATCGTGGACGGAGCATCACGAGAGGCGGTGCATGTCATCCGTGTTCTGGATCGCGCTCTGAAAATGCAAGGGAAATGATCCATGCCGCGCATCGCTGCCACTGAAGGGATTGCCCGTCGCTACCTCCATGATGAGGTGGCAGAACGGTTGCGCGCGCTCATTCTGTCGGGCGAGCTTGCGCCGGATACCCGGGTCAACGAGCTGGAACTCGCGGACCGTTTTGGCATTTCGCGCACGCCAATGCGCGAGGCGATCAAAATCCTGTCTTCTGAAGGGCTTGTCGAGCTTCTGCCCAATCGCGGCGCGCGAGTCGCGACCATCGAGGAAGCGGAAATCGACGAAATGCTCGAGGTGATTGCAGGATTGGAAGCCAATGCTGCGCGCCTCGCCGCCAAACGGATCACTGAGGCCGAGATCACGCGCATCGCGAAGGACCATGCCGCAATGGTCGCGGCCTATGAAGCGGGGGATGAGCCACGCTATTTCGCGCTCAACCGCGCTATCCATGAAAAAATGATGGCCGCCGCGAAGAACGCAACGCTTGCAGGGATCTATGCGAGCCTCTCGAGCCGCATCCAGCGTTTTCGCTATTCCGCGCACAAAACGCCGGAGCAATGGCAGCGCGCGGTAGAGGAGCATGACCAAATGCTCGGGCTTCTCAAAGCGCGCGATGGCGAGGCGCTCGCGCGGCTGATGGAAGCGCATATTCTCGGCAAGAAAGCGCCGATCGCCGCAGCTTACGGCATGAAAAACCCGCCGGGTGCTGGGCGCATCCGGCGGGTGTAGGCGGAGTGGATCGTCTTTTTCTTGCAATCAGTTGATCGTGACCTTCGCGTCTTTCACGACCTTGCCCCATTTCGCGATCTCGGATGCGATGAACTTCGCAAAATCATCCCCATAGAGGTTTGGAGTCGGTGAACCATTCTGGAGCCAGACATTGCGAATCTGCTCGGCGAACAGCGCCTTTTTCACTTCCGCCTTCATCCGCTCGACAATATCCGGCGGCGTGCCCTTGATCGCCCAGAGCGCATACCATGTTGAAACATTGTATCCCTTCACGCCGGCTTCTTCGGCGGTCGGAACATTGGGGAGTGCGAGAATGCGCTGCGGCGCCGCGACACCGAGGCCAACGAGATTGCCGCCCTGAATCTGCGGCGAGGAGGTGCCAGCACCATCGAACATCATCTCAATCTTGCCGGCGACGAGATCCTGCATCGCGGGCCCTGCACCGCGATAGGGCACATGCACAAGATCGACGCCAGCGAGAATTTTGAACAATTCGCCCGCGAGGTGATGCGTGGTGCCATTGCCGGCAGAGCCGAAATTCACCTTGCCCGGATTGGCTTTCGCATGGGCGATGAAATCAGCCAGCGTTTTCACATTCGGCAGCGCTTTCGGCGAGATTGAAATCACCTGCGGCGGCATGGCGATGACCGCGATTGGGATGAAATCCTTCTGGAGATCATATTCGAGCTTGGAGTAGATTGCAGGCGCAATGGTGTGGTGCGCGGCGCCGACAAAAAACGTGTATCCATCCGGGGCCATTTGCGCGGCCTGCCCGGCGCCGAGCGTGCCACCGGCGCCGCCGCGATTGTCGATGACGATGCGCTGGCCGAGCTGCTGATCAAGCTGAGCCGCAAGCGGGCGGGCGAAAGCATCCGTGCCGCCGCCGGCCGGGAACGGGTTGATGAGCGTGATCGGTCGTGCCGTCGGCCAGGCCTGGGCTTGCGCAGCCTGAGCGCCCAGATTCAGGGCCAGACCCAGAGCAGCACCGCCGAGAACGACGCGCCGCGTGAAACCGGAAATCCGGGTTGTCATGGTCGCTTCCTCCCCTTGGCCCAGCATTTTTGCCGTGGCCTGCTGGTTTCCTCGTCGCGCTCTTCTGTCTCGGAGCATTGCTGACAAAACTGATCTTATGACGCTTTCTCAGAAAGGAAATGGTCTATTTAGTTAAAAACAAGGTTTTTGCGCTTCACCGGAATTGGCTAAGGTGATCATCTGCGAACAACAGGACCACGCCATGCCCAACGCGCTTTTCGATGAAATCACCGCCCAAGCAGCGGACACCTCTCGCGTTTTTGCGCGCGAGCCTGGCGGGCGGGTCATCACCTATGCCGATATGCACGCCGCTTCAGCGCGGTTCGCCAATGCCTTGCACGCGGCAGGCGTGCAGGTCGGTGATCGTGTCGCGGTGCAGGTGGAAAAGAGCATCGAGGCTTTGTTCGTTTATCTCGCCTGCGTCAGGGCAGGGGCGGTATTCCTCCCGTTGAACACGGCCTACACGCCAGCGGAAATCGGCTATTTCCTTGAAGATGCCGAGCCGTCGCTCTTCCTGTGTGATCCCGCGCGGGCCGAGGCGCTGAAGGTGGTCGCGGCCCCGGCGGGCGCTCGGCTTCAGACTTTGGGTGCCGATGGCGAGGGCAGCTTTTCGGATCTGGCCTCTGGCCAATCCGAGGTTTTCACCAATGCCGAACGCGGCCCGGATGATCTCGCGGCGATCCTCTATACCTCGGGCACAACGGGGCGCTCGAAAGGCGCGATGCTCTCTCACGAAAATCTTGCCTCGAACGCCCGCGCCTTGGTGCAAACATGGCGCTTCACGAAGAACGACGTGCTCCTCCACGCCCTGCCGATTTTTCATACGCATGGGCTGTTCGTTGCGACGAATGTCATCCTGTTCTCGAACGCCTCGATGATTTTTCTGCCGAAATTCGATCCCGCGCAGGCGTTGTCCCAAATGCGTGAGGCCAGCGTGATGATGGGCGTGCCGACCTTCTATGTTCGGCTTGTCGATCATCCCGGCCTGACGCGCGCTGCAACGGCGACCATGCGGCTCTTCATCTCAGGCTCGGCGCCGCTGCTCGCCGAGACGCATCGGGCATTCGAGGCCAAAACCGGCCACGCCATTCTCGAACGCTACGGTATGACCGAAACCAACATGAACACCTCAAACCCCTATCAGGGAGATCGGATCGCCGGCACGGTGGGCTTCCCGCTGCCCGGAGTGTCGCTGCGCATCACAGAGCCTGAAACCGGCATCCCGCTCCCCGCTGGAGAGATCGGCATGATCGAGGTGAAAGGCGGCAATGTCTTCAAGGGCTATTGGCGAAACCCGGAGAAAACCGCCTCCGAGTTCAGGCCTGATGGGTTCTTCATCACCGGCGATCTCGGCAAGGTGGATGAGCGCGGCTATGTGCATATCCTCGGGCGCGGCAAAGACCTCGTCATCACCGGGGGCTATAATGTTTACCCCAAGGAGATCGAGGCTGAGATCGACGCTATGTCTGGCGTGATCGAAAGCGCGGTGATCGGCCTGCCTCACAAAGATTTCGGCGAGGGCGTGACGGCGGTTCTCGTCGCGGCGAAAGGCGCCGAGATCAACGAGAAAGCAGTGCTCGCCGCGCTCGAGGAGCGGCTCGCGAAATTCAAGCAGCCAAAGCGCGTGATCGTGGTCGATGAACTGCCGCGCAACACGATGGGCAAGGTTCAGAAAAACGTGCTGCGGGAGACGTATCGCGATCTTTACAGGGCTTGAGACCTTGTTTTAGCCCAGCAGCAGCAACAGGTCGCGCGCCTGATCGGGGCTGAGGCTTGATGTCTTGTCCGCCAATTTGGATTGAATCTGGCTCGCCATCGATTTCGCACTGTCCCAGGTGAGGTAGGAATCGAGCATTTCGACCGCGAAGTTTTTGAGATCGCTGCCAAGTTCGCGATAATCATTTTCCATTCGCCGCAGCAGGGCGAGACGATCATTCATCAAAGCGATCATATTGTCTGTTTGCGGGATGGCCTCGACAATCGCCGCTCGCGTCGCTTCGATAGATCCCTGATTGCTGCCCCAGCCGAGTGAAGGCCGGGTCGAATCCAGGTTGCTGCTGATCTGTGTGACCGCTTCAGCGTCAAGGCCGTAGGTATAGGCGACCTGCGACATCCTCCCGGAAATCTGGGTCATACGATAGTTCAAAATGCGCCCGATCGAGGCGATTTGCTCGCTTGTCGAGCGCGGCGCTGGTTCGACTGGTGCAGCCACATGCGCGACCATGCTCATCGAACCCAGAGCAGGATCGAAATCGCCTGTGGCGCTCAGGATGCGCAACTCTGTCCCATCGGTGCTGCGCAACCGGATTTTCTGTTCTGAGGTGTATTCGGCCATCACATTTGAACCGAAGCCCCGGATTTCCTGCATGAAGGCAAGCGGTGAAGTGTTGCTCCCTGACGCCCTCCAGGAGCGCGTGATGCCATCGCTGTCGATGAAGCTGATGGACGATCCCACGGAGATCGGGCCGGCGATGCCGCGCGATTGATACGACGCGCCGATACCGAAGGTCATGCCCTGTTCTTTGGCCGCCAAACCCACGACTGGCCTATTGGCTCCATCGGCAAATTTCTGGGCCGAAAACGCGCCATCATAGGGCGAGACGATGCCGAAGAGATCGTCCACGACCTGGCGCGATGACGTTCCGTCGATGCGGAAACCGCTTTTCCCGTCGGTGGAATAGAGGGTCATGCGCGGAGAGCCGATGAGGTTCTCGTCGAAGCGCATTTTCAGGCCGATATTGGCGGCGTCCAATGCGTCTGCGACCTCACCCCAGCTGGTTGTGCTGGCCGACATGCCAAAGGTGAAGGTGAAGTTCTGGCCGCTATCGGTTGTGAGCGACAGGCGCATGCCATTGCCAGCGCCACTCACGACAGTCTCGCGTTCGATGTAGCTGGTGGGACGCGCCGCAATGGATTTTGGGTCGAGGCCCGGCTGCGGAGGAGGCGCGACATCCGCGGCGAGACGCATCGCGCCGGATTGTGCTTCAAAACTCCCGGTCGCGCGCCCGATCGAGACGGCCCCGCCTTGCGTGTCGCGCAGCCGCAGCCGCCCATCGGCTGTCACATCGGCCACGACGCTTCCGCGCATGGCATTGATGTCGAGCGCGAATTGGCGAACGCTGGAGGTGGCGGACGCCGTCCAGTTCCGGACGATGCCATCGCTGCCTGAGAAGCGCAGACTGGAGCCTGCTGCGATCACGCTGTCCGTGCCGGTCGAGAGCAGCGAACCGCCAGCGCCAAAGGTGAGGCCGCTCGGTCCGCGCCCATTGACGAGGCGCGGCATCGCCGCTCCATCGACGAATTTTGCGGCGGCATATTCGCCATCATAGGACGATGTGATGCCCACGAGGTCGTCCACAACCTGTTGAGAAGACGAACCGTTGATGCGAAACCCTGTTTTTCCATCAGCGGATTCCAGCACGAGCCGAGGCTCAGCGGGATTGGAACGATCGATCCGGCCTTTGACACCGATTTCTGCCGCGTTCAACTCGGCGAGCACTTCGCCCCAACTCGTGGGGTTTGCGCCGAAAGTGAAGACGAAATCCTCGCCATTGTCCGAGGAAATGGAGATCCGAGCGCCCGGAACGGCTCCATCCACCAATGTGCTCTCCTCGATGCGCGTGCTGGTGCGAGCGACGATCGGGGGCAGGGACGTGGCCGGGTTGATCGTGGGGCCTGTTGGCCCCGTCGAGTTCTGGCGCGACAGGGCGAGCGCCTGATCAGCCAGGGTTTTCAGCTCCTGAAGCTCTGAGCTGGAAAGTTCGAGTGCGTTTTCGGCATCCTCAACGGGGCGGAGGAACTGGAGCAGCCGGTTGTTGGGCGCATCAAACTCCCGCAATTGCTCGAGAAACTCATTCGGAACTCGCGAGCGATCGGGACTTTCGGTGACACCCCGGAGCAGATCCGGGGTGATCGGCGTGGTGGTCTGAATATCAATCTGGGGAGCAATGCTGATATACGGCACCGAGTAGAATGAAATCGTGCTCATCGGTTCTTCCAGTTCTTGGAATTAATTTCCAGAATATAAATCCACACAATTAAGATTGCAATTCATGGCTAATTTTTCGTTACTTGGTGCCATTAGGTCATGGCCTTAGAGGGGAATGGAATGCGTCGCCCGCCCGAGTTTCCAGCGCCCGCTGATGCCGCTGCCCGCCGCGCGAAACCGGCAGTGGTCTGCTATCCCGTCGAGACCTTGCCGCAGCCGGATCTGCCCTGGCTCGACAAGGCGCGCGGGGCGCTGACCAAGATCGACGAAGTGATTGTTCCCCCGCGCGAGGGGCGGAGTTTTGCGGTGCCGCAGGCGCATTTTTTCCGCATCACCAGCGTCGAGGGGCCGCAGGTCGGCGACCTCAACCTGTGGAATGCGAGTGATATCTCCGAGCGATTTTTCTCAGGCAAGACGCGCGCTTTGCACGCCACGCATGTCTCGACCGGCATGCGCCTGTGGAGCAACCTGCCGCATCTGCGCCCGCTCGCGACCATCACCCGCGACACGCTCGACTGGTATGGTTTTGATGCCGATGGCGGCGGTGTGCATGATGTGATCGGTACGCGCTGCGACCCCTATACGCATCGCCTCCTGAGCGGCGGTGAATATCACCATTGCTGCCACTCGAACCTCTCGCGGGCGCTGGCGGGCGCCACCGGCTTGCCGGTTCGTGAGGCCGAGATGCATGTGCATGATGTGCTGAACGTGTTCATGTGCACCGGCTTCACGCGCGACACCCAGCAATATTTCATGAAAGCGAGCCCAGTGAGACCCGGCGATTTCATCGAGTTTTTTGCTGAAATCGACTTGCTCGGGGCGCTCTCGGCCTGCCCCGGCGGGGATTGCAGCGCCACGCATTCGAGCGATGTGGCCAAATGCTATCCGCTGAAGGTCGAGATTTTCCGGCCCGCAGCGGAGTTTATCGCGGCATGGAAGCCTCCGGAGCGATCCGGCTACAGCCGCTCGCATGGTGTCTGAGAAACGGTGCTTTGCGGCGGGCCGCGAAACAGATAGCCTTCCCGCATCCAACAAGCCGGAACCCGACATGACCCTGCCTGCCGATCACCCGCGCCTGATGCGCCGCCCGTTCACGCAGGGAGAGCTGATCGCCGATGGCCTTCTGCACGCCGTGGCGATGCTCGCCTCGATCATCGGCCTCGCGGTGCTGATCGTGCTCGTATTGCTCAAGCGCGGAAGCCTCGAACTCTCGGCGGTGGTGATCTACGGCGTGGGGCTCCTCGCGATGTTCGGTTTCTCGGCGGCGTATAATATGGTGCCGACCTCGCCCCTGAAATGGGTGCTCCGGCGCTTCGATCATTCCTCGATCTATCTGATGATTGCGGGCACCTACACGCCGCTTCTGGTGCTGCTCGGCGATCCGTTCTGGGCGATCATTCTGGGGGTGATTGTCTGGGCCGGGGCGATTGCCGGGATCGTGCTGAAAGTGGCTTTGCCCGGGCGGTTCGACCGGCTCTCGATCGTGATTTACATCCTGCTCGGCTCGACCGCGCTGATCGCGATCCAGCCCATGGTCGAGAAATTGCCCGGCCCCACGCTCTATCTCTTGCTGGCGGGTGGGGTGATCTATGTCGCGGGTGTGGTGTTCTACGCCTGGAAGAACCTGCGCTTCAACAACGTGATCTGGCACAGTTTTGTGTCCGTCGCCGCCGCATGCCATTACGCGGCCATTGCTTATGCGATGACGGCGTGAGAACCGCCCGGTCGAGGCAACGAGCGAAGCGAATTGACCGCGAGACGGAGAGAATGGCGCTCCCAAGGGGATTCGAACCCCTGTTACCCACGTGAGAGGCGGGTGTCCTGGGCCTCTAGACGATGGGAGCCGCAGGGAGGGCGCGGTATAGGGACTTGCCGGTTTGAGCGCAAGCGCCACGGGCGGGAATTCCCGATGAGATGAACTCATCCATTGAGCCATCCCCTTGCGGGCGGCTTGATTTGGCGCGAAGGAGGCGGGATGACGCGCCTCACCTTCACTTTCGGCCCGGATGTCGCCGGGCAGCGGCTCGACAAGGCGCTTGCTGCGCGCCTTGACGGCACGTCGCGCATGCGCATCCAGCAGATGATCGCCGAAAGCCGGGTAATGCTCGGCGGTGCTATCGAGATGAGCGGCTCGAAGAAGCTCAGCGGCGGCGAGGTGGTGACAATCGATGAACCGCCGCCCGTGGCCGCGACGCCGGTTCCGCAGGTCCTGCCGCTGACGATTTTGCATGAAGATGCCGATCTCATCGTGCTCGATAAAGCGGCGGGCATGGTGGTTCACCCCTCCGCGGGGCACGAAACCGGCACGCTGGTGAATGCGCTTCTCGCGCATTGTGGCGCGAGCCTTTCCGGCA
>JBOFZC010000382.1:0-8531 GCA_051654985.1 Rhabdaerophilum sp.
AGTTTGCTGATTTGTGCGGGAAGCGGCTTGAGCCATCAAAATGGCGCACGCCGATGCGCGTCATCGCGAGATCGCCGCGACGCAAGGTGAAATCACTCAAGAGAGCTGAGGCTGATTGCGTCTGCCCCTTCGGACGGCAGGTGCAGGTTGAGTTATAGCTCTCGCGATAGTTGAAGGCTGTTGGCAAGGCCGAGTAATTCGCCCCGCCGCGCGTGGCTTCCGAGAAATCCTTGGCACCCTTCGGCATCGTGTAAAGGGCAACCGGGCTCATCGGGCAGGCGAGGCGGCACGCAGCTTCCTGTGCGCCTTCATCGCCCATGCCAGCTCGGCCAACGGGGAAAGCGTAGCCATCACACAAGCGTACGCAATAATTGGTTGCGGTTTCTAGCCCTGGCATCGGGGTCGTTACATTGCGGTCAAATTTCGGTTTACGCTCGGTCTGCACGCGCGGGAGCGGCTGGAGACCCTCTTTTGGACGCATTTCGATCGGTCGCGCATCCATAACGCCGCGCGGAAGGCCTGAGGAGCGTTCAACCGTTTCCTGCCGAGCGGAGGGCACATAACGCGGAGCGGGAGCAGTGCTCAATGTCTGGGTCTGGCGCGGTTCGCTGCGTCGAAACACCTGCGGCATCCGCACTTGCGGGATATATGGCTCTACTGCGCGCCGGATAGGCTTGTTGAATTCAAGGAAAACTTCGCGAATTTGTGGATCGCTTCCGGCCTTCACAAGGACTGTTCCGGCTGCAATAGCGATGACGCCGCCGAGCAGCAGGCTCGCAACGCGACCGAACTTCCGTCCAGCCCCGGACGTTTCGCCACGTCCTCTGAAATTCTCGGTCAGCAGACGCAAACCCGACATAACATTCTCCCCGGCTCACAAACGCCACTGCCCCAATTCGTTACGGAATTCCTAATACGCAATTTGCGCAAGTGATATCCGTATCAATTCGGGACAGGCCGGTTTTTTCTTTCCGGCCCTGTTGGCTCAAGAGCAAGCGGCGCGCCGTTTCATGATCGTTGTGCTTGACCACCTCGGGGGGACGGTTTAAACGAGCCGCCACGGTTGCTTCGGCACCGTCCGGCTGGTGTTTTTCGCCGCCTGCTGGGGGATAGTTTAACGGTAGAACTGCGGACTCTGACTCCGTTAGTCTTGGTTCGAATCCAGGTCCCCCAGCCATTTCTCTAGATGACTGCAGAGTTTCGAAGCTGATCCTTCCCGAAGGAGTCAGCTCTTCGTGCGCTCTTTCGCCCTGATCCGCTCGCGATGCGCGGTATAGATGCCGCTCGCGACAATCAACGCTGAGCCGGCGGCGATCCATTGATCCGGCAAAGAGCCAAAAACGAGATATCCCAGGGTCGTTGCCCAGACGAGCTGCAGATAGGAAAAGGGTGCCAGAAACGAGGCTGTCGCGCGCTCATAAGCGTAGACCAGCAGCGAATGCCCAACGATCGAAAACAGACCGATCGACACCATGAACAGCCATTCCTGCGGCGTTGGCGTGCGCCAATAGAAGGGAATCAGTACGCATGACCCCGCAAGCATCACGAGGCTCGACCAGACCATCGTCGTCTCCGCTCGGTCATGAGCGGAAACCGAACGTGTGACGACCGCCGCGAGCGACCATGTCACAGCCGCCCCAAGCGGAAACAAAGCTGCGAGCTGGAATGCTCCTGTTCCCGGGCGGATGATCAGCAACATGCCGCAGAAGCCGACAATGGTCGCGGCCCAGCGACGCACACCGACCTGCTCCTTGAGCAGGATCACCGAAAACACGGTGATCAGCAACGGCCAGACGAAATTGATGGCGCTGTTATCCGCCAATGGCAGGTACGAGAGACCGTTGATGAACATGAGCGATGACAGGAGGATCGCGACGCCGCGAAATGCCTGTGTCTTTGGGTGATCGGTGCGGAAGGCCGCCGAGCCAAGCCTGAACCACACATAGGGCACTGTAAGCGCGGCCACGACGACACAACGTACAAACAGGATCTGCGCCGGTGGCAAAGTTCCGACAGCCAATTTCGCAAATGTATCGCCCGAAGCGAAGAGAAGGGTGGTCGCGAGCAACAGCCCAAGGGCGAGCGGTTTGCTCTGAGGTGGGCGTTCGTAATTGTCGGACATGCCGCTTGGCGCCTTGGAGAGGCTGAATCGGGGAACACCAACATGCGCCGCGAGCGGCGCGCCTGTCGAGTTCGAAAACCGAACTTAACCCGTGTTCACGGCATGGCAGGCGACACCGTCAATCATTTTGGGCGCCTCGGCTTTGCAGCGAGCCGTCGCCAACGGGCAACGCGGATGGAAGGTGCAGCCCGAAGGCGGGTTGATCGGGTTCGGGATTTCACCCGCAACCGGCGTGCGCTGCCTCCCCGTCATGCCGATATCCGGAACGGCATCCAGCAGCATGCGCGTGTAGGGATGGCGCGGGTTCGAGAACAGGGTTTTGCTATCCGCAATCTCAACCAGGCGGCCGAGATACATCACGCCGATCCGCGTCGCCATGTGCCGCACAACAGCAAGATTGTGCGAGATGAAGAGGTAGGTGAGCCCGAATTCCTTCTGAAGATCACGCATCAGGTTAAGGATTTGCGCCTGCACAGAAACATCCAGCGCCGAAGTCGGCTCGTCGCAGACAATGAACTCGGCATTCGCAGCGAGAGTGCGCGCGATCGCCACGCGCTGGCGCTGTCCGCCCGAGAATTCATGCGGGAATTTCACGCCGTCCGCAGGGTGTAACCCGACAAGGCTCAGGAGTTCGCCCACGCGCGTTTCGATCGCGGCGTTGTCTGTCATGAGGCCAAAAGCCCGGATCGGCTCGGCGATGATCCGGCTGACACGCCAGCGCGGATTGAGCGAGGCATAGGGATCTTGGAAGATCATCTGCATACGCCGACGCATTTTCTGACGCAGGGCATGGTCGGAGACCTTCGTCATCGAGATGCCGTCGATCACAACTTCGCCGGAGGTTACCGGCAACAGCCCAACAACCATGCGCGCAACGGTGGATTTCCCCGAACCGGATTCGCCAACAAGCGCGAAGGTCTCGCCCTTCTTGATATCAAAGGAAACGCCGTCGACAGCCTTCAGATACTGTTTCGGCTGGCGCTCGATCACGCGGTTGAGAAGCGGCTTCGAGACATCGAAAAGCCGGCGCAGATCGGTGACTTCGGTGAACGCGGTCGATTTCCGGGCCATCAGACGCGCCCTTCCTTATCGTGCAAGTGGCATGCAGCTTTGTGGTTCGTTCCGACATTGATGAGCCCGGGGCGCTCCGAGCGGCAGCGATCGAACACTTCGGTGCAGCGCGGATTGAAAGCGCAGCCTGCGGGGATAGCTGAAAGGCGGGGCATCGAGCCCGGAATTTGCGTGAGGCGGTCAATATCCGCCTCCAGCGAGGGGATCGCGCCCATGAGACCCTTGGCATAGGGGTGCTTCGGTTCCTTGATGACATCGCGCACCGGGCCGATTTCAACTACACGCCCGGCATACATCACCGCAACGCGATCCGCTGTTTCGGCGATTACGCCCATATCATGGGTCACCAGCATTGCGGCCATGCCACGCTCGGCGCAGAGGCGTTTCAGGAGCGCAATGATCTGCGCTTGCACCGAGACGTCGAGCGCTGTGGTGGGCTCGTCCGCGATCACAAAATCTGGCTCGGCACAGAGTGCCAACGCAATCACGACACGTTGGCGCATGCCGCCCGAGAATTCATGCGGATAGCTGTCGATGCGCCGCTCGGCCGCGGGAATGCCGACCTCGTTCAAGAGCCCGATGGCGCGGTCGCGCGCCGCGCGTTCCGAGAGGTTCGTGTGGGTGCGGATGGTTTGAATCAACTGTTCGCTCACACGATACAGCGGATTGAGCGAGGTCAGCGGGTCCTGGAAGATCATCCCGATCTTCTTACCCCGGAGGCGGCGCAGGCTCTCGGCATCGAGATTGTCGATGCGCTCGCCATGCAGGCGCACCTCGCCGGCGGCGATGCGGCCCGGAGGGTCGATCAGGCCAATGAGCGCAGAGCCGGTGACGGATTTTCCTGCGCCGGATTCACCGACAACACCGAGAATCTCACCTTTGGCGATATCAAACGACACGCCATCCAGCGCGCGCAACGTGCCGCGACGCGTGACGAATTCGACCTGCAGGTCGCGGACGGAAAGGACGGGTTGCGACACGACGCTCACCTCAGTTTCGGATTGAGCGCGTCGCGCAGCCAGTCGCCTAGCAGGTTCACGGAGAGCACGAGAATGGCGAGCGTGAGGCCCGGGAAGGCGACGATCCACCAATCGCCGGAGAAGAGATAACGCTGGCCGATCGAGATCAGCGTGCCGAGTGAAGGTTGTGTCGGCGGCAGGCCGACGCCGAGGAAGGAGAGGGTGGCTTCGGTGATGATCGCGAGACCGAGATTGATGGTCAGGATCACAAGGGTCGGCCCGATCACATTCGGCAGTACATGGCGCAGCATGATGATCGGCACCGGCAGGCCCACAAGGCGCGCGGCCTGCACGTAATCCTTGTTCTTCTCGACCATGGTTGAGCCCCGGATCGTGCGGGCATATTGCACCCAGAACGAGAGGCCAATCGAGAGGATGAGCACGAACATCGCACTCTCTTCCTTGTTGCCGGTTTTCACGACTGCACGGAACACGCCATCGATCAGCAGGGCGATCAGGATCGCCGGGAAGGTGAGCTGAACGTCAGCAACACGCATGATCAGCGCATCGATCCGCCCTCCCATATAACCCGCCACAAGCCCAAGAGTGATGCCGATAATCGCCGCGAGCAGCACGCCAAGGCCACCGACCATGAGGCTGATCCGCATCCCGTAGAGAATGGCGGAATACATGTCGCGGCCCTGATCATCGGTGCCGAGGAAGAAGCGCGGATCACCGCCCTGTGCCCAGGCTGGGGGCAGCGAGGAATCCGCAAGGAAAATCTGCGCCGGGTCAAACGGGTTCATCGTCGCAAGCAGCGGCGCGAACAGAGCACCCAGCGCCATAGTCACGAACACGATGGCTGCAACCATTGCGAGCTTCGTGGATGTGAACGAGAGCCAGATATCGCTGTCTTTTATGCGCGCGATCAATCCACGGGGTTTTGCCGGGCCGAGATGAGGGGCGGCACCGGGCGAAGCGCCAGTGATGGCGGTCGTGAGGCCTTTGATCTCTTCGGGGTTAGGGTGGCTCATGTCACTCTCCTCAACCCTGCATGGCCGCGCGCAGGCGCGGGTCGACGAAGGCATAGAGCAGGTCGACAATCAGGTTGATCATCACGAACAGGAAGCCGATCAGCATCAGGTAGGCGGCCATGATCGGGATATCGACATTCTGCACAGCCTTCAGGAACAGCAGGCCCATGCCCGGCCAGTTGAACACCGTCTCGGTGATGATCGCGAAGGCGATGATCGAGCCGAGTTGCAGGCCCGTGATGGTGATCACAGGGATCAGCGTATTCTTCAGCGCATGCCCGAAATTGATCGCGCGGGTTGTCAGTCCCCGGGCGCGGGCAAACTTGATGTAATCTGTGCGCAGGACTTCCAGCATTTCCGAGCGCACGAGGCGCATGATCAGGGTCATCTGGAACAGGCCGAGCGTGATTGCGGGCAATATCAGTGCTTTCCAGCCCGACACAGTGAGGAAGCCAGTGGTCCACCAATCGCCGATTTTCACCACCTGTCCTCGCCCGTTCGAGGGCAGCCAGTTCAACGCCACTGAGAACAGGTAGATCAGCAGAATGCCGATCAGGAAGGTTGGGAGACTCACACCAATCAGGCTGATGGCCTGAAAGAGCTTGGCGAGAAAACCGTCTTTCCGCAGCGCGCAATAGACACCCATCAACACGCCAACCACCAGCGCAAAAGCTGCGGCAGCAAGCGCCAGTTCGAGCGTTGCCGGTGCCCGTTCGGCGAGCAGAGTCGTCACAGATTGGCGGAATTGGTAGGAAATGCCGAAATCAAAATGCAGCGCATTCCAGATAAAACGACCGAATTGCGTAAGCGTGGAATCGTTAAGGCCGAGAATTTCGCGCATCCGCTCGACTTCAGCCTGCGGTGTATCCGCCCCGACCATCTGGTTCACAGGGTCGCCAACAAAACGAAAGAGCGTGAAGGCAATCAGTGCGACTGTGAGCATCACAAGCACGGATTGAAGAATTCGCCGGATGATAAACGCAAGCATGACACGAGTATCCCGTGAGCGCCCGATACGAACGCCGGATCAGGGGACCATGCCCGGCCGAAGCCGGGCATGGGGGGAGAACCGATTGAGAAGCGGTGCGACTTACTTCTTCGTGGCCCAGTAGAGCATCACCTGGTTGTCTGCGCGCTGATTGAGGGTCACGTCGCGCGAGATACCCCAGGCCAAAGCCTGTTGGTGCAGCGGCACATAGGCGAATTCCTTCGTAGTGATATCGAAGGCCTGCTTGATCATGATGTTGCGCTTCGAGGGATCGCTTTCGACAAGGATTTTGTCCGTCAGAGCGTCGACCTCCTTGTTGCAATAGCCACCAAGGTTTGATTCACCGCGCGGCGAGCCTTCAGCACGGCAGCCGTGGATGTCGTTGAGCACATTGTGGCTGTCGAAGGTGCCGGGGGTCCAGCCAAGCAGGTAGAACGAGGTCTTGTAGCCGCCTGATTTCAGCACTTTGGCGAAATATTGCGCCTTGGGCTGGGCGTTGAGGTTCACCTTGACACCGATGCGGGCGAGCATACCGACAGCCGCCTGGCAAATCTGGCCATCATTGACATAGCGATCGTTCGGGCAATCCATCCCGACTTCAAACCCGTTCGGATAACCGGCATCGGCGAGAAGCTTCTTCGCGCCATCCGGATCGAATTTCGGGCTTTGATAGGCGGCCGAGAAGGCAAACAGCTCGGGTGCGATCATGATGGCCGACGGGGTCGAGAGCCCACGCATGACGCGCGCCTTGATCGTCTCTTTGTCGATCGCCATGTTGAAGGCTTGGCGCACGCGCACATCCTTGAAGGGGTTTTTGCCCTTCACATTGCTCTCGAGCAATTCATCGCGGCTCTGGTCGAACCCGAGGAAGATTGTGCGCAGTTCCGGGCCGGCCATCACGCGGGCTTTGTCCGATTGATTGACGCGGGCAATATCCTGCACTGGCACCGGTTCGATCACATCGACATCGCCGGCGAGCAAGGCGGCCACGCGGGTCGCATCATTCGGGATCGGCGTGAAGATGATCTCGGTGAGGTTATGCTCGTATTTGCCCCAATAGCCGGCGAAGGGCTTGAACACTGTGCGCACACCGGCCTGATGGCTCTCGATGCGGAACGGGCCTGTGCCATTGGCGTTGAGAGCGATATGGCTTGGCGTAGTCGCGGCAGCCGGAGTGGGAGCGGCTGAACCATTGGCCTCAGCCCATTTCTTCGAGACGATATACCACGTATCCCATTGCGCGATCAGGATCGGGTTGGGGCTTTCGAGTTCAACTTCGAGCGTGTGATCGTCGATCTTGTTGAACTTGGCACCCTTTGGCACGCGGGTTTGGAAATTTGAGCCTTGCGCACGCACACGGTCAGCCGAGAAAATCACGTCGTCGGCAGTGAAATCTTCGCCATTATGGAATTTCACGCCCTTGCGCAGCTTGAAACGCCATTTCTTCGCGCCATCCAGAACTTCCCAGCTTTCAGCGAGTCCTGGGCCGATCGCGAGTGTCTTGCCGCGCGAGGTCAGGCCTTCATAGACATGGCCGAGATGCGCATTCGTGGTGGTTTCATTGAGCGTGTAGGGGTCGAGTGACTTGAGGTCGCCTTGGTTCGCGTAGCGCAGGGTTTTCGCCGAGGCCATGGTGATGCCAAGCGCCAAAGTCGTAGAAGTCACCAGCAGCAGTTTTCGCAAAGACATTTTATTCTCCCCGTTCATGCCCCCGCCTTTGTTTGCGGTGGGCGCTCTGTCATGCCGACAAATGCATCGCCCCTTGAGAACGAAATCAAGCGCAATCGCACAATTCCATCCTTCAGGCTTGAAATGGAGGCTAACTCAGGGTTAGGCATGCGAAAAGAGAATAATGATCATTCAAATATTCTTTGGAGGAATGAGAAAATGCCCATTCGCGAGCTCCCGACGCTCCAGGCTCTCGAGATTTTTGAAGAGGTTGCGTTGCGTCGATCGTGTTCCGAGGCCGCTGTGCGACTCGGACTCACGCAAAGCGCTGTCAGCAAGCAGATTGAGAAGGTCGAACGCTTCATCGGTTTGCCGCTGTTCAATCGGCTCAAGGGCGGCTTGGTGCCCAACGCGGTAGGCGCGCGCCTGATGGCGGATTTGCAGCCGGTGCTCGATGAGCTCGAGCGGGTTTGCGACCGTGCATCACGGGAGGCGACAAACCGAAAGGTCGTGATCATCCGTACGCTCGCGATGATTTCTGACCGTTGGCTGATGCCGCGATTGCCGGCGTTTTTTGCGGCCAATCCCGATATCGATATCCAGTATTCGACCTTTCTCGTAAATTCCGAATTTGATCGTGGCGGCGCCGAGATCGAGGTGCGTTTTGGTGCCGGACCGTGGCTTGATGC
>JBOFZC010000383.1:0-4053 GCA_051654985.1 Rhabdaerophilum sp.
GGCCCTTCGTTGAGCGGCATGACATGCCCCTTGCCTGCGTAGAGCTTCCGGGTCACTTGAGCGGATTTTGCCAGCGCCGTGAGTTTTTCCGAATCCTGAGCGGGAACGACGAAATCTCTGTCGCCATGGAAGATGAAGACCGGCTCGTCGACCTCTTTGATGAAAAGGTCAGAGCGGAACTGGTCGGTCAGCAGCCTCGAAACCGGCAGCCAAGGATAGGCCGAACGGGCACGCTCGACCACAGAGAAATAGGGGCTGTCGAGGATGACGCCGCGCGCTTTCACTTGCCGCGCGAGATTGAGTGCAACGCCCGTGCCCAGCGATTCGCCGAAAACTACAATGCGTTCGGGTGCAATCCGGCTTGCGAGATCGCGATGGATCGCGAGGGCATCGGCATGGATCGCGGCTTCGCTCGGAGCGCCACCGGAGCCGCCATAACCGCGATAAGACATCGCGAGCAGACCTGCCCCCTCGCCAGTGAGCAGTTGGAAACGCACCGCGCGTTTCGCCAATCCATCGGCGTTGCCGTGGAAATAGAGATAAACCGGTTGGTTTTCACGCGTCGGAGCAATCCACCAGCCGACGAGGTTTGTCCCGTCAGAGGCAGTGAATTCACGGCGCTCGCCCTGCGGCAAACCATGATCCGCCGGCGCCTGCCAGGTTGGCGCCACGCGGTAGAGAAAGCTGCGCTGAAAGGCGGTCATATAGGCCGCCGCACCGAGGTAAGCGACGACAGCAGTCCAGACCAAGATTTTCAGCGCCCGCTTCATCGGGCGCTCAATGCGCCAGCGCTTTGACGACCTCTTCGGTGACTTTCTTGGCGTCGCCAAAGAGCATCATGGTGTTGTCGCGGAAGAACAGTTCGTTTTCGACGCCGGCATAACCCGAGCCCATGCCGCGTTTGATGAAGAGCACGGTCTTCGCCTTCTCGACATCGAGCACCGGCATGCCGAAAATCGGTGAGGCGGGATCGGTTTTGGCGGAAGGGTTCGTGACGTCGTTTGCGCCGATCACGAAGGCCACGTCGGCTTGCGCAAACTCGTTGTTGATGTCCTCAAGCTCGAACACTTCATCATAGGGAACATTTGCTTCTGCGAGCAGCACGTTCATGTGACCGGGCATGCGGCCTGCGACGGGGTGGATGGCGTATTTGACCTCCACGCCTTCCTTTTTCAGCGTATCCGCCATCTCGCGAAGCGCGTGCTGTGCCTGAGCCTGCGCCATGCCGTAACCTGGCACGATGATGACTTTCGAGGCGTTTTTCATGATGAAGCCAGCGTCATCCGCTGAGCCCTGCTTGACCGGGCGCTCTTCCTTGGCACCCGCTACAGCGACGGTCTCGCCGCCAAAGCCGCCGAGAATGACCGAGACGAAGCTGCGGTTCATGCCCTTGCACATGATGTAGCTCAGGATTGCACCCGAGGAGCCCACCAGTGCGCCGGTGATGATAAGCGCCAAATTGCCGACCGTGAAGCCAATCCCCGCTGCGGCCCAGCCGGAATAGGAGTTCAGCATCGAGACGACAACCGGCATATCGGCGCCGCCGATCGGCACGATCAGCAGCACGCCAAGCACAAGCGCAACGATGGTGATCATCCAGAATACCGCGCGGCTCTCGGTGCCAATGAAGATCGCGATCAGCACAAGCAACAACACGCCAAGGGCGAGATTGATCGCATGGCGCTGCGGCAGCATGATCGGCTTGCCGCTCATCCGCCCATCGAGTTTCAGGAAGGCGATGACCGAGCCGGTGAATGTCAGCGCACCAATCGCGACGCCGAGGCTCATCTCAAAAAGGCTCGCGCCCTTGATCTTGCCGAGCGTGCCAATGCCGAAGGCCTGGGGCGCATAAAGCGCTGCAGCGGCCACGAACACAGCCGCGAGGCCGACCAGCGCATGGAAAAACGCCACGAGTTGCGGCATCTTGGTCATCTCGACCTTTTTCGCCATGTAGGCGCCGATGCCGCCGCCGATCGCAACGCCGAGAATCGCAAGACCCCAGCCCGAAAAGCCTGAAGGCGGTGCCAACAGCAAGGTCGTGAGCGCAGCAATGCCCATGCCCACCATGCCGTAGATATTGCCCTGCCGGGAGGTCGAGGGATGCGACAGCCCGCGCAAGGCGAGGATGAACAGCACACCCGAGGCGAGGTAGAGGAGGTTGGCGAAATTCGCGCTCATGGCCTCAACCCTTCTTCTTGTACATGGCGAGCATGCGGCTGGTGACGAGGAAGCCACCGAAGATGTTCACGCTGGCGAGGATCAGCCCGATAAAGCCGAAGAGCCGGGCCGAGCCCGAACCATCAGTGAGCAGCGGCACGCCGACCGAGAGCAGCGCGCCGACCACGATCACCGAGGAAATCGCGTTCGTCACAGACATCAGCGGCGTGTGGAGCGCCGGCGTCACCGACCAGACCACGTAATAGCCGACGAAAATCGCCAGCACGAAAATCGCAAACTGAAAGACAGTGGCATCGACCGCGCCACCTGTGGCGGCGGAAGCGGCGGCTCCGCCCGCTTGAGCGAGCCGTTCGGCTGCGGCGAGTGCGGCATCGGCAGCGGCTTTGGCTGCCTGCGCCTGTTCGAGGATTTGTTGCGGCGTCGACATGTTGCCCCCTTATCCGACCGGTTACGCTTTGGGCGCGAAGATGGGGTGCACGAGCGCCCCGTCGCGGCACAGGCAGGTTGCCTTCACCAGCTCATCATCGAAATTGATCGCGAGTTTCTTCTCTTTCTTGTCCACAAGCGTGTCGAGGAAAGCGAGAAGGTTCTTGGCGTAGAGCGCTGAAGCCGTGGGTGCCAGGCGGCCAGGAACATTGAGGTAGCCCACGATTTTCACGCCGTTCGCGGTGGTGACGATTTCGCCGGGTTTCGCACCCTCGACGTTGCCGCCGCGCTCGACCGCGAGATCGATGATCACCGAGCCCGGTTTCATCGAGGCGACCATCGCGGCTGTCACAAGGCGCGGCGCGGGCCGGCCCGGGATCAACGCAGTGGTAATCACGATATCCTGCTTGGCGATATGCTCGGCCACGAGCGCGGCTTGCTTCGCCTGATATTCAGCCGACATAGGCTTCGCGTAACCGGCAGCGGTTTCAGCAGCTTTGAACTCGTCGTCTTCGACGGCGACGAACTTGGCGCCAAGCGATGCCACCTGTTCTTTCGCGGCGGGGCGCACATCGGTGGCGGTGACAATTGCACCAAGCCGACGCGCGGTCGCGATGGCTTGAAGACCAGCAACACCTGCGCCCATGATGAACGAGCGTGCGGCGGGCACCGTGCCGGCGGCGGTCATCATCATCGGGAAGGCGCGACCGAAAATCGCCGAAGCGTCGATCACGGCGCGATAGCCTGCGAGGTTGGCCTGCGAGGAGAGCACATCCATCACCTGCGCTCGCGTGATGCGGGGCATCAGTTCCATCGAAAAGGCAGCAACGCCCTTATCGGCCACGGACTTCATGCCCTCAGCATCGCCATAGGGTTCAAGCATGCCAATGACGAGCGCGCCCTTGGCGAGCTTGCCCGCGACATCTGCCGAGGGGCGGCGCACGCAAAGCAGGATATCCGCGCCCTTGAGCGTCGCGGCAGCGGTGCCAACACTGGCGCCCGCGGCCTCAAACAAGGCATCAGGAATATCAGAACCCGCGCCGGCACCTTTTTCGATGGCGATTTCAGCGCCAAGCGCCTTCAGCTTGCCGATGGTTTCTGGCGTCACCGCCACACGGGTTTCGCCCGATTTTGCTTCATCGAGAACGGCAATGCGCATCGCTTCCCCCAGCCTTCGGCAGTTTTATGGTTTGTAGGGCCGCAATGTCTGCGGCCTCAAGAGCGATCAGAAGAACTTTGCGACGATCCCGGCGGTCAGGACCGATACGATCAACGCGAAGGACCAAGGCACGAGTGCGGTGATCGCGCCGATGAGCAGGGTGAAAATCACACAGAAAACGGTGCCCCATTTGATGAGACCGCCAAAGAGCGAGAAGGTCTTCTCGTGTTCGGCATAATCCATCGCTGGAACGTCATGATTGTGGTGGTCAGCAGCCATCGTCGTCTTCC
>JBOFZC010000384.1:0-41410 GCA_051654985.1 Rhabdaerophilum sp.
ATTCGCTGCGGCCAGCTCACCAACTCTGCGATCAGGCCTGTGGGAATTTCGGTGAACACCGAACACCTCTCCGAAATTGAGGCACGGCGGCTCGTCGACGCGCTCGAAAAAGAGCATGCTCTCCCCGCGACCGACCCGATCCGCTTCGGAACCGGGTCGGTCGTTCGGAACATCCTCCAGCTTTACCCGCATTCAAAGGCTGCCTGATGCTCAATCTCTCTGTCGCGATCGAGAGTTTCCCGATCGCGGGCACCTTTACGATCTCGCGCGGCTCACGCACGGAAGCAGTGGTGGTGACGGTCACCGTTTCGGATGGGAATTTCACCGGACGCGGCGAATGTGTGCCCTATGCGCGCTATGGCGAGACGGTGGAAGGTGTTGCGGAAACCATCCGCTCGATGGCGCCGCAACTCGCAAAGGGGCTGGATCGTCAAGGTCTGCGCAAGGTTCTCGCGGCCGGCGCCGCGCGCAACGCGATTGACTGCGCCCTGATCGATTTCGAGGCCAAGAAAGCAAGCAAACCAGCCCATGTTCTGCTTGGCTGTGGTGCGCCCACGAGCCATATCACATGCTACACACTCAGCCTCGGCACAGCCGAGAGCATGGAAGATGGAGCACGCAAGGCTGCTCATCGAGCGTTACTGAAGGTGAAACTCGGCGGCGAAGGCGACGTTGAGCGCATTGCAGCCGTGCGACGGGGCGCGCCGAATTCGCGCCTCGTGGTGGACGCCAACGAGGCCTGGCGTGCGGAGACCCTCAAGGAAAATCTTGCGGCTTGCGTTGCGGCAGGTGTCGAACTGATCGAGCAACCTTTGCCAGCCGGCAAAGATGAGGCCTTGGCCAACATCACCTCTCCCATTCCGCTTTGTGCGGATGAGAGCATTCACGATTCAACATCGCTCGGGCATTTGCCGCCTTGGTATCAGGCGATCAACATTAAGCTCGATAAAACCGGTGGCCTGACGGATGCATTGGAACTGCGCACAGGAGCATTGGAGCGCGGCCTGAAAATCATGCTGGGATGCATGGTCGGGACATCGCTCGCGATGGCACCTGCCTTGTTGGCAGCCGATGGCGCGAGCTTTGTCGATCTCGACGGACCCTTGCTTCTGGCGAAGGATCGGGATCCGGCGCTAAGTTACCCCGACAGCCTTGTCGTGCCCGCAGGCCCTGCCCTTTGGGGCTAAGCGAGCCCTTTCAAACCGGTGCCATCAGGATGGTCGTTTCCGAGGCCGAAACACCAGGCACTTGCCGGATCGCTGCGAGCGCCTGATCGAGTGCGGCGAGATCGGATGCCACAAGCGTTGCCACCAAATCCCAGCGACCGTGGGTGGAATGCAAAGCCGCGATCTCCGGCAAGCGCTTTAACGCGCTGATCACATTGCGCGTATCGCCAGAACGAATCTCGATCATCGTCATCGCGCGAATGGCATTGCCCTCGATCGCGTCGCCGAGACGCACGGTAAAACCGAGAATGACCTTGTCGCGCCGTAGTCGTGCGATGCGATTTTGAATTGTCCCACGCGAAACATGCAGGCGTCGCGAGAGCGTGAGTGCGGGAAGCCGCGCATCGGCGCGCAACTCCGCAATGAGGCGGTGGTCGAGATCATCCAACATGGTCATCCTATCATAATGCTAGAAATTGCTGTCACTTTGCAAGTTTTTTGACGTTCAGCTCGCACTTCTCTGGCTGTCCTTTGACGCGCCGCGCCACGAGAATTCATCCATTGCGGGAATCTCGTCAGGAGTCGGAACGTGCAGAACCTCATGCGATCTCAGCTGCTTCCGACCATGCCTTTGGCGAAAACCGATATCCCGCAGGTCAACCTCATCGGTGTGCCATTCGGCGCTGGGGCGGGGCTCGCCGGCTGTGAATTCGCGCCGGCAGCGTTCCGCGCGCACGACCTTGCCGGGCGCATCGCGGCAGGCGGTCGCCTGATTGCTGCCGACGCCGATGTGGCGTTCTCGGGCGAACTTGCTTTGCTCTCGGTGAACGCACCAGCACGCAATGTCGGAGCGGTCACCACTGCCTTGCGTGCCACACACCGCGCAACATGGGATGCGCTGCAAGCTGGCGAATTTCCACTGATTCTCGGCGGCGATCACTCGATCTCGATGGGCTCGGTGAGTGCCGCGAGCCGCCATGCCCGCACCATGGGCAAGCGCGTTGCCGTGATATGGCTCGACGCCCATGCTGATTTCAACACGCCCGAAACCTCGCCCTCCGGGAATATGCATGGCATGAGCCTCGCGCAGCTTAGCGGCGAGCGAAGCCTTGCCAATCTCGTGGGACCTCAGGTTTTCACGCCCATCCGCCCGCAGGACATCACGATCATTGGCCTGCGCTCGGTGGATAAAGGCGAAGAGCGGGCGCTCAGTGCCACCGGCATTCGTTGCTACAACCCGGCTCAGGTGCGCAGCCAAGGCATCGGTGCGGTGATTGACGAAACCCTGCGCCGCTTTGACCCCGCGACAACACATCTGCATGTCAGCCTTGATCTCGATGTGATGGAGCCCGCCTTCGTGCCGGGGGTCGGCACCCCGGTAGAGGATGGGCTTGACCCAACTGAACTTCTCGAAGCTGCGATGATGCTGGCTGCCAGCGGCATGATGGCCTCGGCCGATCTCGTGGAATTCAACCCGACCCGCGACCGAGAGGGACGCACAATCGGCATCGCGATCGCTCTTTGCTGCGCGCTGCTCGGTGTGCCTGCCAGCGCTTAAGGAGAACATCTCATGGTTCAGTACATTGGCTCCCAGGATATCGCCGCTCTGCTCGAAAAGCAGGGAATCGGCGACTTCATCCGCCAGCTCTGCGATTATCTTCGCGCCGATTTCCGCCGCTGGGAGGTGTTCGAGAAATCGGCTCGCCTCGCAAGTCATTCGGCTACGGGCGTGATCGAACTGATGCCCACTTCCGATGGCGCGCTCTACGCCTTCAAATACGTCAACGGCCACCCGGTCAACACAGAGGCTGGCAAGCTCACTGTCACCGCCTTTGGCGTGTTGGCCGACGTCGCAACGGGCTATCCGCTGCTCATCTCCGAGATGACCATTCTGACCGCGCTTCGCACCGCTGCGACCTCGGCGATGGCGGCGAAGGCGCTCGCGCGTCCCGGCAGCCGCCGTATGGCGCTGATTGGTGCTGGGGCGCAGGCGGAATTCCAGGCTCTCGCCTTTGAGGCCGAACTGGGTATCACCGAGATCAGCCTCTACGATCCTGACCTCGAAGCTGCCGAGAAGGTTCTGCGCAATCTCGCGCGCGTCTCGACACTGAAAATCAGCATCGCTGCCAGCGTCGAAGAGGCTTGCGCCGGAGCCGATATCATCACCACCGCGACCGCCGCGAAGCGCCATCAGGCCGTGTTGTCGGCCAATCATATTCGCCCGGGGCAGCATATCAACGCCATCGGCGGCGATTGCCCTGGCAAAACCGAGATCGGTGCGGATGTGCTCGACGCAGCGAAGGTTTTCGTGGAATTCCCGCCCCAAACCCGTATCGAGGGCGATATCCAGCAAATGCCCGCCGATTTCCCTGTGACGGAGCTTTGGCGCGTGATTGCCGGAAACCTTCCTGGACGTAAGAGCGATACGGATATTACCTTGTTCGACTCTGTTGGCTTTGCGATTGAAGATTTTTCGACCCTGCGCCTTGTGATGGACCTTATGGGCAAGGATGCCCGCCGGCTTGATCTCGTGCCCTCGCTCGCCGATCCGAAAAACCTGTTCGGCGCGCTGATGAAACAGGCGGCGGAATAACATTCCGCTGGGCCTTTCTGCGGAGCGAGGCATGCTCAACATCATGGCCCGAGCAACTGCCCGGAGCGGAGGGGCTGGGCGCCGGCAATTTTGCCGAGCTTCATGCCCGTGATGACCTGCCGCTGATGGGTTCGGGCAAAGAATAGCCCATCACACTCTGCACTGACAGGATGGCTGGCCCCGGTTTCGACATCGACGATGTCAGCGAGATGTTGACCGCGCTGGACATCGCTACCCAAGGCGCAATGCCAGCTCAGTGCTCCACTCGCTGGAGCCGGGATCAGCGCGCACCCTGCCAGCGGCGTCGGCGCGACTGTATCGGTCGAAAGAGGCGGCTTTTCTCCGGCAATGGAACCGATATGGCGAAGAAACCGGAGAATCGCTTCCGCGTCCTGCTCAATCAGCTCTGGCTCGGTATCGGCCTGACCGCGCAACTCGATCGTCGCGGCATGTCCACATGACAGGAACGGATGGTCGGGAAAAAGGGCCCTCACCGCCTGCCAGGGGCCGGATACGGCTTCATCAAAGGGCTGATCGCCTGAGACCTCGGCTGTGAGAACAGCCTCCACGCCGAGCAGCTGGAACAATGGAGCAAACGCCGTAAGACAGGCCGGATGAGTATAGGCATGCGGCACAGCCTCCGTATCGCAATGGAGATCGAGCACGTAATCTGCTCCGATCGCTTCGCGCAGGAGGATCGATTTCATGGCAAGAATGGGTTCAGTGGGCGTCACAGACAAGCTTTCCATCAAAGCCGATCGCAAGAGCGTCGTATTGGCTCTCGCATCGTCGCCGAGCCGGCCTTCAAGACGCGCGACGACTTCTGCCCGACAATCCGGGTAGCCCCGGTTGAAATTCCGCCCATCTTCCAAAGCAAAACGCCCCACGAGCGTGCCGAGAATGCGCTGACCAAGCCCAATCGGATTTGCGGCGGGAACTATGGTGATTTCGCCAAAAATCTCGTGCGCAGCCAGAGCCTTGAGCTTTTCGATCAATCGATGCGCCACCAGCGTTCCCGGGGCTTCATCGGCATGCAATCCGCCCTGGATGTAGACCCGCGGACCAAGGCTAACTTCACCAAAGCGCCAGATCGCCAAACGCGGTTGAAGCACCGGTGCGAGCTTCGGGAGTTCGATCAGGTCTCGCTTCATCCGATCAACTCCGCCAGCGTAAGAAACGGTCTGGAAAACGGACGCGAGGAACTCCCGGGGGAGAGCCAGAAGTCCTCGCGCCTTTCGCTTCAGGCTCAGCTGCCCTGATTGACCGTGACCGGGGTATGGCTGTTGTTCAGCAGGCCATACTTCGCGAGCAATTGAGCGTAGATGCCCTTCGATTGCAGGCGGGTCATCGCACCGCGGACAGCTTCACGCAGTTGCGCGCCTTCTTCGGTTTTCGCGAAAGGAATACCAACGAGCGCGCGGGTGAAAGGACGACCGAGCGGGATGTAGGTGTTAGGTTCCATCTTCATGAAATGGGCCATGACTTCAGAGCCATGTACCGCGGCCTGAAGGCGTTGGGTCTTCAGTTGCGCGCGTGCGTCGACCGAACCTTCTGTCCCTACCGCCGTGATCGAGGGCTTGCCCTTCGCGACACAATTCTCGGCGCTCCATTTGTCGATATCCGCCGGCCATGTGGTCGAACGGCTCGCACCAACCTGCTTACCACAGAGATCCTCAGCGCTCTTGATCTCGTTCTTGAACGCTTCTGTCGTGTAGAATTGCGCGCCAGTGACCGCGTAATTCACAAAGTCGACCGTCTCACGCCGACGCGGGTTGTCCGCCATCCACGCCAAGGCCATATCGACGCGGCCGGTTTGCAAAGAGGGAAGCAACTGGGCGAAAGCGATTTCCTGCCACTCCGCCTTGAGGCCGAGTTCGTTGGCAATGGCTTCGCCGAGTTCAACATCAAAGCCCG
This sequence comes from Rhabdaerophilum sp., assembly GCA_051654985.1. GTDB lineage: Bacteria > Pseudomonadota > Alphaproteobacteria > Rhizobiales > Beijerinckiaceae > Rhabdaerophilum. The sequence goes on from JBOFZC010000384.1 coordinate 5,674, forward strand.
AGAGTTTGTTCGTCGCCGGATCCTTGAAAGCGATCGGAGCATAGTTGGGGTTCGTTGCCATCACGATCTTACCCGCGGCCTTGATGCGCGCAGGAACGTCCTGTGCCAAAGCAGATCCGGTCGCGAATGCGGCCATAAACAAGGCGATCGTCGAGATTTTCGTCAATTTCTTCAGCATTTTCGTCTCCTGTCGGGGGAAGGATTTGAGAAGGCACGTCACTTGATGACCGCATTCACGAAATCGCGCGCGCGGGGATTGGTCGGGTTGTCGAGCACCTTGCGAGGATGCCCACGCTCGATGATTTCGCCGTGATCCATAAAGATGAGCTCGTTGCCGACCTCACGCGCGAAACCCATTTCATGGGTCACCACGGCCATGGTCATGCCGGTCAGCGCGAGTTCACGCATGACGGCGAGCACTTCGCCAACGAGTTCGGGATCGAGCGCGGAAGTCGGCTCGTCAAAGAGCATCAGCTTCGGTTTCATCGCCAGCGCACGCGCAATCGCAACACGCTGCTGTTGCCCCCCGGACATCTCGATCGGATAGGCATTGCGCTTCGCCGAAAGGCCCACACGGGCGAGCAAGGCCTCACCTTCTTCAATCGCCTCTTTTCGGGGGCGCTTGAGCACAGTGATAGGCCCCTCGATGATGTTTTCGAGGGCAGTGAGGTGGCCAAACAGGTTGAAGCGCTGGAACACCATGCCGGTCTTGAGGCGCTGGCGTGAGATTTCGATATCGGTGAGTTCGTGCAGCGCATCGCTCTTCACGCGATAACCGAGCAATTCATTGTCGATCGAGATCGCGCCGGCATCGATCCGCTCGAGCTGGTTGAGGCAGCGCAGCAGGGTCGATTTGCCCGAGCCTGAAGGGCCGACAATGCAGATGACCTGGCCATATTCGATATCGAGCGAAACCTCTTTCAGCGCCTGGAAAGAGCCGAAATATTTCGAGACTTTCCGCACGCGTACAAGAGGCATTTTGGCAGTCATCTCGGGATGGGTTGCGTGAACAATGCTCATCATTTCACCTCCTCGACCGGAGCCGCTTTCGCGCGCTTAAGGCCGCGCCCTTTGGAGTAATGCTGTTCGAGGAAATACTGGCCGATCTGCAGGAAGGTCACGACGATCAGGTACCAACCGGCGGCAACGAACAGCAGTTCGATCACCCGCGCATTCGCGTAATAGATGGTCTGGGCGTTGCGCAGGATTTCCGAAAACTGGATGACAGAGGCCACCGACGTGATCTTCACCATCGCGATGAATTCATTTCCGACCGGGGGAATGATGAAGGGCATCGATTGCGGCAAAACGATCCGGCGCAGGGTCGTCAGGCGCGTCATGCCAATCGATTTTGCAGCTTCGGTCTGCCCCACATCAACCGAGAGGATGCCGGCGCGCACCACTTCCGCCGTGTATGCGCCCTGGTTCATGCCCAGCCCGAGCATGGTTGCGAAGAACGGCGTCATGATATCAACGGTGCGCGCTTCGATGATGCCGGGAATGCCCATTTTCGGGAAAACCAGCGCGAGATTGAACCAGATGAGAAGCTGCAACAGCAGCGGCGTGCCGCGAAAGAGCCAGATGTAGAAAGTCGCGACAGACTTCATCACCGGGTTGGGTGACATCACCATCACGGCGAAAACCACGCCAAGCGTAAGGCCGAGAACCATGGCGCAAAGCGTCATGATCACGGTATTCACGAGACCCGCGAGGATCGCCGGCGCAGTGAAGAAATGCGCGACAATGCCCCATTCGATCTGCCCGCGCGCAAACGCATTGATGATATAGCCCATCACGAACAGAATGGCGGCTGCCGCAAACCAGCGGCCATAATAGCGACGCGGCACGAGTCTCAAGCCGGCGAGATCGAGAATATCCCGCGCGGCGGGGGTTGAAACGTCACGCATCGGCGTTCTCCGTCTTCTGAATTCCAATGGTGTCCACGAGATCGCCAACCCGTTGGCGGAAGCGCGTGATCTGCTCGCGCACGCGGATCGGCGCCGTGCCACCCGCGCCAATACGAAGAGCAATAGCCGCTTCGGGCTTGAGCCGTGAGATGAGATCGGCCCCAAGGCGCGGATCGACCGAGGCCAGATCCGTGGCGGTCAGTTCGTCTAAACGGACACCGCGCTTTTCAGCGAAGAGCACAATCGCGCCGGAAATCTCGTGCGCCTCGGCAAAAGGCACGCCTTTCGCCGCGAGGTAATCCGCTGGCTCGGTCGCGAGCGCGAAACCCTCGGCCGCATCTTCCGCGAGGCGCTCGCGATGGATCTCCATTGTTTCGATCAACCCGGCCAAGGCCGGCAAAACCTGCTCGAGCACATCACAAGCATCGAAGGCCGCGCGCTTATCCTCGGCAAGGTCGCGGTTATAGGCGAGCGGCAGGCCCTTGAGCGCTGTCAGCATGGTCACGAGGTCGCCAATGAGACGCGCGGCTCGGCCACGCGTGATCTCCGCGATATCCGGGTTTTTTTTCTGAGGCATGATCGAGGAGCCGGTAGCGAAACCGTCATCGAGCCCTATCCAGCCGAATTGCCGCGAGGACCAGATCGTCACCTCTTCCGAAAGTCGGGAAAGGTCGGTTGCAATCATGGCCGCGACGAACAGAAACTCCGCGACATGGTCGCGCGCGCCCACGGCATCAATCGAGTTTTCTGCGGGGCGATCATAGCCAAGGAACGTTGCCGTCGCCTGCGGATCACCAGGAAACGAGGTGCCAGCTAAGGCCGCAGCTCCCAGTGGGCACTCGCTGCTCCGCTTGAGCCAATCGCGCAAGCGTTCGAGATCACGCGCTAGCGGCTGGGCATGGGCCATCAGCAAATGGCCGAAGGTCACGGGCTGCGCGATCTGCAAATGCGTGAAACCGGGGCAAGGCGCATCGGCATGGCTCTCGGCGCGATCGGCCAAAGCCAGAGCCAATCGTGACAAAGCCTGCGCAACGCGCGGTGCCTCGGCCCTGAGATACAATTTCAGGTCATTGGCCGCCTGATCATTGCGTGAACGGCCAGCGCGCAGCTTCGCGCCCACGGGGCCGAGGCGTTCGATCAGAACGCGCTCAAGGAAGGTATGGATATCCTCATCAAAAGCCTCGGGGGCGATGTCTCCGCGGAGCACATCAGCCCGGATCTGCTGGAGCGCTTCCACCAGTGCATCGCGATCCGCTGAACTGACAACACCGGAAATCCGCAAAGCTTCGACATGTGCGATCGAACCGAGAACATCAAACGGGATCAGGCGACCATGTTGGGTCGCAGCACTGGAGAGCGCCATCAAGGCCGCGCTCGGCGGCTTCTTGAAGCGCCCACCCCAAAGACGGATGGTCTGGTTGCTCACGTCACACTCCCTGACGAACTCGTTGTGCAGAGTGAGGTCCGGACTGGCAAAGTGACAAACGAAATGAATTCTGGATTACTAGTCTTTTTTGGAATAGCATATTCTATACAGAGATTTGAAAGCAGATATGAACCAGAATCCACCTTCCACAATGGCGCTTCGGGCTTTTCTCGCGGTCGCGAATGAAGGCTCGACGCTTCGCGCTAGCGAAAAACTCCATCTCACGCAGAGCGCAGTTTCAAAGCAGATCCAGGCCCTCGAGCAATTGCTCGCGATCGCCCTGTTCGAGCGCACACAGCGTGGCCTCAAGCTCACGGAAGCCGGCGAGCTCTATCGCCCCTATGCCGAGAGTGCTCTCGAGCAATTGGCGCGAGGGCGTCGTCGGCTGGACGAGCAGAGAAACCAGCGCCAGCCCATCCGCCTGCACATGCTTGCGATCGTTGGAGAGCGCTGGCTGATCGAGCGCTTTCCGCTTTTCAATGCCGAACATCCGGATATCGATATCCAGTTCACGAATTTCGTCTCAGAGACTGTGGCCGAAGAGCCCGATCTCGATATCCGTCACGGCGTCGGTCCCTGGCCGGGGCGAATTTGTACGCCACTGTTCGGGCAGAAAATCCTTCTCGTCGCAGCCCCAGCGTTCATCGAGAGCATGGGTGGGCTCAATAGCCCCGCTGACGTCCAGAAAATGAGCTATCTCCAGCATTTTCAGATGCCCGCATACTGGGCCGAGTTCACCGAGGCGCATGGGCTGCGCGGCGCATTGCCTGCCCATACGATGCGCTATGGCTATCTATCTGTGGTAATCCGCGCCGCGATTTCCCGCCTCGGCGTCGCGCTTGTGCCGGCTTGTTTCGTGCGCGAAGAACTGGCGAGCGGCGCACTCGTCAACCCACTCGGTCTTGGTTTTGAAAGCGCCCTGCGCTTTTGGTTGACTTTGCCAGAGCAGGCAGCAGAACGCCGCGAAGTGATGGTCTTTGCCGACTGGATTCGAGCCGAGGCCGCTCTCTTTTCAACCGAATAGTTTTATTGCGAGTCCACGCCAAAACGATCAAGCGGGCGGTAAAGCCCACCAAGGCTTCGCGCTCCCGGTGCAATTCTCTGCTCACTCAGCACCAAGCGCCGAGCGAAAGAGAGGCGGATGAAGCCCCCGGGCAGCGGCTCCGCACCCATGATCGGGTGATTGCGCTGGTTCGCAACCAACCGACCGTGAAGACTGGAGACATCAGCGCATGCAGGAGGAAAGCAGGTTTCGCTAACTTCCACGCTCATCCAGTCTCTGTCAGGAGGGAAGAGCACCACGGCCACCTCCGCAACAAGTCTTATGGGAGAACGAAAATGCGGACGCATCGCGAGCGTCGACGCGTCAGGCCTCTCGATCAGCAGCCTGTAGGCCTCGCTTTCGAGCACTTCGACCTGCGCGAGCCTGTAGAGCGTGAGATATTCCGGCCTACCCTCGCCCTCCGCGCGAAAACGGATTGCGCCGAGAATACCTGGCACCTCAAGCCTTTGGGGCACATGATGGCCGGCGTGCCAAGCCTCGTATTCCGAGCGCATTTGCGGTTCAATGTCGTTGCCGAAGAGCAAGAAAGCCTTGCCCGTCATCTCTGCGGTTCGATGATCACTTTCACCGCCTCTTTTGAGCGCATGGCTTGGAAACCAGCCTCGATTTCGTTCAGCGCAAGACGCGCCGAGATCAGCTTTTCAACGTTGTCAGGATGGGCCCCGATCCAGCCGAGAACTTTGCGCCAGGTCGCGACCGGCGCACGATAGGAGCCGATCAGGCTCTGGTGTCGACGCACCATCGCGGTCACATCCACCTCGATCGCGCGCGGATGAATACCCGCGACAACCATTCGCCCGCGGAGTGCCAACCGTTGCATGGCTTCTTTCAACACGCTCGGCACACCCGTCGCCTCAATCACCGCATGGAAGGGATCACCCAGTCCGGATCGAGCCAAAGCCTCGCCGAGGCTGCGATCGCCAACATCCACGCATCGCTCGAAACCAAGCTGTCGCGCCAGGTCGAGCCGCGTTTCATCCGCGCGCCCGACGACTGTAACCTCAGCCCCGAAGGCGCGCGCGAACAAGGCCGCGCCGAGCCCGATCGGCCCCGGTCCCAGCACCAGCACGCGATCTCCCGGCGTGATCGAGGCATTCGAGGCGGCCTCATAGGAAACTGTGAGGGGTTCCGTGAGCGCGGCATGCGCGCTGGGCACTGTCGCTGGCACAGGGATGCAGTTGCGCGCCGGTGCAAAAAGATGGGAGGCAAAGCCGCCGTCACGGAAAATTCCAATGCCCACGCGTTTGCGGCAGGCATCTTCGCGCGCTTCGCCGCAGGTCTCGCAGGCAATCTCGCAGGCGACGGACGGACGCACGACCACGCGCTGCCCGACAGGCAAGCCCTCCCCGGCGATCACCCGCGCGGCAATCTCATGCCCGAGAGTTACCGGCATCGCGGCTTCCATGGCTTCATAACCGCCATGCCAATCGACGATATGCAGATCGGTCCCGCAAATCCCGACAGCTTCCACTGCGAGCATCAGATCGGAGGCATGAGGCGCACGCAGATCACAATCCTGAAGTTCCGTTCCAGGGCCGGCAATGACTTTGCGTAACGCGAGCATCACCGGCCCCTCGGGAGAACTCAAAAGCTAAGCTTGGCGTCGCGGATGACCTGCGCCCATGTTGCAGCCTCACGCCGCATGAACCCAGGCGTATCAAAATTCTGGGGTGCAGCAATCGCACCGATCTTGCCAAGCCTGTCACGCAAGGAGCGGTCGCTCAACGCCTCAGCCAGCGCCGCTTTGAGGCGGGTCACCACCGGCATTGGTGCGCGCGCAGGCGCCATCAACGTGATCCATGCCGAAACATCGAACGGGGTAACGCCCTGTTCCTGAATGGTCGGAATATCCGGGACCAGATCAGCACGCTCGGATGTCGTGACACCGAGAGCCCGCAATTGCTTGCCGTCGATCTGTCCAGCAACGGCAGCGAGCGTCGCAAAGGTAAGGTCGAGCGCCCCGCCCTGCACATCAATGACGGCTGGCCCTTCGCCGCGATAGGGCACGTGCTGCATCTTCGCACCCGTGCGCAGCGCAAAGAGTTCTCCCGCGAGATGCGCCACTGTGCCCGTGCCGCCCGAAGCATAAGACAAAGGCTCCGGCTTCGACTGGCTGAGCGACAGGATATCCTTGATCGATTGCAGCGGCGAATTCGGGCGTGTCACAGCCACGAAAGGCAACTTCGCCATCAGGCCGATCGGCACGAGATCCTTCTGCCAATCATAGGGCATGCTGGCTTTCACAGCCGGGTTGATCACCATCGTTGTAGGAGCAGACAGCAGCATGTAGCCATCGGGATCAGCTCCAGTGACCGCCTGCGTGCCGATCATGGTGCCGCCGCCACCGCGGTTCTCCACCACCATTCGACCCGACAATCCGGTCCCGAGCGCCTCAGCAAAAAGCCTGGAAACCGTATCAACGCCCCCGCCTGCGGCGAAAGTGACGATCAGGTTGATGGGTTTTTGCGGGTATTGACCCTGTGCGGCAGCTGATCTTCCCAACAAGGCCGGCGCGGCCAAGGCCGTCGAACCGGAGAGAAACAGGCGGCGGGACAGCGGAAAACGGGACTCCATGGGGCGAACTCCTCCTGATCGTCTTCTTGTCTGGAATGAGATGCCAAATTGATGCGAAGCGCAACGCGTGATCTATCGCATATCTATAGCTTTATAACATAGCCGCCATCAAGAATGCCCGAGACTTTCGCGCACCAATTCCTCGAAACGCTCGGCGCCACCGCCAATGCCAGGGCCAAGACTGCGGTGATAGTGCACATCAAAGCGCCGCTCGGTTGGAAGTTCCAGCAACCGAACCAACTCTGGATTGGCTGCTCGTGCCGAGAATTCATCGACAATTGTCGCTCCGATCCGGGCTTCTGCGAGTGCAAGGGCGCTTTCCGCAAAACGGACGAGATGGCTGCGCACCGGGTGCAACCCGGCATCGGCGAGCACGCCACCGAGCATTTCGCCATGCACCGAGCGTGGCTCGAAAATCAGCCAGTCGATCTCCATCGCGGCAAGATCGGGCAATGCGCAGACGCTATCCCAGATGCCGCCTCGCGGAACGACCAGTAAGGGGCGCCCTTGCCCAACCAAGACTGAGCGGACATCGTGATGCAGGATCGGGTAAAGCGTTAGTGCCGCATCGCCTGATTGATCAACAAGATAGCTAAGAACTTGCGACACTGAGAGCACGTCGAGTCGAATGGACAACCGCGAGTCCTCTGCAACCAGGCGCGCGAGACAGCTCGGAGCAAGCCCTCGACCGAGGCTCGGGGAAGCACCGAGACGGAACAGCGAACGCCCTGAACGGGAGGCTACGGCTGCGCGATCAATAGCGCCGCGCATTTGCTCGAAGGTGCGGTCGACCTCACTGAGAAAGCGTGCGGCCTCGGGTGTGGGAAGAATGCGACCCTTGACGCGATCAAAGAGTGTCAGGCCGAGCTGATCCTCAATCCGAAGCACCATTCTTGTGACTGTCGGCTGCGAAATCCGGAGATCACGCGCAGCACCGATCAGGCTTCCAGCCCGCATAACCGCCGTGAACACCTCGATTTGCCGAAACGTCAACATGAACCCTTCGATAGCTCGAAGGCAGAGACCTGGCAAGCCATTCGCACCAAGGGCTATTTCTCGACTACAGATATCGAAATGACCCGCTTGACAGGCGGTATACCAACCGGTGAGCGTGCTTCAAGCGTGGTATACCACGCGATCCGTCGAGCGTTCCAGTGCATTGCCATAGGTCGCCGCGCGGATAGATTATAGCTTCAAATCTTTTGAGGACCCCATCTCGATGCGCTCAAGCCTCCCCCTCGCTGGAATTCGTGTTGTTGAGTTTTCTCATATGGTGATGGGACCGACTTCGGGGCTTATTCTCGGTGATCTCGGGGCAGATGTGATCAAGATCGAGCCCATGGGCGAAGGGGATAACACGCGCCGGCTCGCAGGCTCCGGTGCAGGGTTTTTCGTCAGTTTCAACCGGAACAAACGATCGGTCGGCGTGGATCTGAAATCGAAGGACGGTCTTGCCTTCATCCAGCGGCTGATTTCCACGGCCGATGTCGTGACGGAGAATTTCCGCCCCGGCGCGCTTGATGCCCTCGGCCTCGGGGCTGAGACGCTGACGTCCATGCACCCGCGCCTCATTCATTGCGCGCTCAAGGGCTTTCTCACCGGGCCTTACGAGCACCGCACCGCACTTGATGAAGTTGTGCAGATGATGGGCGGCCTCGCCTACATGACAGGCCCTCCGGGACGCCCCTTGCGCGCCGGCACGTCGGTGAATGACATTATGGGCGGGATGTTCGCGGTGATCGGCATTCTCGCAGCCCTGCAGGAGCGTCATAGCACCGGGCGCGGGCAGATCATCAAGAGTGGCCTGTTCGAGAACAATATGCTGCTCGTCGCGCAGCACATGGCGCAATTCGTCGTTACAGGCAAAGCTGCGGCACCCATGCCCGAGCGCATTTCCGCTTGGGCTGTCTACGATGTGTTCGAAACGAAAGATGCCGGGCAGGTTTTCCTCGGCGTTGTTTCCGACAGCCAATGGGCGACATTCTGCGAAGAGTACAAACTCGATACCCTCAAGGCCGATCCGCGCCTGCAATCCAACCGAGATCGTGTGATGGAGCGGAAATGGATGATTCCGGAACTACGCAAGCTGCTTGTCCATTTCACGGCTGAGGAAATCATCACTACCGCCGAGCGGCTCGGCTTACCCTTCGCGCCGATCAATCGCCCGGAAGATTTGTTCAACGATCCGCATCTCAATCATCCCGGCGCGATGGTCGAGGTGACGCTTGCTGATGGCCGCAAGGCTCCTGTGCCTGCTCTTCCATTGGAATGGGGCGGCGAGCGTTTCGGCCTCAGGCTTGATATTCCGAAAGCCGGCGAGCACAGCTCTACAATTGCTCGTGAAATCGGTTATTCCGAAGCTGAGATTGATGCGCTGATCCAAGGCAAGGTCTTGCAAGCCTAGTGGGTTACTTTTTGCCCGCCCCGGCCCATTCACCGATCCCCATGACTAGGGTACAGATCGCCGCGAGCACGAGCCCAAGCGTCGCAGTAACGGCAAAATCGGAACCGGCATCCGAGACCATCGTGAAGAGCTGAAGCGGCAGGATATTCACCTGCGTCCCCACCAGTGCGAGAGCCGTGCCGTAAGCGCCGATCGCCACCGCAGAAACGAGCGCAAAGGCCGAGATCATCGGCGCTTTCAATTGCGGCAGGAGAATATCGCGCAGCGTGCGGATGCGGCTGGCACCCATGCTCTCAGCTGCGGCAAGTTGTGCAGTATCAAAGTTTACGAGCACTGGCGTGAGCATCATCACGACGCGTGGAATGAGATAATAAGCGTAAACAAAAGCAAGGCCGTATGGCGAGTAAACCGCCCTTGAGAACGCGACAGGGTTCACTCCGAACATAGCTTCCAGTGAGAGTGTCACAAAGCCGGCGCGCCCGAAGGCGAGAATAAACCCGTAAGCGACAATGAGGCCTGAAAACGTCAGTGGCAGCGCAATCAGGAATTGCCAGGCCATCCGGGCGCTTTCGCCCATGCGCGCGAGCCGGAGGGCGACAGCCAATCCCACCCCGAGCGATATTGCTGCCGCAAGCACGCCGAGCAGCAGGGAATTCCCAAGCCCAATCCAGAAATTTCGGCTCGCGACCAGCGTTGTGATCCCGCGCGTTCCACCGGACGCGGCCTCATAGGCCACGAAGCCGAGAGGGACGAAGAAAAACAACGCGAACAGAAGAAGCCCGGGCGATGCAAGCATCGCCCGGGTGCCCGCGCCGCTGCGGGAGGTCAGATCGGCGCGGGAAGCGGTCATCAAAGCGCGGCCTTTGCCCAACCGGCCTGGAGAGCTTGAAGCTGCGCCGCAGACTGTTCCAAATCGAGCAGTGTCGACTTGGCATGAGTCACGAGGCGAGACTTCACTGTATCCGACAGCGGAACGCCAGGCACAGACGGCGTCACAAAGCCTTCTGCGAACAGCGCCTGACCTGCGTCAGAAAGGATGAAGTTGAGCCAAAGCTTCGCGGCATTGGGGTTCGGGCCATTTTTCACGAGGCTGATCGTGTAAGGAGCAGCAACCGTTCCTTCAGCCGGCGAAACCACTTCAACGTCATCGCCCATACCATCCATGAACTTGGCGCGGAGGCCGTCGTTGACGAAGTTCACCCAGATCGGGATTTCACCCTTCACAAACTGCGCATAAGGCGTGGTGCCCACGACGCGGAGCACGTTCCCGCCCTTATGGAGCTGTTCCATATACTTCAGGCCAGGCTCGAGATTGGTATAGGTGCCGCCCTGAGCGAAATTCGCGGCCCAGTTGAACACTTGGCCCACGCCCGTCGAGCGCGGATCAAGATACACGACGTTGCCCTTGTATTCGGGCTTCGCGAGATCGGCGAAGCTCTTGGGCACGTTTTTCACGAGCTTCTTGTTCACGATGAACACGATCTCGAGCTGATGGATGGTGAACCACTCACCCGCCGGATGCTTGGCAAGGGACGGCAACTTGGCGAAATTGGTCGGTGTAAACGGGGCGAGCAGGCCACGCTTCTGCGCATCGACGCCGTTGGCACCGAAGTAATAAATGGTGTCGACCTGCGGCCGGGCCTTGGTGCGATCCAAAGCGTTGACCGCCACACCCGAGCCGACATCATTGTAAACGAGGCTGATGCTCGGATAGCGCTGGCCGAACGCGCGGAACAAGGCCGCCCAGTTCGCCCAGGTCGGGCCGGTATTGTTCGAAATCACCATGCCCTCTTTGACAGCGGCGTCGTAGAGAGCCTTTTCGCCACCATAAAGTTCAGGGCTGGTGAGAACGGTCGCAGGTGCAGGCGCCTGAGCCAAAGCTGAGCTGGCGCCAAGAGCGAGCGCAGAAGCGCCCATGCCCTGGAGAAGAAGTCGACGGTCGATCGTCATGTTGAAGATCCTCTGTTGGATGGATTCGGGATTGGGAGAGGTGTTTTTGTGGAAGCAGCGCTCTTTGTGGCACCTTCGTTACCCGGAGCGATGACCAGCACCGCCTCGGGTGGAAGCTCGATGGCTTGTGGCGAAGCGACCCGATGATCGGTCTCGACCATCAGTTTTGCGCCACCAGGAAGCATGAAATCAAAGCGGCGCAGTGAGCCGAGAAAGCGATCTCGCGTCACATTGCCTGAAAACCGGTTGAGGCCATCCGCCGCGGCAACTGGGCGGATCGCTTCTGGACGCACGAGCACCGAAACGCGCGCGCCAGGTGCGAAATCATGGCGTTGGCAGGCAAGATCACCGAGCGGGGTGCGCACGCGGTTCTCGGCCAAGACCTCGCCGTCAAAGAGGTTCGCATGTCCGACAAACGACGCGACGGCACGACTCGCTGGGCGAAGGTAGAGCTCTTCAGGGGTATCCACCTGCAACAGCCGCCCGTCACGCATCACGGCGACGCGATTGGCCATCGAGAGTGCTTCTTCTTGATCATGTGTGATGTGCAAAGTCGCGATGCCATAGAGCCGCTGGAGACGCAGAATTTCATCGCGCATCTCGCCGCGCATCGCAGCATCGAGCGCTGAAAGCGGCTCATCGAGCAACAGCGCGCGCGGGCGGAACACCAAGGCACGAGCCAGAGCCACGCGCTGCTGCTGCCCGCCCGAAAGCGAGCGCGGCGGGCGATCGGCAAGATGTGCCAAACCGACCATTTCAAGGGCTTCGCGAATGCGAGGACCAGCATCCGCAGCCGGAATTTCGCGCAACTTCAGGGGGTAACCGACATTCTCGGCGACGCTCATATGCGGAAAAAGCGCGTAACTCTGGAACACGATGCCAAGATCGCGCTTGCGCGGTGGAACAGCGCTGACGTTCTGGCCTCCAATTCGGATAACCCCCTGCTGAGGCATCAAGAACCCGGCGATCAGCTTGAGGATGGTCGATTTCCCACAGCCCGAGGGGCCGATCACGGCGAGCAATTCGCCCTCACGTATCTCCAGCGAGACATCTCGCACTCCAGCACCAGCGCCAGGATAGGTGAAACTGATATCTTCCAGCGCGAGGGTCATGCCGGCACCACACTGGAGGTCGTCGCACGTCGGGCAACAATCGATCCGACAACAGCGGAGACAAGCGCAAGTGCGAGCAGCACGACCGTCGCGGCGCAGGCAAACCCTGTGGCTCCGTAAAACGCCTGAAGCAGCACGATTGGGTAAGTGCGATGCAGGAAACCCGCGATCAGGTTTGTGAGCTGGAATTCACCGATTGAAAGGGCCGCAACGAGGATCGAGGCCGAGGCAATGGAATGCACAAGGCCGGGCAGCACAATATCAATAAACCGACGGTGAAACGGCGCGCCGAGCGATTCAGCCGCTTGTTCCAACTGCTCCACGCCCTGCAGTTTTAGATCCGCCACAAGAGTCTGCAGGAGATACGGCAGGCACACCACGGTATGCGCCGCCACGGTGAGCCACCCTGCTCCAAGAAACGGCAACGTCTCGGTCGAGAACGCGAGCATGTAGCCGAAACCAAGCACCACGGCAGGCGCCGCAACCGGAGTGAGATAAATGATCCGCCCGAGCATCGCCATGCCGGGGCTCTTGGCCATGGCCACGGCATAGGCCAAGGGAGCGCCAATCAGCACCGAGACGATCACGGTCGCGAGGCAAACCCAGAGGCTCGTCCAGAAAGCCTTTTGGAACGTGACATTCGCGAAAAGCGTTTCATACCAGCGCCCGGTGACGCCCGTCGGCAACAAGGTGTTGCTCCAACTGTTGCCGAAGGAGCCCAGCAGGATCAGCACCATTGGGACGACGAGATAAGCCGCATAGAGCGCCAGAGCCGCGCTGCCGAGCCCTGTGGGACGGCCGGAAAGCGGCATCGCACTCATGGTGCAACCTGATGGTATCGGGTGGCAATGGCTGCGATCGCATCCTCAATTGACTCGCATGCGAGCGCTCCATCAACCTGATGGGCACCTGGCATCACGATGACCAGCCGTTCCATCTTTAGGCCGAGCGCAATCTCGGAAAGCGTTCCATGCCCGCCCCCGACCGCAACCAGCGCGAAACAGGCACTCGCGATAATCGCGTTACGCGCTTCACCAATTCCCGAGGCGATTGGCACACTCACATAAGGATTGGCGCTACCCCAATCGCTGGATGGCAATATACCGATGACGATCCCGCCGGCTTCTGCGGCGCCTTTGGAGGCCGCCTGCATACAGCCGCCTCTCCCGCCACAGACCAAAGGTAAGCCTAGGCCAGCGATCGCTCGTCCGATGGATTCGGCCATTGCAAGCTCAGCAGCAGACGCATCATTCGGGCCGATTACACCGACCGGCAATCGGGGCTGGCGCGCGCCACCGACGCTCCCGGCGGATTTCAACACTGTATTGCCAAGAAAGTCCGACACGCGATGCCCCTCGCCTCTTCCATTTTTGGAAGATTTCTTACAATATCAATTTCACATGTCAAATATATGACGTCACGAAAAGCTCTGACAATATGCTATGTCAATATGCTAAAGAGTTAGCGAAGCCTCAGTTTGGAGACGATCCGTGCCCGCATCAGCCTTCGATGAAAGCGTTTTGAACGAACGGCAGGCTCGCATCGTGACGCGCGTCGAAAGTCAGGGGTTTGTGACGATTGAAACGCTGGCAAAAGATTTCGATGTCTCAACGCAGACCGTGCGTCGTGAGATCATTCGGCTGGATGAGCTTGGTTTTATTCAGCGATTTCATGGTGGGGCCGGGCGGCGCGGCTCGGGAGAGCGCCTCAGTTACGAAGTGAAGCAGGTTCGTGACACGGATTTAAAGGCGCGGATCGGTCAAGCGATCGCGGCACATATCCAGCCCGGTCAGGCGATCTTTCTCGATGTTGGTACCACAGCTGAAGCAACGGCGCGGGCGCTTGCAGAGAAAGGGCGACTAACCGTTATCACCCCAAGTGCCGCCAATGCGCAGATTCTTGCTGGCGCACCCGGAATTGATACAATTCTGACAGGTGGGCGAGCTGTTGGCTCCGACATCTCTATGATTGGCCCTATCGCCCTGAAAACAATATCAAATTATCGCCTGGATTGGGCGATCATTGCCTGCTCTGCGATTGAGGATGACGGAACCGTTCTCGACTTTGATGCCGACAAGATTGCCTTGAAGCAGCGGGCGATGGACGTCTCGCGCCAAAAAGCACTGGTGGCCGATCACGGCAAATTCGCACGAAGCGCGCTGCTTCGTGTGGCAGATCTCGACGCTTTCGATCTGCTCATCACCGATGCTGCGCCGCCCGCAGTCCTTACGGAAATGATCGGGGCAGACCGAATCGTTGTTGCCGGCTAGTTACTCCGCGGCATCAACCTCGCTGCCCTCCGCAAGCCGCAAGAACGCATCTCGCACCACGAGAATATGCTCAACCATGTGCCGTTGAGCGGCCAATCGATCGCCACGCAGAATGGCCTGCACAATCGCCTCGTGCTCGGCATGCGACGCCGCAAGGCGACCCAGGGTCGAAAACTGCGCGCGCCGATAGGGACGAAGCCGGGCACGAGTCTGCAACGTGATCTCCACGAGATAGCTGTTGCGGCTGCCAGCATAGATCAGCGCGTGAAGCTTTTCATTGGCACCAGCATAGGCAAGGCTGTCGCCCGCGCGCACAACCTCGCTCATTGCATAATGCGCAGTCGCTAGCGCACGGCGCTCCTCGGGCAACATTGCGCGCGAGGCGTGCCCCGCGCAAAGGCCTTCAAGGTCAGCCATAACCTGGAACATGTCGCGCAGATCGGCAATCGATGGCGCAGACACCTCGGCGCCCCGGTTCGGACGATGCGCGACGAGCCCGCTCGCAGCGAGCAAACGCAAGGCCTCGCGCACCGGAGTGCGGGAAACACCATAGCTCGCGGCGAGCTCCTGCTCATCGAGCGCCGAACCCGGCTGACGCTGCCCGCCGAGAATCTGGTTCGTGAGATCCTGGCGGATCTTTTCCGATCGTGTGGTGCCCTTACCGTGCATGCCCTTTGCCATAGCAGCGACCTGATATCTGAAAACCGAACGCAAACCAAATCCGAAGTCCAAATTGCCTATTTTTTAGGCGTCTTTATTGCAATTGCATACATTTTGATTGGGGTCAGGCGCTCAACATCGAATTGTCCTGCCTCTGAATATCATTATATATCTGATATATATCTTCTTTTTTAATTCATCGTGAAATGCCTGAAATGGCATCAGGCTTGCTTTGAAGTCTCCATATCAATTTCAACAGGAGCCGTTCCCATGCGCCGCCGCGATTTCCTGAAATCTTCCGCCGCCCTCACTGCCGGGCTTGCTGCTCCTGCCGTTTTCCCATCATCAGCCTCTGCCCAGGCGCGGAACGAGACATTGCTTTCGATTTCCGAGAATGCTCCGAACAGCCAGGATATCCATGGCGTCGGCGCAAACCGCCCCGCTTATGAAGTCTCATGGAACACCTATGATCGCTTGATGACATATGGCGTGAAAAAAGACGCCAATGGTAACGACCATTACGATTTCCGAAAAATCGAGCCCGAACTCGCTGAGGATATGAATTCCAGCGAGAATTCTATCACCTTCAAGCTGAAAGCGGGTGCGAAGTTCCATGACGGCACCCCGATCACCGCTCGGGATGTGAAATGGTCTTATGACCGCGCAGTCACGGTTGGTGGCTTCCCGACCTTTCAGATGAAGGCCGGCAGCCTCGAGAAGCCCGAACAATTCGTGGCCGTGGATGACCGCACTTTCCGCATCGACCTGCTCCGCAAGGACCACATGACCATCCCGGATATCGCGGTGCCGGTGCCCGCAATCTACAATTCGGAATTGTGCAAGAAAAACGCCACAGCACAGGACCCCTGGGCGATGGAGTTTACGAAGAACAATGGTGCGGGCGGGGGGGCTTACCGCGTGTCACGCTGGCAACCGGGCACAGAAGTCGTGTATGAGCGCTTTGACGATTGGAAGGGTGGCCCACTGCCGAAAATCAAGCGCGTGATCTGGCGCACCATTCCCTCCGCTGGCAATCGGCGAGCGTTACTGGAGCGCGGCGATGCGGATATCTCGTTCGATTTGCCGAACAAAGATTTCCAGGAGTTGCGCGCGGCGCAGAAACTCGCTGTCATCGGCACACCGGTCGAGAATGCGCTGCAATACATTGGCATGAACGTGAAGGAAGGCCCGTTCACCAACGTGAAGGTCCGTCAGGCCGTGGCCTATGCCATCCCCTATCAGAAGATCATGGAAGCCGTGATCTACGGGCAGGCCATTCCAATGTTTGGTGACAAGGACAATATCACGACCGGCTACGATTGGCCGCAAAAGCATGGCTACAACACCGACATCGCCAAAGCGAAAGCGCTGATGGCCGAAGCCGGAGTGCCGAATGGCTTCGAGACGACCTTGTCGTTCGATCTCGGCCTCGCCGGTGTCAACGAACCGCTCTGCATTCTCGTGCAGGAGAGCCTCTCCCAAATCGGCATCAAGGTGACAATCAACAAGGTGCCGGGCGCAAACTGGCGCAACGAATTGCTCAAGAAAAACATGCCGTTGATCACCAACACCTTTGGTGGCTGGTTGAACTATCCGGAATATTTCTTCTTCTGGACCTATCACGGCCAGAACGCGGTGTTCAACACTATGTCCTACCAGAATCCGGGGATGGACAAACTCATCGATGCCGCGCGCACCGCTGGAGCCAATGCCGACAAGGCGGGCTACGAGGCGGCGGTGAAAGGCTTTATCGACATGTCGTTTGAGGAAGTGCCGCGCATCCCGCTCTATCAACCGCTGCTGAATGTGGCGATGCAGAAGGGCATCACCGGCTATCGCTTCTGGTTCCACCGCCAGCTCGATTATCGCCAGCTCTCGAAGGCCTGAGCCTGATCGTCTCGCAGGGTCGCCCGGCGGGCGGCCCTCCCCGCGTTTTGTGCGGAAAGTCCAACATGCTCTCGCTGATCCTCAACCGGTTGATGCTGGCCATTCCGAGCCTGATCGGGGTCGTGATCGTCACATTCCTTCTCACGCGCGCGCTACCGGGCGATCCGGCGGCGTATTTCGCCGGCCCTGCCGCCACCGAGCAGGCCATTGCTGAAATTCGTTCCAAACTTGGCACCGACAAACCGCTGATCGTGCAATTCGGACGCTACGTGAGTGATCTCGCAAAAGGTGAGTTTGGGAATTCACTGACCACCGGCCAACCCGTCGCGAAGGAAATCGCTGCCCGACTGCCTGCTTCCGCCGAGCTGACTCTGATCGGCCTGTTTCTCGCCGTCAGCCTTGCTGTGCCGATGGGCATTCTCGCGGCGACGCGACCCGGAAGTTGGATTGATCACGTCACACGGATCGTCTCGACCGCAGGCGTGTCGTTACCGGTGTTCTTCACCGGCTTGCTGCTGGTTTACGTGTTTTACTATCGCCTCGGGCTTTCGCCCTCGCCCGTGGGGCGGCTCGATGTGTTCCTTTCACCGCCACCGCACATCACTGGATTTTACCTGATCGACGCAGCAATAGCCCGTGATGGCGAAGTGTTTTCTGCCGCCTTCAAGCAGCTGATCTTGCCAGCGCTGACACTCGCGATTTTCGCACTCGCACCGATCGCGCGCATGACCCGCGCCTCGATGCTTGCGGTGCTTTCGTCTGATTTCGTGCGCACCGCGCGCGCCAGCGGGCTCTCGGCGCACAAGGTTGTTGTCACCTACGCCTTCCGCAATGCGGTTCTGCCCGTGATCACCACACTTGGAATGGTGCTCTCGTTTTTGCTCGGCGCGAATGTGCTGGTCGAGAAAGTATTCGCCTGGCCTGGCATCGGTTCCTTCGCGGTCGAGGCGCTGATCGCCTCGGATTACGCGCCTGTGCAGGGCTTCGTGCTCACCATGGCCGCCCTTTATGTGCTGCTCAACCTTGTCATCGACATCGCCTACGGCCTGATCGATCCGCGCGTCAGGATCTCCGCATGAGCGCGAACGCCTCTGCTCTGCGTCATGCGCGTTACGTGATCGGCGAGAACCCGGTGACAGCCTTCGCCTTTGGCCTGTTCGTGCTGATCTTACTCGCCGCGATCCTCGGCCCGTCGCTGGTCCCCTATGATCCGCTCGCAAGCAACACGAGCCGAGCGCTGCAGGCGCCCTCTGCACAGCATTGGTTCGGAACCGACCAATTGGGCCGCGACATCTTCTCGCGCGTGATCGTTGCGACCAGGCTTGATCTCATCATTGCCGTCTCATCCGTGGCGCTGGTTTTCATTCTCGGCGGATTGTCGGGCGTTGCTGCCGGCTATTTCGGGGGATGGGTGGATAAGGTCGTGATGCGTATCGCTGATACGATCATGGCCTTCCCGCTTTTTGTGCTCGCGATGGGCATTGTCGCCGCTTTGGGCAACTCCGTGCAGAACATCGTTCTCGCGACAGCGATTGTGAACTTCCCGCTTTATGCCCGCGTTGCGCGTTCCGAGGCGAACATCCGCCGCGAGGCGGGTTACATCGAAGCCGCACGCCTGTCGGGCAACAGTGATGCCCGCATCGTGCTCACGCAAATCCTGCCCAACATCATCCCCATCCTTGTGGTGCAGATGTCGCTCACGATGGGCTACGCGATTTTGAACGCGGCAGGTCTTTCGTTCATCGGCCTCGGCGTGCGCCCGCCCATGCCTGAATGGGGCATCATGGTTGCGGAAGGTGCGGCTTTCATGGTCTCGGGCGAGTGGTGGATCGCATTCTTCCCTGGTCTAGCGCTGATGCTCGCGGTGTTCTGCTTTAACCTCTTGGGCGATGGATTGCGTGATATCGTCGACCCCAGGCGGAGGACCTGACATGGCCGCCCCCGCCCTTCTCGTCGATCATCTCAGTGTTGAATTCCGCACGCGCTCCGGCGTGGTGAAGGCGCTTCAGAATGTCAGCTTTCATGTGGCCAAAGGCGAAACCCTGGCGGTTGTCGGCGAATCCGGCTCGGGAAAATCGGTGACGGCCTATGCCGTGATGGGCATTCTCGATGTGGCGGCACAAGTCACATCTGGCCGAGCTGTGCTCGGCGGGCTCGACCTGCTGGACGCCTCGAAGGAGGCGCTAGCCGAGGTGCGCGGCCGCGAGATCGCGATGATCTTCCAGAACCCGCGCACGGCGCTCAACCCCATCCGCCGCGTCGGCGACCAGATCGCCGATGTCCTCAAACGGCACGCGAATGTGACGCCGAATGCTGCGCCGAACGAGGCGATCAGGCTTCTCGAAACGGTCGGCATCACTGACCCATCGCGACGCGCGAAGGCCTATCCGTTCGAGCTCTCCGGGGGCATGTGCCAGCGCGTGATGATCGCGATTGCGCTTGCGGCACAACCCTCATTGCTGATCGCCGATGAACCCACCACCGGCCTCGATGTCACGACGCAGGCCATCATCATGGATATCATCGCCGAGCGCGCTGGAGCGACAGGCATGGCGACGATCTTCATCACGCATGATCTCGGCCTCGCCGCCGAGCGCGCGGACCGGATTGTCGTGATGCATGCCGGGCATGTGGTTGAGGCGCAGCCAACGCGCGATCTCTTCGCCAATCCGCGTCATCCCTACACGCGTGCGCTCATCGCTGCGACACCGGGACATACGAGCCGACTTGCGGATCTCACAACCATTGGCGGCAATTTGCCCGACCTCAGAGCCAACACGCTCCCCTCTTGTCGCTATGCCGCGCGCTGCTCACGCAAACTCGCGGTTTGCGATGGTCCGCTACCAGCCATCGATCCCACTGCGACGAGCGCGTTGGCCTGCCACAACCCGGTTTCCCTCATGCCAGCGGGAGAAGCCGCATGACAATGGAAACCCTGCTGGATGTGGCTGAACTCTCAAAGCGCTACACGCTTCAACCCTCGGGCTCCCCCCTTGCGCGTGCGATCCGCCGCTTCCGGCATGGTCCCGAAGCGATCCCCAAACTGCACGCCGTTGATGATGTGAGCTTCACCATCGGGCGCGGTGAAACAGTGGGGCTGGTGGGAGAATCGGGTTGCGGAAAATCGACCCTCGTGCGCCTGATCGCTCGGCTGATTGACGGCAATGAAGGTTCGATCCGGTTGGGCAGCCGCGAGCTTACGCATATCCCGGCGAAGCGTTTCGCGCGCGTCGAGGAACGCGTGAAGATACAGATGGTGTTTCAGGATGCCGGCGAGAGCATCAATCCACGCTACACCGCTGCGGACGCGATTGCCGATCCTTTGCGCCGTTTGCGCAGACTCTCCGGTTCGCAATTGACAGCAAAAGTCGAGCAGGCGGCCAATCGTTGCGGCCTCCCGCTTGAACTGCTCTCCCGCTATCCCCATCAGCTCTCGGGCGGGCAGCGCGCCCGCGTCGGCATTGCGCGTGCCATCGCGGTGGAGCCGGAACTGCTCATTCTCGATGAGCCTACAGCCGCGCTCGATGTCTCGGTGCAGGTCGTGATTTTGCAGCTCCTCGAAAAGCTCAAGGCCGAACTCGGCATGAGCTATCTCTTCGTGAGCCACGATCTCAATGTCGTGAGGCTGCTCTGCGACCGCGTGCTGGTGATGTATCTCGGCAAAATCGTTGAGAGCGGCCCGGCGCGTGATGTGTTCGCGAAACCCGCCCATCCCTATACCCGCGCGCTGGTCGATGCAGTGCCCGATGCCAATCGCCCGCCGAGCGAGCGCATCCGCCTCTCAGGCGAGATCGCCAGCCCCATCGACCCCGATCCGGATACCTGTCGCTTTGTCGGCCGCTGCCCTCGCGCCGAGGCGGTTTGCAAGCAGGCGATGCCGCGCCTCCTGCCCGTGACACCCGGCCACCAATCCGCCTGCCATTTCTCGACCAACGGACCTCAGACATGACTTCCCTGCCAGCCGTTTTCACTTCAGCCGCGCTCGCCGAATTCTATGCGAATGGCGGCAAACCGGAGGCGCTCATTCGTGAAGTCTACCGACGAATCGAGGCTGCCGACGATCCCGGCATTTTCATCACGCTTATACCGTTGGAACAGGCGATCGCAGCAGCGAACACTCTGCCAGCGCGTGATGCACAGAAGCACCCGCTCTGGGGGGTGCCCTTCGCGGCGAAAGACAACATCGACGCGGCTGGCCTGCCAACGACGGCCGCTTGCCCCGGCTTCGCCTACACGCCAGCGACCGACGCGACCGCCATCGCCAAGGCGAAGGCCGCAGGTGCCATCTTGATCGGAAAGACCAATCTCGACCAATTCGCTACCGGGTTGGTGGGCGTGCGCTCGCCCTACCCAATCCCGAAAAACGCGATCGACGTGACGCTGGTGCCAGGTGGTTCGTCTTCTGGCTCGGCAGTCGCGGTGGCGCGCGGGCTCGTCACTTTCGCGCTCGGTACCGATACAGCTGGCTCGGGCCGTGTGCCGGCCGCACTCAACAACATCGTTGGCCTGAAACCGAGTGTGGGCGCGATTTCGACCACCGGTGTCGTGCCAGCGTGCCGGACGCTCGACTGTGTCTCGGTTTTCGCGCTGACGGTTGAAGATGCCTGGGCGGCATTGAGCGCAATGGCCAGCTTTGATCCTACCGATCCTTACAGCAAGGCCGTTCCCTTGCGCATTGCGGACGCACCCGAGCCTTCGCCCGCAATCGGCATCCCCCGCGCCGAGGATTTGCGCTTTTTTGGCGACGCGTTGCAGGAAGCTGCGTGGAAAGCCGGCGTTACGCAGCTCGAATCTATGGGCGCAAAGCTCATTCCGTTTGATCTCACACCATTTTTCGAGGTCGCCGCCTTGCTCTATGAGGGGCCATGGGTTGCCGAGCGCCATGCTGCGATCGCCCATGTGCTCGCACGCGATCCCGAGATCATCCACCCGGTGACGCGCAAAATCATCGAAGGCGCCAATGGCTTTTCTGCGAGCGCGCTTTTCAAGGCGCAATATCGTCTCAAAGCCCTGAAGCGCGAGACGGATGCGATCTGGTCGAAAATAGCGATGCTTGCGGTGCCGACCACTCCGGTTTCGCCAACCCTCGCTGATCTCGCGGCCGACCCCATCACCCCCAACAGCCGTTGCGGCACCTACACCAATTTCGTGAACCTGCTCGATCTCGCGGCTCTCGCGGTTCCCGGCCCGATACGCTCCGATAGCCGCGCGGCGGGGCTGACGTTCATAGCTCCCTCTGGACAGGATGGTCGGCTCGCCGCTTTCGGACGGGCTTTTCACAGGTCGAGCGGCGTGGCTCTGGGAGCGACCGAAATTGAATACCGGGACGCGACACCCTTCCGTCAGGTTGCGGATGGCCTCATCGAGATTGTTGTCGTCGGCGCACATCTCTCGGGCATGCCACTCAATCACGAACTCACGTCGAATGGCGGCGTGTTTCGTCGCGCGGTCTCCACGACCGACGATTATCGGTTCCACGCGCTCGCCGGCGGGCCGCCCAAACGCCCCGGTCTGTTGCGGGTTGCCGATGGAACAGGTTCGCCGGTGCTGACAGAGGTCTGGGCGCTACCGCCAGAGGGGTTCGGGCGGTTTGTGGCGGGAATTCCTTCCCCGCTTGGCATCGGCACGGTGCGCCTCGCCGACGGCACGGCTCCGAAAGGCTTCCTCGTGGAACCCGAGGGGCTGAAGGGCGCAGAGGACATCTCCCATCTCGGGGGTTGGCGTGCTTTCATCGCGAACTTGAACCCAAAATGAGGGCTGCTATGAGCGAAACCTTTGATCCCAACGCTTATGCCGAGATGATGGCAAAGGCGCTGAACCTCCCACTTGAGCAAGCGAACAGCGCGGAAGTGGCGAAGAATCTTGATGTCGCATTTCGGTTGGCACCGCTGTTTCTTGAGTTTCACCTTCCCGATGATGCCGAGCCAGCGTCGGTTTTTAGCGCGTTCGAGAAGATGTCATGACCGATTGGACCCTTGAGCCCGCGCATGCCATCGCGGAGGCTGTGCGGAGCGGGAAGACCACCGCTTCAGCAGTGACCGAGGCGCACCTTACCGCGATCGAAAAGCATAACCCTGTGCTCGTCGCCTATACCGACGTCACCGCCAACCGCGCTCGCACGAAGGCTGCAGCGATTGACGCCATGACATCGCGTGGCGAGGCGCTGCCCCCTCTCGCTGGCGTGCCCTTCGCGGTCAAAAACCTGTTCGACATCGCCGGGCTGACGACAAGGGCCGGCTCGAAGATCAATCGCGATCATCCAACTGCAACCGCGGATTCACCGCTGATTGCGCGTATGGAAGCGGCAGGCGCAGTGTTGCTTGGCGGTCTTAACATGGGCGAATATGCCTATGATTTCACGGGACGAAACGCCCATGATGGGCATTCCCGCAATCCACATGATCGCACACGAATGACCGGTGGTTCCTCAGGGGGATCGGGCGCCGCGGCAGCAGGCGGCCTGGCCGCGATCACGCTCGGTTCCGATACGAATGGCTCGATCCGCGTGCCCGCTTCGCTTTGCGGGCTCTTTGGCCTCAAGCCAACCTATGGCGGGTTGACGCGTGCCCGCACGTTCCCGTTTGTCGCGAGCCTCGATCATCTCGGACCCCTTGCGCGCTCGGCGCGTGATTGCGCACTGGCCTATGACGCGATGTCCGGCCCTGATGCGGATGATCCCGTTTGCCGCAAGGATCAACCCTCTCCCGTTTTGCCGGAACTCGCGAAGGGCCTCTCCGATTTGCGGATTGGCGTTGCCGAAGGCTATTTCCGTCGCATGGGCACGCCCGAAGCTTTTGAGGCGGTTGATCGCGTCGCCGGGCATATCGGTGCGACACGAACAATTACGCTTGGCGAAGCCCACCGGGCGCGTGCGGCGGCATTCATCATCACGATGGTCGAAGGTGGAGCTTTGCACATCGGCCGCCTGCGCACGCACGCCGGAGACTTCGATATCGAGGTGCGCGATCGTCTCTTTGCTGGCGCGATGCTTCCGGGCGAATTCTACGTGCAGGCGCAGAAATTCCGCCGTTGGTTCCAGCGCGAGACTCTGAAAATCTTCGAGCAAGTCGATGCGTTTTTGGCACCCGCAACCCCCTCTACCGCACCTTTGGTTGATCAGGTGATCTTCAAACTCGACGGGCAGGACCTGCCTGTGCGGGCCAATATGGGGATCTTTACGCAACCCCTTTCCTTCATCGGCCTGCCTGTTGTGAGCGTTCCGCTACGCTCCACAAACGGCATGCCCATCGGCGTGCAAGTCGTCGCAGCGCCCGGACGCGAGGATATTGCGTTGCGGATCGCCGCGGCGCTTGAGATCGATGGCATCACATCATCCAGCATTGGGGGGCACGCGCGATGAGTCTCGAGATCAACAACCCGGAGATCAAGGCCGAGGTCGAGGCGGCTTTCGCGGAATATGAAGCGGCGCTTGTGTCAAACGATGTCGAAACGCTGGATCGGTTGTTTCTGCATGCACCCGAAACCGTGCGCTATGGCGTGGGCGAGAACCTCTATGGCTATGCTGAAATTGCGGCGTTTCGCGCTGCACGCTCGCCTTTCAATCTTGAGCGAACATTAGAACGCACGCTGATTACCACGTATGGGCGCGATATGGCGACCGCCTGGACTCTGTTTCGCCGCCCGAGCCTCGTTGGCAAGGTCGGTCGCCAGAGTCAGGTCTGGATACGCACCCCGGAGGGTTGGCGTGTCGTCGCGGCTCATGTGAGCTTGATGGCGGAGCCAACCTAAATTCCCAGGTCAAAGCTGCTTCAGGCCGAGATCGCGGACAAGGCCAACAAGCATATCGGCGGCGCGACGACGATGTTGTTCGTGGATATCGCGGGCGCGAACGGGATCACGATCCCGGATAGCCTGCACAAGGGCAGCATGGTCGCGGTTCGAACCAACAGGCTTCGGTCTGAGGCGTAGAGTGGTCAGGCGCGCGCGATGCGCTTGATCCGAGACCTGCTCGACAATTGTCGCCAGCCGACGATTGCCTGCGAGTTCAACGAGCAGCCGATGAAAACGGGCGTCAGCCTGGCTCCAGCTTTTGAGGTCATCCGCGGCAAGAGCCTCTTCCATCTCGTCAACCGCGTGCTGGAGGGCGGCCAGTTCGGCGGTATCAGCCCCTTTGCGCGCCGCCATCTCGGCAGCCATGCCTTCGAGAGCGGTCAGGATATCGTATATTTCCGCGAGAGCATCGGCCGAGATCGGCAGCACACGCATGCCGTGGCGCGAGCGCAACTCGACCATACCCTCCTGTTCGAGACGCACCATCGCCTCCCTCACCGGCGTTCGGCTCATGCCAAGGCGCGCAGCGGCTTCAAGCTCGAGCATCTGCGATCCGGCCGCAATCTCGTTGTTCAGGATAAGCTGTTTCAGTCCACGATAAGCGCGCTCGCTCGCAGGCACGCGCGCCTCGTCATCAGAGGGAGACGCGACGACCTTCATCGTTCGATTCATAGATCGCCTCCTCTATCCGGATGTTGGAAAGATAGTCGCTGGCGCTGGTCTCGATCAACCCCAGGCCAAGCCTATGATCAATCACATGGCGCTGGAAACGATAAACACAATCGCCCCCGAAATCGATGTTATTCCATTCATAGGAAACGGGTTTTTCTTCGTTTTCGCTATGTCGACGGAAGGTGAGGCCGCCATCACCATCGAGCGCGAGCACGCCATTCTCGCCTTCAATCATGAACTCTCCCATCGTCAGGCGGCGGTTTTGCGCCCGGTGATCCGAGAGGCGATTGCCATCGAAAACGCAGCGCGTGCCATCGGCCATATCCAACACGAAAAGCCCGGAATCCTCGCCTGCAATCGCGGGATTGAGACGACGCAACAGGGCCGTGACTTGGCTCGCCTCGCCGAACAGAGAGCGGAAGACATCAATGAGGTGGATAGCCGTTTCGTGCACGAGGAAGCGCGGCATCTTCTGAAAATAAGGCTGCCGTTCGAGATAGGCTGATGGCCCCTGGCCGTCGCCAGGCCTCAGACGAAAGGTTGCCTGATAGACTTGGCCCATTTGGCCCGAAGCGAGAAAACTCCGGATCGCCCGATGCCAAGGCTGAAAACGGAAATTCTCGTGAACAGCTATGGAGATTTTGGCCTCGCGCGCTGCTTCCAGCGCCTGCCGAGCCTCATGCAAGGTGGTGCAAAACGGTTTTTGGCAGATCACGTCAATGCCACGGGCCGCAGCATGCCGGATTGCTGCAAGATGCGTTTCGGGTGGCGTGATAATATCCAAGAGATCGGGCTGAGCCGCATCCAGCATCTCGCCGAGATCGGTATAAACACCTGCGATGCCGAATTCAGCCGCGAATTCCTCGGCTTTTTTGCGGCTACGGTTACATACCGCGACAAGCTCCACCTCCGGCATGCGCTTCCAGGCGCGATACTGGAAACGGCTGAAATAGCCTGTTCCGACACAAGCCACGCGGATCGGCATCGGCATGGCTCAAGCTACCTCGAGCGTTTTGTGGTCCATCGCCGCAAGCACGCGACGGGTGATTTCCAAAGTGCCGTCGTTGCCACCAATTTCATAGGGCTTCAGACCATCGGCGAAAGCCTGATCCACCGCCATGCGCATGAGATGGGCGGCTTGCAGGGCTTCGGCACGACCATGCTTTTCGCCGAGCCAATCCAGCATCATCGCGCCCGACAGGATCATGGCTGTCGGGTTGGCCTTGCCCTGCCCCGAGATATCCGGAGCTGTGCCGTGACAAGGCTGGAACACCGCATGTGTCGCCCCGATATCGGCAGAGGGTGCGAAGCCCATTCCACCCATCAGCCCTGCCCCGAGATCAGAGAGAATATCACCGAACATGTTCTCGGTGACGAGCACGTCGAGCGCCCACGGCCTGCGGACCATATCGAGGGCCGTGGCATCGACATAGGCATGGTCGGCGCGGATATCCGGGAAGGCTTTGGCACGCTCATCAAAGACCTTGCGGAAAAATGCGAGCGACGTGAAGACATTGGCCTTGTCGACGCAAGCCACAATCCCCTTGCCCCCGCGCGCTTTACGCTGACGAGCGAGCTGGAACGCAAAGTCGAACAACGGCTCGCACACCCCGCGCGTGATCACCATCGTGTCGCGCGCCTCGCGGTCATCGATGACGACCCCCTTGCCGCGTGAGGCGAACAAACCTTCGGTCGACTCGCGGATAACCACAAAATCGAGATGTGCCGCGCGCTTGTCGGCTAGAATCGCCGGCATGCTCGGCAGAGTACGCACAGGGCGAACCCCCGCGAACAGACCAAATTCGAACCTCAGATCAAGCTGCGGCGCGATTTCAGTGCCATCGGGATAGCGGATCGCAGGCCAACCCATCGCTCCGAGCAAGATCGCATCAGCTTTCCGCGAGGCTTCCATCGCCGTTTTCGGCAGCGCGACACCGTGATCGCGAAAGTGCAGCGCGCCCGCCTGATGCGTCTCGAAGCGGAAAGAAAGCCCGCCGACACGCTGGGCAGCAGCGTTGAGAACCTCAAGGCATGGCGCCATCACTTCGTGGCCGATGCCATCGCCGGGGAGCACTGCGATGTGGAAAGCGTTGTTGGCACTCATGATAAAACCTGTTGGGTAAGGGAGCCGAGTGGAGCGGCATAGGATAGGTGGGGAATTCCGCGCGTCGGCGCGTTGAACATCGCGATGCGGTCGCCGAGCAAGCATCCGAGATAGGCCTCGCTCATCCCAGGGCCGCCGAATGAAAGGCTCGAAATGTTGCACAGAGTGCGCGCCGGCGAGCCGTCCAGATGCGGGCGCCCCATGCGCGCTTCCTGGAAAGCCAACTCAACCTCGCCAAGATGCGTGGCGTCGCTTTCCTCGAGCATGGTTGTCTGCTGCCCATTTCGGCCGACACGGATCACTCGATTTGAGACAATGCTCGTGATCCAGAAATCCCCCTCAACATCGAGCACAACGCCATCAGGAAATGTGCCCGGCCCAAACTCGGCGACCGTTGCACGGTTCGAGAGCGATCCATCCGCTGCAACCGAAAACCGCGTCAGCCGCCGAGCAAAAGTCTCGTTGACGAAAAGGGTTTTTTCGTCCGCGCTGAGCACGCATTCATTGGTGTAGCCGAGGCCATCGGCGACAATGCGCGCGGTGCCATTCTCGATCAACACGATGAAACCACTCGCAGCCTCGGGGCGATAATCCAGTGCACGCGGCACCTTACGCGTTGAAATTGTGAGCCAGATCCGTCCGCGACTGTCGATGAGAGGGAAATTGCTAGGCGGCAGAGGCTCGCCATCGAGTTCAATCAGCACCGGCTCGCAGCGCCCATCCGGATGCAGCCGGAAGAGCCCGCCGGTCTCGTTCCCAAGATGGGCAACCAGAAACGTTCCGCCCGCCTCGAGCGCAATTCCATTGGGTCGCAGCGGGTCATTGCTCAAGCGTTGCGCGATGATCCGGCGCACGTCACCATCGGGGCTGATCAATGCGATTCCCCCTGCGTCGCGCCAGTCGGCGGCAAAAATCAAACCGCTTTCATGCGTAACGAGGCATTCGGGACGACTGAGGCCCGCCCCGCGAAACCTGACCTGATCGAGCGGTATCCGCCCGGACATCCTTCACCTCAAAAGTCGATTGACGAACGCATCTATTAATGCATACATAAACGCATCCGAAGTCAATTGCAAGCCACCGGACAGAGTGGAATTCGGGTGGCGGAATAGAAAAAGGGTGCCAGCGCACCGTCCAAAGGGAGGAAGAAATGAAGATTGATCGTCGTCTCATTTTGGCTGCGGGCGCTAGCGCCATCGCGGCTCCATTCGTGTCACGCGCTCAGGCGCAAACCTCGCAAATCCTCCGCTTGAGCCATACGGACACGGCGGTCGGTTCACGCCAGCAAGCGGCTGAATTATTTGCGAAAAAAGTCGCGGAATATACAGGCAACGCCTTCAATGTTCAGGTCTTCCACTCGGGCCAGGTTGCGAATGATCCAAAGGCCATCGAACAGCTCCAACTCGGCGGGCTCGATTTCACAGTTTCCGCTACCGGCAGCTACGCGCCGCATGTGCGCGGGCTGAACCTGACAGCGATGCCGTTCCTCGTCGATACCTATGAGCAGGGCTGGAAACTCTATGATGAGTCGAAAGCGCTGAAGTCGCAGATGGAGCAGTTGCCAACAAAGGGCCTTCGCGCGCTCTCAACCTGGGAAGCCGGTTTCCGCTCGTTCACCACAAAAGAACCGCTCTCGAGCCCAGCCGACGCTAAAGGCAAACGCATGCGCGTTTTCCCGAATGACATGATCCGCTGGATCATGGAATCAATTGGCTTCATCCCGGTCGTCTTACCGGTGACAGAGGTATATCTTGCGATCCAGCAAGGCGCTGTGGTTGGACAGGAAAATCCGACGGACACCATCTTCTCGCTGCGCTTCTATGAGGTCGCACCGCATATCACGCTGACACGGCACGTTTATTCGCCGCTGCCGATGACCATCTCGGAAATCACCTGGAAGCGCCTCGATGCGAAAACCCAGGAAGCAGTGACGAAGGCTGCAGCCGATGCGGCGCGCCACTCCCGCCAGTTGGTGCGCGCCGACGAAGAAAAGCAACTCGCTGAAATGACCGCCAAGGGCGCGAAGGTCGCAAAGCCTGTCATCGCACCGTTCCGCGAGGCGGTTAAGCCAGTCTATGACAAAGCGCGCGAAGCCTTTGGAGCCTCTGTGGTTGATGGGATGCTCGCTGATTGTGAAGCGATCCGCCGTTCTAACCCTGCGTAACCAAGGACTGGAACGTGAGCGGTTTTTTCTACCGACCCTCCCGAGCCGAGCCAGCGCCCCTGCGCTGGCTCGGAGACGCGCTCGATGTGACAATCGTCCTGCTCGCCACAGCACTTCTGACTGTCATGAGCGCCAATGTGCTGGCACGGGCGTTTTTCAACGCCGACATAGCCTGGAACACTGAATTTGGGGAATTCTCGCTGGTCTGGGCTACGTTTCTGGGTGGTGCGGCAGCGGCGAGGCGTGGAGCACATATGTGCATCACGGAGTTCATCGAGAAAATTCCACCCGGTGCACGGCGGATGATCGAGGTGTTGATCCGGCTTGGTGTCATCACCCTGCTCGCTCTGCTCGTGAATGCTGGCTTCAATATCGTCGCCAAGACGATGGATCAGCAGATGAGCGTGCTCTACTGGCCAGTTGGGCTGCAATATTTGGCCATGCCGGTTGGCTCAGCGCTCACCCTCATTTTTGTTGCCTATGAAACCTGGGTCATCTCGCGCGGCGGCGAGGCATTCGGGCGCGGCCAGGATGTGACTCCATGATTTTGACAGTCATCTGCATCGTGTTCTTCTCACTGGCGCTGATTGGCATGCCCCTGGTATGGGCGTTGCTGACCACTTCCCTCGCAACAATCTGGATATTCGGGCGATTTTATCCGCTTGAGGCGGTTTTCATCACCTATCAGGGCAGTGTCGAACCGATCCATCTCGCGGCGATCCCGCTTTTTGTGTTTGCCGGCGAGCTGATCACACAAGGCGGCGTCGGCCGCAGGCTGATCCATTTCGCCCGCGCCCTCCTCTCTTTCATGCCAGGCGGGCTTGGCGTGGTGACTGTTTCTTCGTGCACAATGTTTGGGTCGGTCTCAGGGTCTGCGATCGCCGATAGCGCGGCCGTAGGCTCCGTGATGATCCCGCAAATGGCGCAGCGCGGCTATCCCCGCCCCTTCGCGGCGGCACTCGTGGCCGTGGCCGGCACGATCGGTGTTTTGATGCCGCTATCGATTCCGCTCTTGGTCTACAGTTTTCTGGCACAGGGCGTTTCAACGCGTGAATTGCTGGTTTCCGGCGTCTTCCCCGGTTTCGTGCTGGCTTTTGGGCTGATCCTGCTCTGCATCTACAAGGGCAAACAGATCGGGTGCGATCTTGGTGGCGAGATGCCCTCGCGCTCTGAGGTCTGGAGGAGCTTCAAGGATATGCTGCCGGCGATGGGCATGCCGGTTGTGATTCTCGGCGGCATTCTCTCCGGCTTTTTCACGCCGACAGAAGCCGCCGCCGTTGCTGTCATCTATGGGCTGGTTCTCACCCTCGTGGTCTATCGCGAACTCAAGCCGCGTCAGGTGCCGGCTCTGTTGCTTCAGGCCTTCATCACCAGCGCGGTGGTAATGCTGGTGGTGGGTGCGACGGGCGCCCTGTCCTGGCTGATCACCATTGAGCAGATCCCGGCCAATCTGGCGAAGGCGATCGCCGCCGTGTCGGACAACAAGTATGTCTTCTTGATGCTGCTGAACATCGCATTGATCCTTGTCGGCATCTTCCTCGAACCCCTCCCGGCTTTGATCTTGACCGCGCCGTTGTTCATTCCCGTGGCAAAGGCTTTCATGGTCGATCCCGTGCATCTCGGGCTGATTATGGTCTTCAACCTAGTCATAGGGCTTTATACGCCCCCGGTTGGAGGAACGCTCTTCGTCTCGGCGAAGATCGCGAATGTTGGCATGGGCGCTATTTCCCGTGAACTGATCCCGATGTTCGCGATCGCAGTCGCGGTCCTGTTCATCGTCACTTATGTCGAGGCCATCCCGATGGCGCTCGTCTGGCTGATGCGCGGTTGAGCTTTGCAATTACTATTGGCGACCATCCATTCGCTTAAACTCATATTCCAATTTGATATTTTTCTCGATTGAAATCGAAGCAACCGAAAGGATTTGCGCGCGACCCACGGTGCGGCTATCTCGGGCCACTGAAACATCGCCTGGTTTCGAGGGATCCCAAAGATGAAGATCGCAATGATCGGCTCGGGCTATGTCGGCCTCGTTTCCGGCGCTTGCCTCGCGGATTTTGGCCATGAGGTCGTCTGTGTGGATCGTGATGCAGCCAAGATCGCCGGGCTGGTCGCCGGACGGATGCCGATCTACGAGCCGGGCCTGGACGCATTGGTCGCCACCAATGTCCGCGAAGGGCGACTTTCCTTCACCACAGATCTCGCCCCGGCGGTGGCCGCAGCGGATGCGGTGTTCATTGCCGTAGGCACCCCTTCTCGGCGCGGTGATGGCCACGCTGATCTCACCTATGTCCATGACGCAGCGCGCGATATCGCGGATGCGATCACGGGCTTCACGGTGGTTGTGACGAAATCGACTGTGCCCGTCGGCACCGGTGATGCTGTAGAAAACATCATCCGCGAGCGCCGGCCGGACGCGGATATCGCTGTCGTTTCCAACCCGGAATTCCTGCGCGAGGGCGCGGCGATCGGCGATTTCAAGCGCCCCGATCGTATCGTCATCGGCATTGAGGATGAGCGCGCCCGCAATGTGATGCAGGAAGTCTACCGCCCGCTCTATCTCAATCAGGCCCCGATCATGTTCACCGGGCGGCGCACGAGCGAATTGATCAAATATGCCGCCAACGCGTTTCTCGCGACCAAGATCACCTTCATCAACGAGATGGCGGATCTGTGCGAGAAAGTGGGAGCCAATGTGCAAGAAGTGGCCCGCGGCATTGGGCTCGACAACCGCATCGGTTCGAAATTCCTGCATGCCGGGCCGGGCTATGGCGGCTCGTGTTTTCCGAAGGATACGCTGGCTTTGCTGAAAACCGCGCAGGATTTCGGCGCGCCTTCACGCATTGTCGAGGCTGTGGTGAGCGTGAATGATGAACGCAAGAACGCGATGGCCGGCAAGGTGATTGTGGCCTGCGGCGGATCGGTGAAAGGGAAGAAGATCGGCGTGCTCGGTCTCGCCTTCAAGCCCAACACCGATGACATGCGCGAGGCCCCGGCCCTGGCCATCATCCCCGCTCTTCAGGCTGCTGGCGCGCAAGTGAGCGCCTTTGACCCCGAAGCGATGGAGCAAGCAAAACCCTTGCTGCCGGGGGTGACATTTGCTCCCAACGCCTACACTGCGGCCGATGATGCCGATGCTCTGGTGATCGTGACGGAGTGGGATCAGTTCCGCGCGCTGGATTTGGGACGCATCAAGGACTCACTCAGGGCCCCTGTGCTGGTCGATCTGCGCAATATCTACCGCCCTGACGAAATGAAAGCCCGCGGCTTCGACTATCACTCCGTTGGTCGCCCGTAACGCACTTCCCTGCCTGGAATAGCCAAGGGGCACCGGCTCTTCGGCCGATGCCCCTTTGAGTGTTTCGCTTGATCAGCGATACATAGACCGGGGGCACACGCGGCGCAGGCCGATCACTTCGCCAAAGCGGTTCACACGTTCCACCATGTAGCAATTGCTCGGGGCTTCATCTTCCTCGACATAGACCGGAGCGCTTCGTGCGGCCGAGCCGGCGAGAACCGAGCCGAGCACGAGGCCGCCGGCAAGGGCTGCGGCACCGTAACCCCAATGGCGCGGACGGGCTTCCGCAGCGGAGGCGAAGGCGGCCGAGCCGATCGCGGCGATGGCGATGGCGAAAGCGGCGCTCTTCTTGGCATTGATCTTCGACTGGGTGATGGTGTTCGACATTGTTTTTCTCCTGGGCTTTCGGGGCCGACCATTCAGCCTCCATACTTGTTGGTCGCAGCCATCTCGGTTTGGGTTCATGCCGATTGAAAAATTTTTTGGGAGCCTTTCGCGCGCTCGACAAACACAACCTTTCCAACGTCAGAGCACAGCTAAAACGAAACCAGCCGCCTCTTATCGAGGCGGCTGGGTTGCCGGTCAGGAGATTGCCGGCAATCAGAGGTAGGGATTAAAGCAAACGCGGCGCACGCGGATTTCACCGAAATGATTGGCGCGGCGGACCAAGCGGCAGCGATAACCCCCGCCATAGCCGTAATCCACGAAGCGCGGACCATAATGGCCACCCCAGATGTGATGCGGACCATGATAGCGATGGAAACCGTGACCGTGACCATGATGACGGGGACCGGCAGCGGCCTCACCCGCGACGGCGAGCGAAGCGCCGCCCAGCGCGAGAGCAGCGAGCAGGATGTTGGTGGCTTTGCGGATCGTGATCATTTTCAATCTCCCTTGTCTCGAATGAGGGGGCGATCATCGACCCTCTCTCCGTTGGTCGCGGGAGCGTGTGTTTTCGTTCAAAGGATCGCAAAATTTTTTAATGGGCGCGTTTACGGGCGCTTGGCGGCTTCTTCCGCTGCGCGCGAGACCGCCGCAGCAGCGTTCACACGTCCCGCCCCGAATATCGTGTCAGGGCCTTTCGGCCCAAGATCCTGGGCGGTTGCAGCGAGAACGCGCCTCACGCCGGCAAGATCAAGCTCAGGGTTTCGCTCCAGCATCAAGGCCACGAGACCCGAGACATGCGCCGCAGCGATCGAGGTGCCCGATGAGAACGTGTAATTTTTCTCCGGTGCTGCCGCGACGATATCCACGCCCGGCGCGGCGATGGCCACCTGACGACCCGTATTCGCGCGATTGAACACCGCGTCAGACGCATCTGTTGCGGTGACCGCGAGAACCGAGGGCTCGGCGGCGGGATACAGCGGCGGCGTTCCCGGCCCGGCATTGCCGACAGCGGCAATCGCGATGATCTTGCGCGTTCTCGCCCCTTCCAGCGAGCGGCCCATGAGGCGGTCTTGCGGGCCGGCAAAGCTCAAGTTGAAAACCCGCGCGCCCTGTTCGGCAGCCCAATCGAGCGCTTGCAAAATCTGAAAACTCGTCCCTTGCGCAGCCGAACCTGCTGCCACCCCAAAGGCACGCGCTGCAAGCAGTTCAGCGGAAGGCGAGACACCCCGCAAAGTCGATTTCGCGACGATCGCACCGGCAAGCGCTGTGCCGTGATCAAGCGTGCCTTTCGCATCCGTGCCAAGGGCATCAAATCGACCCGCGATCACACCTTGCAATTCGGGGTGCTGATCATCGAGACCGGTATCGATCAGCGCCACCCTCACCTTCGTGCCTTGGGCCAACCGATGCGCCTCGGCGATCGCCATGCGGTCGAGGGCATATTGTGGCTTGGGCACGGGAGGGGGATCAGTGACCGGTGGGCTCAGGCTCGCCTCCTGCGGCTTGGGGGCGGCGGGCGTTTCGCCCGGCTTCTGTTCTTCTTGCAAGGCATAAAGAAAGTTCGGTTGAGCGCTGGCGATCCGCGCGTCTCCGGCCATCTGTTGAAGAGCTTGCCGCGCGCTGCGTCCGCCCTCCACCCGCGCGCGGATGATCGTGGCATTGGCGAGGGCAAATCGTGTTGTCGTGAGCGGCGTCAACCGATGGCGGCGCATCACAGCGGCATTGTCTGCCCCCGCGCGCAATTCAATCAAGACCTCGTCGGCAACGAGACGGCGTTCATTGGGACGAGGAATACTGACCGGCGGCGGAACTCTCGGGCCAGTTGGCCGTGCCTGTTGCTGCCGCGGCGGCTGACGCGGCGGCGCGGCACGTTGCTCCGTGTTTCGTCTGGGTCTCGCACGAGGGCGAACCGGCTCATCCTCATCGTCATATTCCTCGATGATGACACGGCGGCCTCGCGGCTGGATGGCTTCGATCAACGGTGGCACGAGAATTCCGGGGACGATGACCCCTGCACCCGGAAAACGCCCTCCGCCTCTGGGAACGCGATCGCCGCCACTGGGCACAC
>JBOFZC010000385.1:0-17440 GCA_051654985.1 Rhabdaerophilum sp.
TGAAGCAGCAGCTTGCCGACGATGGTCGCGACACCTGTGAAATGCGTGGGGCGGAATTTATCCTCAAGCCCGACCGCTGCCGGACCGACAAGATTGATCGCTGTTGCAAAACCTTCGGGATACATCTCGGCAACGGAAGGCGCGAAAACCGCATCGCAATCCACTTCCGAGAGCAATTCAAGATCCCGTTCGAAAGCTCTGGGATATTTCGAAAAATCCTCATGCGGTGCGAATTGCGTGGGGTTCACGAAGATCGACGTGACAACACTCTCCGCCTCTTCGCGCACGGCGTTCACGAGGCTCAAATGCCCCTGATGCAGCGCGCCCATCGTAGGCACGAGGCCGACGCGCTTGCCCGCGCGGCGTTCAGCATTTCGCCAGATGCGTAGAGCATTGATGCTATCGAGAACGATGGGCTGGGGCATGCTTAACCTTCGGTGCCGGGGGCTTCGCCCTCGCTTTCATCCTCATCACCCTCGCCTTCGCTGACGCGCTCGACCGAGACGACGCGCTCGCCTTCGCGCGCATCCATCACGATCACGCCCTGCGTGCCGCGCCCCGCGACGCGGATGCCGTTGACCGGGCAGCGGATGAGCTGGCCGCCATCGGAGACGAGCATGATCTGGTCGCTCTCCTCGACAGGGAAGGATGCCACGAGCTTGCCATTGCGCTCGTTGACGACCATCGCGACGATGCCTTTGCCGCCGCGCCCGGTGATGCGGTATTCGAACGAGGATGTGCGCTTGCCGTAGCCATTCTCGGAAAGCGTGAGCACATATTGCTCCGCCCCGCCCATTTCGGCGTAACGCTCTTGAGAGAGCGCCGCATCGGCGACGGCCTCTTCAGCATCCGCTGAACCTTCGTCTGCCTCGCCCGCCATGGCGCGGCGCATCTTCAGGTACGCCGCACGCTCTTCGGCCGTGGCATCCATATGCCTCAGGATGGTGAGCGAGATCACCTTGTCTTGCTCTGCGAGGTTGATGCCGCGCACGCCGGTGGAGTCACGGCCCTTAAAGACGCGCACTTCATCGACCGCGAACCGGATGCACTGGCCAAGTGCTGTGGTGAGCAGGATGTTGTCGGCTTCCGAACAGGTCGCGACATCGACGATCTGGTCGCCCTCATCGAGCTTCATCGCGATTTTGCCGTTGCGATTGACCTGAATGAAATCCGAGAGCTTGTTGCGCCGGACATTGCCGCTTTCGGTCGCAAACATCACATCGAGTTCTGCCCAGCTCTCCTCGTTTTCCGGCAACGGCATGATCGTGGTGATGCGCTCGTCTTTCTCAAGCGGCAACATGTTCACGAGTGCCTTGCCGCGCCCGTTCGGCGGTGCGATCGGCAGTCGCCAGACCTTTTCCTTGTAGACCTGCCCGGCCGAGGAGAAGAACAGGATCGGCGTATGTGTGGACGCGACGAACAGGCGCGAGACGAAATCCTCATCGCGCGTCGCCATGCCCGAGCGGCCTTTGCCGCCCCGGCGCTGCGCCCGGTAGGTCGAGAGCGGCACGCGCTTGATGTAGCCGGCATGCGAGAACGTGACGACCATATCCTCGCGCGCGATCAGATCTTCGTCTTCAAAGTCGCTGTCAGCTTCGATGATCTCTGTGCGGCGCGGCACGGCATGAGCCGAGCGGATCGCCGTGAGTTCGGCGGTGATGATGCCGAAAATGCGGGCGCGAGAGCCGAGGATATCGAGGAAATCGCGGATTTCGGCAGCAATCTTTTCCAGTTCCTCGCCAATCTCCTCGCGCCCCAGGGCGGTGAGGCGGTTGAGGCGCAATTCGAGGATGGCATTGGCCTGACGCTCGGAGAGACGATAAGTCCCGTCCTCGCGCATGCGGTGCTTGGGGTCGTCGATCAGCGCAATCAACGAGGCGACATCGCTCGCTGGCCATTCGCGCGCCATCAGTTGTTCGCGCGCACTTTCGGCATTGGCCGAGGCACGGATCAGGCGAATGACCTCATCAATATTCGCCACCGCAATCGCGAGACCCACAAGCACATGGGCGCGGTCGCGCGCCTTGTTGAGCCGGAATTTTGTGCGGCGACTGATCACCTCCTCGCGGAAGGCGATGAAGGCCGCGAGCATATCCTTGAGGTTCATCAGCTCGGGGCGACCGCCATTCAGCGCCACCATGTTGGCGCCGAACGAGGTCTGCAAGGCGGTGTGGCGATAGAGCTGGTTGAGCACGATATCGCCCACGGCGTCGCGCTTGAGTTCGATCACGATGCGCATGCCGGCGCGATCGCTTTCATCTCGCAGATCGGAGATGCCTTCGAGCTTCTTCTCGCGCACGAGTTCGGCAATGCGCTCGATGAGGACCGCCTTGTTCACCTGATACGGGATTTCCGTGACGATGATCGCGTCGCGATCCTTGCGGATCTCCTCGATCTCGGCGCGGGCGCGCATGATCACTGAGCCGCGCCCGGTATGATAGGCCGAACGGATGCCGCCTCGCCCGAGAATAAGCCCGCCCGTTGGGAAATCCGGGCCTTTGACGATCTCGTTCAACGCAGGGATATCGATCTCGGGATTTTCCATCACCGCGAGAACGGCATCGATCACTTCGCCGAGATTATGCGGCGGGATATTGGTCGCCATACCGACGGCAATGCCGCCTGCGCCATTGACCAGAAGGTTCGGGAACCGCGCTGGCATGACGGTGGGCTCGTGCTCGGAGCCATCGTAATTGGGCTGGAAATTGACCGTATCCTCGTCAAGGTCGGTCAAGAGGTGCATGGCGGGTTTCGAGAGCCGCGCCTCGGTGTAGCGCATGGCCGCAGGGGGATCGCCATCGACCGAGCCGAAATTGCCCTGCCCATCGATGAGCATCAGGCTCATCGAGAAATCCTGCGCCATGCGCACCATCGCGTCATAGATCGATTGGTCGCCGTGCGGGTGGTATTTACCGATCACGTCACCGACCACGCGGGCCGATTTGCGATAAGGTTTGTCGGGCGTGTAGCTGCTCTCATGCATCGAGAACAGGATGCGCCGATGCACCGGCTTCAGGCCGTCGCGCACATCGGGCAAGGCACGCGAAACGATAACGCTCATGGCGTAATCGAGGTAGCTGCGCTTCATCTCGTCGGTGATCGAGATGGGACGGATTTCCGAACCATCCGCACCGGGAACCGAGCCCGCGCCGCCATCCTTCTTGTCGTCTGCCACGTCTCGAACCCCTTAATATAAGAGCCCCGCGCGAGCACGCGCGCGAGAGAAACTCTGATCTAGGTGATTCCATTCCCGAAGGCGAATGCAGCGTGGGGATAAGTCAGCCGAATAAAATCCGCCCCATGATCCGCGGTGTGATGAGTGTAAATACGCCAGCGATCCAGAAGCCTATCGCTAAACCAATGACATAGCTGCGATGGGCGCTGATGTTGCCTGCCCTGGCATGCCGTACGATTTGCCAGCTCGAGAACAGAGCGAACACCGAAAGCAAGTGAATGAACCCATATCCACCGAAGCTTAGCGGAAAAACGCTCGTGATCGAGAAGCTCGTGACGGCCACGATCACCATCCCGGAAAGCCACCCGTAACCGCTCACCCGGTGCTTGAAGCTGCCCTTGCGAAAACCCCAGAACTGTAAGGGAGTGAGTGTGGCCACCAAGAGCGCAGCGAGAATATGGATTTTGACAAAAATCGGCGCTGCGTAGAAAGGTGTTAGGGACATTGGATCCAACTTCGCTGCGATATCGAATGTAAGCAGTATTTACATTTGAGATGGCGAACTTTCAAGCTCGAAAGTGCTGTTCATGCTGCTCTGGCCCTCAACGATCGACTATTTTCTCTCCGCGCTGACCACCCTGATGGTCACAGTCGATCCGCCGGGCCTTGCGCCGATTTTCCTTTCCCTCACCATCGGCATGACACCGTCGGAGCAGCGCAAAGTCGCGATCCGCGCCACATTGATCGCGGCAGGAGTGATGGTTGGTTTTGCGTTTCTGGGCCAAACCGTGCTGAAAGCACTCGGTATTGGCGTACCCGCGTTTCGCATCGCGGGCGGTCTCTTGCTGTTCTGGATTTCATTCGAGATGATTTTCGAGATCCGCAACAGGCGCAAAAACAACGTTGCCTCGACGGCGATCAATGAAGATCACATCCGCAATGTCGCGGCTTTCCCACTCGCGATTCCGCTTATGGCCGGTCCGGGTACGATCACCGCGACAATGCTCACGGCCGGCACAGCCTATGGTGATCCTCTGAAACTCTCAGCCCTCATGCTGGTGATCGCGATTGTCTCAGTCTCTTGCCTGCTCACATTCTTCGTCGCCGAGAAACTCTCGAAAGTGCTCGGCGTCACTGGCAATCTCGTGCTCACACGTTTGCTGGGCGTGATCCTGGCGGCGCTCGCGGTGCAGTTCGTGATCGACGGGGTAAAAGCAGTGATTGCGGCTGGATAAGCTGTATCACTGGCCGAGGTGCTGCGCATAAAAAGCCTTATGGCGTTTAAACGAGTCTTCTGCATGCGCTTCGTGATACTCCACCTTGAATCCGGAAATGATCCGGGCCGGACGAAAATCGATCCAGTCGAACCCGTGGCGCGCCTCGGGATAGACGACCAACTCCACCGGCGCCCCGCGACCTGCACGACGCTCCATCATTGCGCGACAGGTTGAAACCGGGGTCCAGTCATCCTCTTCGCCGCCAAAAATCAACGTCGGTGTGACCGTGGTTTCAAAATGCGATCGGCAATTGGGGTAATAGACCGCTGCCGCAGCATATTTCAGTCCTTCCGGGTGTTGATAGCGCTTCGGAGCATCGGTTTGCACCGCCGCCAATGCGGTTTCTGATCCTTGGGATGAGCCGTAAAGCGCGAGACGCGCAACATCGACATCCCCGCGCTGTTTCAACATCGTCAAGGCGCCAATCGCATCCGCAGGGCGATTGTCAGCGCGACTTTCTGCACGTTTTGCACCACAGGCAAATTTCACGGGGTGATGTGCGAAACTATCAACGACCAGCACCGCGTAGCCCCAGCCGACATAGCGCTCCGCGATGGCAGTTTTAAATCGTTCTGACAGACCGCCACAACCATGAAGGGCTACGATGGTTGCGAAAGGCCCGGGGCCTGCCGGTTTGGCAAAAAAGCCGCGTACCATTTCCGTATCAGCTGGCTTCGCGACGTCACCACGTGCGAGAGCCGTCTGTTGCTCGATCGCTGTGGGCAAACGTTGCGCCGCAGGGAAATCGATCACTTCAAAACTGGGGGATTGAGCTTTGGCCGCCCCGCACAAGGCGCCGGCAAAGCCGAAAACAATCAGCGTTGATTTGCTAAACTTCATTCTGCATTCCTCAATGCGAAAGCACGCCGTTTGATCACTTTCCGGTCTTCTTGCGAATTTTGAAGACAGGGGAATGATCGAGCGGCAAAGCCGTTGTCGCTTTCACTTTCTCCATCGCAAAGCGCGACGTGACATTCTTGAGCGGCACGGATTTGATTAGGCGGCGGTAGAAGCCGTCATAGGAATCGATGCCTGGTACGACGACACGCAGCATGTAATCGACATCGCCCGACATGCGATAGACATCCACCACTTCGGGCATCGATGACACAGCGGCAGCAAAACGCTGAAGCCACCCCTCGGAATGGTCGCTCGTTTCGATCGAGACAAACACTGTCACGCCGAGGCCAAGGCGGGAAGAATCGAGAAGCGCCACACGCCCGGTGATGATTCCGAGTTCCTCCATTTTGCGGATGCGGTTCCAGCAGGGTGTTGGGGAAAGCCCGACGCGAGTGGCGATCTCGTTGAGGGGCAACGACGCATCCGCCTGCAGGATGCCAAGAATGGCGCGATCGAAGGAATCCATTGTTTCAACCCTTGAATGCAAATTTTTAGTCCGGAACTCGTTTTTAAACTAGAACATTTTTCCTATTATTCTGTCAATCCTTGTTCATGATAGAAAAAAATTCTATTAAGTCGCCACGTTCATGGATCGGATAACCCCAATGCTGATGCCCATCCGCCGTCTCATCGCCCCGTTCGCAGGCCTGTCGCTTGGCATTCTCGCCACTCTGGCCCATGCCGGAGAGCCCTTGCGTGGCGTGATCGACGCCTCGGCCCTCAAGGCGAAACTCAGCGAGCGCAACATCATTGTGCTGGATATCCGTTCCGGCGAAACCCGCGAAGCTGGACGCGCCACTTTTGTTGCCGGGCGCATTCCCGGGGCTGTTCACGGCGATTATGCCCATGCTTCGTGGCGTCTGCCGCGCGAGAAGGTTTCCGTCTATTTGCCGGAGCCTGCGCAGTTTGAAGCACTTGCCGGTGATCTCGGCATTTCGAACGAGAGCGACGTTGTCGTGGTGCATGAGGGCACGGACGCCACAAGCTTTGGCGCAGCCGCGCGTGTCTACTGGACCTTCAAGACGATGGGTCACAGATCCGTGGCCATCCTGGATGGTGGTTTCCGTGCCTGGCAGCAGGCTGGGTACCCGATGGACAGCGGCAATCCGAAGGCCGCCCAGGCCACGATCTACGAAGCGAAGCCGGTTCAAAATCTGCGCGCGAAGCTAGATGATGTCTTGAGCGCTCAAGCGCGCAAAGTTTCGCTGATCGACAGCCGCCCCGAGAGCTTCTTCTCAGGTGCCGAGAAGCACAAAGGTGTTGAGGCTTCCGGCCATATTCCCGGCGCGATCAACGTGCCGCATTACTCGGCAATCGGCCCTGATTT
The DNA here is from genome assembly GCA_051654985.1 of Rhabdaerophilum sp. Classification (GTDB taxonomy): domain Bacteria; phylum Pseudomonadota; class Alphaproteobacteria; order Rhizobiales; family Beijerinckiaceae; genus Rhabdaerophilum. The sequence continues at coordinate 6,680 of JBOFZC010000385.1, forward strand.
TCGCCTCAAGGACAAAGCGAGCCTCGCGAAGGCCTTTGCCCCGACCGGCGACGGTGCGGCCATTACCTACTGCAATACCGGCCATTGGGCTGCGACAGATTGGTTCGTGCTCTCGGAGATCCTCGGGCAGCGCGATGTGAAGCTCTATGACGGCTCGATGCTCGAATATGCTGCTGAGAAGAAGGGCCCTGTCCACAACCCGAAAGCCGGCTCCGGCTCGTGATGGTGGAATAAAAGTTTCGGTTGGTCTCGCCGGGTTTCTCTCTCCTTCCCGGAATGGAGGCCAACTGAAAATCCCCTGATACGGGGATTGCCTTGAAAGACCGGTTCTGCCTTACGGCAGGCCGGTCTCATTTTTTAGGCAAGAGGTTCTCAGAACGGGATATCGTCGTCGAGATCGCCGCCCTTGCCACGCGGCGGAGCGCTGCGACCACCGCCAGCGCCCATGCCGCCTCCCCCGCCGGAGCGGCTGGATCCACCGCGATCATAACCGACCGAACCACCCATATCATCGCCGCCGCCCACCTCGGAGCGACCACCGCCATCGCGGCCATCGAGCAGCGTGAGTTCGCCGCGGAAGCGCTGGATCACAATCTCGGTTGAGTACTTCTTGATCCCATCCTTGTCCTGCCATTCGCGGGTCTGGAGCTGGCCTTCGAGGTAAACCTTCGAGCCCTTGCGGCAATATTGCTCAACCACCTTGGCGATGTTCTCATTGAAAATCACTACGCGATGCCACTCGGTCTTTTCCTTGCGCTCGCCCGAAGCTTTATCGCGCCAGGTTTCCGACGTCGCGACGCTGAGGTTCACGACGGCATCGCCGTTTTGCATTCGGCGGACTTCAGGGTCCTTGCCGAGATTGCCAATGAGTATAACCTTGTTGACCGAGCCCGACATCTGCTTCTCCCTCTTCCCGCGCTTGCTCTCGACCGAATAAAACCGTCGTGCTGCCTGAATAAGCTGCCGCCCCGCCCTGGAACAGTAGCATGCCCGCGTTGTGCACAGGTCAGGCGCATTCACATTGATGTTCTTTTTTTGTTCTAAACACAGCTGCGGCACGACGCAAGGGTGGTTTGGCGCCGCCCAATCGTCTTCAAGATATTTTTAACCAAACCGCGTCCATTCTGATCCATCCGGCCTTCTCCCGGGGGATTCTGGCCAAAGTTATCCCCCTCCAGACAGATCGGTTCAAATTTCCATTCACCACCGCTTGAACGAGCGGCGCGATCCGCTTCGCGCCTCACGGCTGAGCTGTGCTGCGAAGAATTCGCCGGAATACCCGCCCTGCCCACCCGACTTCGCCTGCAATTTCAAAGTGCATGACAGTCCAACCACGAGGTTCATCACCGCTTTTTCTGGAGGTTTCTTCCATGATCGCACGCCCGGTTTTCGTTCTTCTCGCCCTCACCAGCACCGCCCTTGCGCATAGCTGGTATCCCTATGAATGCTGTTCGGAACGCGATTGCTTTCCTGTCCCGGTTCAGGATGTGCGCGTTGTTCCCGGCGGCTGGAACCTCTCGGATGGTACGCATGTGAAGCACCATGAGGCCCGCCCCTCGCCCGATGGGCAGTTCCATGTTTGCCGCACGCAGGATGGAAAGGGCGAGCTGATCCGGATGTATTCGAAGCCGGCCTGCTTCTGGGCTCCGGTCGTGGGATCGTGAGGGCTACACCCCTGCCCTTTGGAAATGCATCACCCAGTTGGTTTCCCAGGTAGCGCCATCATCGGGCGAAAAAGCCTGCTCCCATCGCGGCTGATCAGCATCGAGCTTGAACCATTGAAAGCGCACGATAATCGGCTGGCCGCGCAGTGTATCGCGCGCAAGAAATGTTCCGACATCACCCTCGAAATTCCCGATCACTGGGACATCGAGTGCATGTGGATGGCGCTCGTCGAGCCACCAGATAGCCCATTTTCCCGTTTGGACATCGAGAGCACGCAGAGCGATCGCGCGATACGCGCCACCGGGAAAATCAATTTCGTTCTCTTCGAAATTGCCGTTTCCACCGAGAATGGGGCGAGCGGTGCAGGTGCCGCCGAATTCTTCCCACTCTTCGCATCCGGCGAGCCGCTCCTTGAGGCGGCGGTGTCGCACATTCCAGTACCCGAACTCGAAATCAAAATCTGTGTTGGCCGGATGAATCATGGGGTAAATCCTGGGAAACGACAAAAGACGGAGAGCAATCTGACCATGTCTCCTGTCAAATCTTGACAGGAGCTTTGGTCTGAGCAACAAAACTGTTCCATTTTTGTTCTTTTCATTCCTGACAATCCGTGGCAGGGTCTGGCGCGTATGCACAGTGTCCCTTCGCGCGGGGCGGCTTGCGGGTGAGGCTCCCAGAGCTTAACTCGGAGACACCCTCGCACTCGCCGGAATGCCATGTCGAAATCGAAATCCCAGCGCGCCGTCGAGGCGAACGCCATAGAGCAGCTTTTTGACGAAGCAGCACTGCTTTTCCCCGGCGAGCGGGTGCTCTCGGTGCGCGGCGCGCGCGAGCACAATCTGAAAAATGTCGATCTCGTATTGCCGCGCGACAAGCTCGTGGTGTTCACGGGCGTTTCCGGCTCGGGCAAGTCGTCGCTCGCTTTCGACACAATCTATGCCGAGGGGCAGAGACGCTATGTCGAAAGCCTCTCGGCCTATGCCCGCCAGTTCCTCGAGATGATGCAGAAGCCCGATGTCGACCAGATCGACGGGCTCTCCCCTGCAATTTCCATCGAGCAGAAGACGACCTCGAAAAACCCGCGCTCAACCGTGGGCACAGTCACGGAAATCTATGATTACATGCGTCTGCTTTGGGCGCGCGTCGGCATTCCCTATTCGCCGGCGACCGGCCTCCCGATCGAAAGCCAGACTGTGTCGCAGATGGTTGATCGCGTATTGGCTTTGACGGAGAAGACGCGCGCTTTCCTGCTTGCCCCCGTGATTCGCGGGCGGAAGGGCGAATATCGCAAGGAGCTCGCGGATTTCCTCAAGCGCGGCTATCAGCGCGTGAAAATCGACGGGCAGTATTACGAGATTGCCGAGGCCCCTGCCCTCGATAAAAAGCTCAAGCACGATATCGATGTCGTGATCGACCGCATCGTCGTGCGGCCTGATATCGCGTCACGCCTCGCCGATGGGTTCGAGCAGGCGCTGGAGATGGCCGATGGCATCGCCATTCTCGAATGCGCCGACGAGGTGAACGAAGCAGGCGAGCCGCGCCGTATCACCTTCTCCTCGAAATTCGCCTGCCCTGTTTCAGGCTTTACGATTTCCGAGATCGAGCCACGGTTGTTCTCGTTCAACAATCCGTTCGGGGCCTGCCCCACCTGCGGTGGTATCGGCCATGAGATGAAAATCGACCCTGGCCTGATCGTGCCGGATGAAACCCTCACGCTCCAAAAGGGCGCGATTGCCCCCTGGGCGCGCTCGACCTCGCCCTATTACGGCCAGACCCTCGCGGCTTTGGCGAAACATTACGGCTTCGCGCTCAACAAGCCGTGGTCGAGCCTGCCGGATAGCGTCAAACTCGTCATTCTCTATGGCTCCGGGGCCGAGCCCGTGCGCTTTGGCTATGAAGATGGCATGCGCGCCTATGAGGTGGTCAAACCCTTCGAAGGTGTGATCACCAATCTCGAGCGACGCTTCAAGGAGACGGAAAGCGATTGGTCGCGCGAGGAAATCTCGCGGTTCATGTCGGCCACGCCGTGCTCGGAGTGCCTGGGTCACAGGCTCAAACCCGAGGCTTTGGCGGTGAAGATCGGCATGAAGCATATCGGCGAGGTGACGCAAAAATCCGTGGCTGAAGCCGGTCGCTGGTTTGAGGCGCTGCCGAGCGCACTCACATCGAAGCAGAATGAAATCGCTGGGCGAGTCCTGAAAGAGATCCGCGACCGGCTGAAATTTCTTTCCGATGTTGGCCTCGACTATCTCACGTTGTCGCGCGCCTCGGGCACGCTTTCGGGCGGTGAGAGCCAGCGTATTCGCTTGGCCTCGCAGATTGGTTCCGGCCTCACCGGTGTGCTCTATGTGCTGGACGAACCTTCCATTGGACTGCACCAGCGCGACAACGAGCGTCTGCTTGTGACGCTCAAGCGCCTGCGCGATCTCGGGAATTCCGTGATTGTCGTGGAGCATGATGAAGATGCCATCCGCGAAGCGGATTATGTCGTCGATATCGGCCCTGGCGCTGGGGTGAATGGCGGGCGGATCGTCGCAAAAGGCACACCGGCTGAGTTGATGGCCGATCCCAATTCGCTCACGGGCAAATATCTCACGGGCGTCGAGGCCATTCCCCTGCCGAAAAAGCGGCGCAAGGCGTCGCCCGCGCGCATGCTGAAACTCTCGGGGGCCACGGGCAACAACCTCAAATCGGTATCGGTCGATGTGCCCCTCGGGCTTTTCACCTGCGTCACCGGTGTTTCCGGTGGCGGCAAATCGACGCTCGTGATCGAGACGCTCTACAAGGCTGCCGCAAGGCGGCTGAACGGCGCGCTCGAGATGCCGGCGAAGTTTGAGCGTATTGAAGGGCTCGAAATGCTCGACAAGGTGATCGATATCGATCAATCGCCGATCGGGCGCACGCCGCGCTCGAACCCCGCGACCTATACCGGGGCTTTCACGCCGATCCGCGACTGGTTCGCGAACCTGCCCGAGGCGAAAGCGCGGGGATATCAGCCCGGACGCTTCTCGTTCAACGTCAAGGGCGGACGATGCGAAGCTTGCCAGGGTGACGGCGTCGTCAAAATCGAAATGCATTTCTTGCCAGATGTTTACGTCACCTGTGATGTCTGCAAGGGCAAGCGTTACGATCGCGAAACGCTGGAAGTGAAATTCCGTGATCACTCCATCGCCGATGTGCTCGACACCACCGTCGAGCAGGCCGCAGCCCTCTTTAAAGCTGTCCCTTCCATTCGCGAAAAAATGGAAACCCTCGCACGGGTCGGCCTTGGCTACATCAAGGTGGGCCAGCAGGCGACGACCCTGTCGGGCGGCGAAGCGCAGAGGGTGAAACTCTCGAAAGAGCTGTCACGCCGCGCCACGGGCCGCACGCTCTATATTCTCGATGAACCAACCACGGGCCTGCATTTCCACGATGTGAAAAAGCTCCTCGAAGTGCTCCATGAGCTTGCAGATCAGGGCAACACTGTTGTGGTGATCGAGCACAATCTCGAAGTGATCAAAACGGCCGATTGGGTGATCGATATGGGCCCGGAAGGTGGCGATGGCGGCGGCATGGTCGTAGCGCAAGGCACACCAGAAGACATTGCCAAGGCCTCGGCTTCGCATACCGGGCGCTTTCTGAAGGACGTTCTGAAGCGCGGCCACCACAATTGAGGAAACGGCGATATGATCCTGATCGGGCAATATGATTCACCCTTCGTGCGTCGTGTCGGGATCGCACTTCGTCTTTACGGCGTTCCGTTTGAACATAAGCCCTGGTCGGTCTTCGGTGATGTCGAGAAAATCCGCACGCATCACCCGCTGACGCGTGTGCCTACTCTGGTTCTTGATGACGGCACAGCGCTCGCCGACAGTCATATCATCCTCGATTATCTCGATAGCCATATGCCTCCGGAGAAGAGGCTGTTTCCGGTCACGGAGCCCGCACGCCACAAGGCCCTGCGCATTGCAACATTGGCGACCGGCCTCGGCGACAAGGTCGTGAGCCTGTTTTACGAGAAACGGCTGCACAGCGAGACGTCAGACATCTGGGTCGCGCGCTGCCAGGCACAGATTGCGGGTGTGCTGACTGTGCTTGAGGTGGAATGCGTCAGCCTTTCCACGCCTTATTGGTTTGGCCACACATTCGGGCATGCGGATATTGCCGTCGCTTGCATGGTCCGCTTTGTCAGCGAGGCGCATCCGGGATTGGTGGATTGGGCAATTCACCCCGCCCTTTTCGCGCATGCTGCCAAACTGGAAAACCTCCCGGTTTTTCAAGAGATACGGCAGATTTTCATTCCCCCCGCTTGAGGCTCAATACCCTGCGCGAGCTCTTGTGACCTAGGCGTTGAGCGCCGATATAGGCACAAAAAGACATGCGTAATTTGCATATCTGCTGTATATCTAATGAGCAGTTATGCCTATTTTCTGCCTTTATTGCACTGCACAACAGCACCTGTATCCGGCAGCGGAGAAGTGACGCAGAAGGGCGACGCGGGACCATGAGGGTCCGAGCGCCTGAGCTCTGAAGCGCCCCGCTGGCCTGAACATGAAATTGGAGAAGACCTGTGATTGTTACGACCCTGATCAACCGCCTCAAGGCCTATCTGCGCTATCGCCGCAATTACGAGACGCTGTCGCGTCTTTCAGATCGTGAGTTGAGCGATATCGGCATCGCCCGCTGGGATATCGACACCGTCGCCCGCGACGTTGCCCGTGCCTAATTGAGCTCCCTGACGTGTCGGGTTCTCCCTCCCGCACGCTCCCTGGCCCGCCTGAAAAGGCGGGCCTTTTTTATTCATCTCAAGTTTGGCGCGCTCGCCCAAAATTCTTTTGCTTCAACACGTTCAGCCGAAGGGGCCACTCTCCATCGCTCTGAACAGGGCGTCGAGCACACCATGCTCATGGGCATACCAGAGAACCCAGAGATGCCCGGCCAACAGCACGAAAAACCCAAGCCCTGAGAATGCCATTTCGCCGCCACTCATGCGCGGACGATCCCAGTCTTGCTCCTTTGCGAAGGCGAGCATGGTGCCAACGAGCACAAAAATCACCATTAGGACGATGGATGAGAGCCACCATGCCAGGGCCACGCCGCAAACGACCAGAGCCAGCGAGAGCCAACGAAACACCTCATGGCCCAACCGTCGCATCAGCAATTGCACGTAACGTCCCCCATCCAGCGGCGGGATCGGCAGCAGATTGAAGCCATTGACCATAACCGTGAATGCGGCAGCGGCGATCCAGAAATCGTTTTCGGAGGTGACTTGCGCGATGAGCACAAAAAGATAGGCCAAAGCGAGCCCAAATACCGGCCCCATCAGCGTCATTTCGGCATCTGACGCGTCACTGGGCATTGGCTTTGAGGAATAGGCCATCCCACCCAGAAACGGAATCAGCACAGCGCTCGCCTGAAGTCCGTGCCGACGCATCGAGAAAAGATGGCCACCTTCGTGGATCAGGATGGTTGCAATCAGCACGAGCCCTGGCCAGAGGCCAAGATCGAACACGAACCACAGCACGGCCGCAGCACTGAGCAGGAAGGGCCAACCACCAAGCCGAGCCGCGAGATCGTGCATGCCGCCAACGGACTGGATGGTGCCGGAATGCTCCGGATGATGCTTCGCGCAATACTCCTTGAGTTGAGGCTCGTACCCTTTGCGAAAAATGATGAAAGCGAGCGGCATACCGAGACGCAGGGTCAATCCACGCCAGATTGCGCCTCGGAAATAGCGAACATCGCACTCAACCCGAATGCCCGCCGGGGTTTCAGAAAAAACGGATCGGCTTTCGAAGGTGCCGAGACTGGTTTGATCCTTAACGTCGAGGAACGCGCCGTCGGCCATGGCCGCTCGATCATTGTCGAGATCGATCTCGCGCACCAATCCTTCGACTTTGCCATTGTCGTAGACCACACGGCTGATATGTCGGGCGCGATCGACCCATTCAACCCGATTGACGCCCGGAAGCAAGAACGGACTCTGAGGTGAAACGCGCATCAGCTGCCGCACCACATCCATCGGAGCATCAAAAAGAAGCTGCGCGCGCTGGGTGAAAACGGCACGATTGACATAGACCAAGTAAGCGAAAAGCACGCCAAGGAGAATAATCTCCACCAGCCATTCACGCATATCATTCCCCTCACGTGTTGCAGCGATTGAGCGGAATGCTGAGCGCGTTGCAAGGCCAATCCGCATCGAGTGTCGACCGAAAATTGACGTTTTCCCCATGCGGAACTAAGCGGTTCGTCATACAGCGAACCGGCTGCAACGCCGACGTGAACCGACCTGAAAAGAGATCGACGATGTTCAAACCCATCCATGTCATCGGCGGCGGCCTCGCCGGCTCGGAAGCGGCGTGGCAGATCGCGCAGGCCGGCGTGCCGGTGGTCTTGCACGAGATGCGCCCGGTGCGCATGACCGATGCTCACAAGACCGAGGGTTTTGCCGAGCTTGTTTGCTCAAACTCTTTCCGCTCTGATGATTCAGAAACCAACGCTGTCGGGCTGATCCATCACGAGATGCGCCAGCTGGGTTCGCTGATCATGGCTTGCGGCGATCGCAACCAGGTGCCAGCGGGTTCTGCGCTCGCAGTCGATCGTGACGCCTTCTCGGCGGATGTCACCGAAGCGCTCAATGCGCATCCGCTGATTACGATCGAACGAGGCGAGATCGCAGGTTTGCCGCCCGAGGATTGGGACAAGGTCATCATCGCCACCGGCCCCCTCACCTCGCCGGCCCTTGCTGACGGCATTCGCGCGCTGTCCGGCGAGACATCGCTCGCGTTTTTTGATGCCATCGCGCCGATCGTGCATCGCGAGAGCGTGGATATGTCCAAAGCCTGGTTCCAGTCGCGCTATGATAAAGCCGGTCCCGGCGGCACAGGCGCGGATTATCTCAATTGCCCGATGGATCGCGAACAATACGCGGCTTTCATCGAAGCGCTACTCGCCGCTGAGAAGACAGAATTCAAGGAATGGGAAAAAGACACGCCCTATTTTGACGGCTGTCTCCCCATTGAAGTGATGGCCGAACGTGGACCCGAAACGCTTCGGCATGGCCCCATGAAGCCGGTGGGGCTCACCAATCCGCATAACCCCGCAGTGAAATCCTATGCCATCGTACAGCTTCGCCAAGACAACAAGCTCGGCACCTTGTTCAATATGGTCGGGTTCCAGACCAAGTTGAAATATGGCGAGCAAGGCCGGATTTTTCGTATGATCCCCGGGTTAGAACAGGCGGAATTTGCGCGCCTCGGTGGCATTCACCGAAACACCTATCTCAATTCACCGCGTTTGTTGGACTCAACCCTGCAAATGAAAGCGCGCCCCTCTCTGCGCTTCGCTGGTCAGATCACGGGATGCGAGGGTTATGTCGAAAGCGCCGCCGTCGGGCTGATGGCCGGGCTTTTCGCGAGCCGCGAGCGATTGGGCCGGGAGTTGACACCCCCACCCTCGACCTCGGCGATGGGCGCGTTGCTCAATCACATCACCGGCGGACATATCGAAACGATCGATGCAGGCCCGCGCTCTTATCAGCCGATGAACATCAATTTCGGGCTGTTTCCGCCAATCCACGAGGCACCGAAAGGCCCGGATGGCAAACGCCTCAAGGGCACTGACAAATCTCAGGCACGTAAGCGCATGATCTCCGCGCGTGCCAAGGTGGATCTTGCGGAATGGATGGCGCGAGAGGGTCTGACGAAATCGGAAGCAGCAGCTGCTGCCGAGTAATCAGCCCGCGCGCTTGGCTTTCCAGGCTCCGCGCCCAACAAGCCAAAAGCGTTCAACCGGCCCAAGCGTGATCAGCGTTTCGAACGGTTTGTAGTTGGGGCGCTCCATGCGCGCGAGCAGGGTTTCGCAGATCGTGACGGGGTAGAATGCGGGCGCGATCTCAGGCGGAATGGAACGGATCTGCGCCCGAAGGGCATCGAGATGCGAACGTGCACGTTCCCGCACCAAAGCGAGGGCCGCACCCAAACCATCGCTGTCGCGCCCGGAATGGATATCCTCAAGCGTAACGCCACAGGCGATCAGGACCTCATGCGGAATATAGCACTGGTTGCGCCGAGAATGGATCGGGAAGGCGCGCAAAAGCCCTGTTAGGGCATAAGTGACCCCTGCATGGCCGCAGAGCGATGCCGAGCCAGGCTCGACGCCATTTGCAAGAATGATCGACGCGAGGCGGATCAGCGACGATGAGGTCTCGCCAGAATATCCCTCGAGATCCTGCCAGGTCGGCATGGGATCGTCGTAAAGGTCGAAACCACGCGCCTCGATCAAGGAGAGAAAGGGTTCAGGCGGCAGGTTAAATCGCTTCATCGTGTCGAGCACGGCCGCGGCAACCGGATGCGCTGCCGCAGCTTCGGAAACGTTGCAGGAGAGCGCCTCGCGCCACCATTGATGGCGAATCTCTCCAGGCAAGGCCTCGCTCACCGTTTCGCGCACACGGGCGATTTCGCAACTGAAGGCGTAGATCGCGAACAGATGCGGGCGAAATGCGGGCGGAGCCAAGAGGCAAGCGACATAGCGATCGGGGTCTTCGGCGCGCAAGATTCTACGGCTAGCCTCATAGGCCGCCTCGAGTGTTGGCGGGGTCGCAGTGGCGACCGGCCGAAATTGGCGGTTCTGCTCGTTCATTGGCCCTTGCATCCCTCTTCGGGGATATGGGGCAGAGCAGGCAAAGGGGAAGGCAAAAGCCCTGGGGTTAGCCGCGAAATCTTTTCTGGCATTTCAGAACGCAAGCAGAGCCGCTGCGACGCGCCTGTTTTCCGCAAGAAGCACGTTGTAAGTGCGGGCTGCGGCCGGCGTATCCATCAGTTCAGGACGAAAGCCTTCGGCGCGAAGATCCTCTAGGAACGGCTCGATCGGCAGAGCGGCACGCTTGCCGGTGCCGATCAGCAGGATTTCAATCGTCTCGCGTTCTGAAATCAATGGCGCGAGATTCTGGGCGCAGATATCGGACAAGCTCCGGACATCCCAAGCGCGTATGCCCGAAGGCAAGGCCAGGATCGAACCGGGATGCGCCATCCCCGCGAAGCGAAAACCCTGCGCACCATAGCCCTCAATCGGGTGTCGTCCCGGAGCGAAGCCGCTCACGGGCAGATCGGGCGA
>JBOFZC010000386.1:0-4044 GCA_051654985.1 Rhabdaerophilum sp.
GTGATGGTGCGGGTTTCCGAGCCATCAAGCTCGCCATCCGGCACGGCATTCACGAAGGCCAGCGTTTTCGCGATGCGTTCTTTCAGCTCGCCGATCGAGGTTTCCGTATCCGCCCATGAAGGATTTTCGCGCCCTGCCAGGCGGGCGGTGGCACCTTTCGCGAAATCGCAGGCGATCTGCACCTGACGGGTGAAAGCGAACATATCGGGCGCAAGCCGCATATTGAGGAAAACCGAGGGCTCTATTTTCTTCGCTTCGCAATGCGCCGCAAGTTTATCCAAAATGCGATCCAGCGCACCGAGCATCTGATTGAAAACCGGTTTCGTCATCTGGCTCATGGTGGGCATGGAATTCTCCTCGGTGGCGCGGGTTGCACCGCGTGATCGGCGTGGCCATTTGTCAGGCAAGCGCAAGCGGCCCGAATCAGCCATGATTGCGTGTCAATCTGGGTTGCTGTGCGGCCAATTCCAAGGGCCGCCTCGCGAAGTTCAGCTCTTCAACGGGAATAGTGCGTGTCCGATCCTTTTGCGCTCGATGATTGGGCTCCCACGCCGCCACCTGCTGGCGGCGGTATCGCTGCGCGCGCAATGGCGGCGGCGCGTCCGGCTGTGCATCTCAATGGTCTGAACCCCGAGCAGAAGCGTGCGGTCGAAACGCTCGACGGCCCCGTTCTTGTGCTTGCGGGGGCCGGCACAGGCAAGACGAAGGTGCTCACGAGCCGCATCGCCGAGATCATCTCGAAGGGACGGGCGCGCGCCAGCGAAATCCTCTCGGTGACCTTTACCAACAAGGCCGCGCGAGAGATGAAGGAGCGCATCGGCGCGCTCATCGGCGCTGTTGGCGAAGGCATGCCCTGGCTCGGCACATTTCACTCGATCGGAGCGAAAGTCCTGCGCCGCCACGCGGAACTCGTGGGCCTGCGCTCGGATTTCACGATCCTAGACACTGATGACCAGATCCGGCTGCTGAAGCAAATTCTGCAGGCCGAGAATATCGACGAGAAGCGCTGGCCCGCGCGCCTCCTTGCCTTCCAGATCGATGGTTGGAAGAACCGTGCGCTGACGCCCCAGAAGGTCTCATCCGGCGAAGGGCATGTTTTCGCCGAGGGGCGCGCGCGCGAACTCTACAAGCTCTATCAGGAGCGGTTAAAAGCGCTGAACGCCGTCGATTTCGGTGACCTGCTGATGGAGAATATCCGGCTGTTTCAGGAAAACCCGGATATCCTGAAGGAGTATCAGCAGCGTTTCCGATTCATGCTGGTCGACGAATATCAGGATACCAACGTCGCCCAATATCTCTGGCTTCGGTTGCTCGCGGCGGGCCATCGCAACCTCTGCTGCGTGGGCGATGATGATCAGTCCATCTACGGCTGGCGCGGCGCCGAGGTCGACAACATCCTCCGGTTCGACAAGGATTTCCCGGGTGCTGCGGTCATCCGCCTCGAGCGCAATTATCGCTCGACCGGGCATATTCTCGGTGCTGCCGCACATCTCATCGCCAAGAACGAGGGACGGCTCGGCAAAACCCTGTTCACCGATGGTGAAGCCGGCGAGCCGATCAGCGTCGCCTGCGCCTGGGATTCGGAGGAAGAGGCGCGCCTCGTCGCCGATGAGATCGAGGCGTTGCAACACAAGGGCCATGCGCTGCAAGAGATGGCCATCCTCGTGCGCGCCTCGTTCCAGATGCGCGAATTCGAGGAGCGCTTTATCTCGAATGCCATCCCCTATCGCGTCATTGGCGGCCCGCGCTTCTACGAGCGTGCGGAAATCCGGGATGCCCTGGCTTATCTGCGCATCGTCAACCAGGGCGCTGACGATCTCGCTTTCGAGCGCATTTTCAACACCCCCAAACGCGGCCTCGGCGATGCAGTGCTCAACGCTCTCCACGCCTATGCCAGGCCCAACCGCGTGCCGCTTCTGCAAGCCGCGCGCGTGCTGGTGGAAAGCGATGAAATTTCAAACCGTCATCGCCCAAACCTGCGCGCTCTTGTCGAGAACATCACGCGCTGGGCCTCACTGATTGAGACCACGCCGCATCACGAACTCGCGGAAATGATCCTCGAAGAGAGCGGCTACACCGATATGTGGAAGAAGGATCGCTCGGCGGATGCTGCCGGGCGGCTCGACAACCTCAAGGAATTGGTGCGCGCGATGGAGGAATTCGAGAACCTCGCGGGGTTTCTCGAGCATGTCGGCCTCGTGATGGAAAAGTCCCAGGGCGAGGGTGAGGATCGCGTCTCGATCATGACGCTCCACGGCGCGAAAGGCCTTGAATTCGAAACGGTGTTCCTCCCGGGGTGGGAGGAAGGGCTGTTCCCGAGCCAGCGCACTTTGGATGAACAGGGCCGCGCCGGCCTCGAGGAAGAACGCCGCCTCGCCTATGTCGGGCTGACGCGCGCCAAACGCCGGATCAAGCTCTATTTCGCCACCAACCGGCGCATTCACGGGCTGTGGCAATCCACCATCCCCTCGCGCTTTGTCGATGAACTCCCCGCTGCGCATGTCGAGGTGATGCAGGCCGCCGGCACCTATGGCTCGATGCAGCGCATGGGCTATGCCGGCGCGAGCCGCTTCGATCGGGTCAATCCCGCCGCTTCAAACTATGAGACACCGGGCTGGCAACGCATGCAGGCGGCGCAGGCCGGGGGCTACACGCCGAAGGGCGGGAACAGCTGGGGTGCTGGTTCAACCAGCCGCGGCCCGCGCGAGATCGAGGGGCGGGTTCTCGCCTCCTCCGCGCAAGCCTCGCGTTATAAATCCGGCGACCGGGTGTTTCACATCAAGTTCGGCCCGGGGTCGGTGATGGCGGTCGATGGCAACAAGCTCACCGTGGAATTCGACAAGGCCGGCCAGAAAATGGTGCTGGAGAGTTTTGTGCAGGCTCAGGCAGGGTAACAGCGCCGGTGTCATTCCCGGCTATGCGAAGCATCGGACCAGAAACCGCCTTGGCTAGGGTTGAAAATATGGATTCCCGCCCGCCTGCGGCGTCGGTATTAACAAGCGGTGTACTGGGATTGCATCCTCGGGCGAGGCGGGCAATTCCTCAATCCTCGCGGCGCGTGAACCACCCGGCGAGTAGGGCCAAAATCGCGCAAACCAGCATGATGATCGCCAGCGGCACCGCCGTGCCGGTGATGAATTTGCCGCCGAGATAGCTCGCGAGCGCGCCGCCACCCATCTGGCCAAAACCCATGAGGCCTGAGCCGGCACCCGCCGCTTTGGGATCCACCCCGATCCCGCCCGCGAGCGCATTGGGCAACACCAATCCGTTGCCAAACGAGGTGATCATCGCGGGGATGAACAGCATGAACGGGTTGAGATAACCCATCAGCGCCCCGACGAGCAGAATGAGCGTGCCGAAAACACCGATCAGGTTGCCCCAGAAAATCAGGATTTCGATCCCCAGCCGCTGCGCAAAACGCCCGGAGATGAAATTGCCGATCATGTAGCCGATCGAGAGCGTCATGAACCATAGGCCATATTCGGTCTTGGGCCGGTTCATCGCCTCGATCATCAGGTAAGGCGCGGCCCCCAGAAACGCGAAGAAGATGCACGAACAGGCCGCAGATGTGCCCCAGAAGCCCATGAAACGCGCATTGCCGAGGAGCTCCACGGTTCGCTGCACGACCTCGCGACCAGTGGCGGCCACAAGGCTCGCGGGCCGCGTTTCCGGCAGGCTCGGTGCCGCGACAATGAAAGCGACAAGACCCAGGCTCGCGCAGAAGATCAGGATGGCGCGCCAGCCGAAAAGGTCATCGATTGTGGCCCCGAGGATCGGTGCGATCATCGGCGCCACAACCATGCCCATGGTCACATAGCCGATGAGACTTGCAGCCGTGTCGCGCTCATGCAGATCGCGGATCATGGTGCGCGCGAGCGTGATCCCAGCCGTCGCGCCGAAGCTTTGCAGGATGCGCGCGACGATCAGCAGTTCCACATTGGGCGCGAGATAAGCGAGCAGGCTCGCGAACACGTAGGAGACGAGCGAAATCAGCAGCACTGGCCGGCGCCCGAAGCGATCAGCCAGCGGGCCAAGGAAAAACTG
>JBOFZC010000387.1:0-2352 GCA_051654985.1 Rhabdaerophilum sp.
ATTTCCGCAAGCTGGCCGCATCCGAAGGAGCGACTGTTGAGATCGAGTGTGTCAGTGCGCCCAACCCCGACGAGCGGTTTTCGGGGGAATGGCTGTTCTATGTTGTCAGCCCCACGGGCGAGCGCTTTTTGCTGGTCACCGCCCTTGCGCGGGAACGCATTGTCAACTCGCCAATCGGCATGTTTGGGCTCGCTTTTGGCAAGCTCAACCTCGACCATCTCGACGTGCCTGCTGTCGTTGGTGCTGTCTGCACTGACATGCGGAGCTTGCCCGGCGGAAGTGATCCGCTGGAATGAGCCGGAAGGGCAGGGCGGTGACATCCAGCTTGCCGCGCTCGATACATCCGTTCTGCGCTATGATGCGCAGGGGCAACTGATTGTCCCAGTCCGCCCCGAACAGGGTGAAGAAAAGACCCGAGAAGGGGAGGGGGCTGAGGCCGCCGCCGCAGTGTCCTACAGCACCAAGGGCGTAGCAGCCCCTAGGGACGTCCTGCCCTCGATCCGGCTGATTGCCACCCGCTATCAAGACCACCCGGCTCTCGCGCGGCTCGAGCTTTCACCCGCCGAATGGGCGGCCTTCTTCCAGGCAATGATCAAGGTCGAGAGCGATTATACCCAAGGCGCTGTGAGCCATGCAGGTGCCCTTGGCCTCGCACAACTGATGCCTGGCACGGCTGATTACCTCAACGTCGATCCTGCGGACCCTATCGAAAACCTCGACGGCGGCGCGCGTTATCTTCTCGAACAGATGGCCGCCTTTGGCAGCCTGGAACTGGCCCTTGCAGCTTACAATGCAGGCCCCGAAGCCGTGCGCAAATACGACGGCGTGCCACCCTACGCCGAGACCCAATCGCACATCGTAAAGGTGATGGCGGTCTATGACCGCATCCTCACCGAGCTCTGAACCAAGAAGGACAAATCCCATCATGCGTAACGAACACGTGGCTCTTCTGGGCCTGACCCTTTTCACCCTTTTTCTGGCGCAGTCGGAGCCTGCGCTGGCTCAGGTGGTCTTCACCAAGGCCGAAACCGTGGCCACCGGCGTTCTGGCCTCGTTCCGGGGCACGCTGGCGACCGCCTTCTTTGGCATCGCCTTCGTGGTGACGGGGTTCCTCGCGGCCTTCAACCGCATCTCCTGGGCTTGGGTGGCTCTGGTCGTAGTTGGCGCCTTCCTCGTTTTCGCCGGTCCCGCCATCGTCGCCAACCTGCGCTCGTCCTTCAGCTAAGGCAGGGCAAAAACCATGGAGAAAAGTGCGGTCATCCTCGGGCTCTCGCGGCAAGCCAAGTTTCTTGGCCTGCCGATGCCCTATGCCATGGCAGTGGGAGCGATGACCGTGCTGCCCTTCATCTTGTTCAAGCCAGTCTGGTGGTTTCTGACCGCCCCGGTCTGGTACGGGCTTGCGCGCGTGGCCACCAAGCTGAACCCGAACGGGCACCATGTCTTTGCCGTGATGATGCAGGTGACGCCGATGGCCATCCTGCGGAAAGGGCGGCGTCATGTTTCTTGAAAGGGATGGATTGAAGGGCAGGGCGCGGGCGCTGATCCCGGCGGATCCGAAGATCTACGCGCATCTGCCGTACGTCATTGAGCTTGATGATGAGGTCGTGCGTACACGCGACAACGGCTTGATGATCTCGCTGGAGGTGACCGGCATTGACGGAATCACATCCGGGTCTTCGGCTATCACCGCGCTGCGCGCTGGGTTTGCCCATCTCCTCGACACGCTGGATGAACGTTTCAGCTTCTATCTGCACCGGATGATGCGCCCGGCCCAAGCTCAGCTGAAACCCATCCACGGCCAAAGCTTTGCCGCCGATATCGACCGAGCCTGGAGCAGTGAGCTACAGCGCCGCAATTTGCAGGAATCCGTGCTGATCCTGACGGTCGTTCGACGGCAGGTTGCGCCGCTGGCGGTGCCACTCTTTGGCAAGGCGGCGGCAAAGGTCTGGGGTGAGGACACCGACCGGCGCTTGGAAGAGTTGCGTGAAGTGGTCTCGATCCTTGAGACCGGGCTTGGCGTCAAATCTCACCGTCTCAAGAGCAGCGATGGCAGCCTGATTGGGTTCTATGCCTCGCTTTTGACGGGCGAACTCCGCAACAAATCACGCAGCGCTTTCGGCATCATCGCTGAAGATGCCAGCGATGCCGCAATCCGTTTCGGTAAAGGCCAGTTCACGGTGGAGGAGGGGGCAGACACACCTCGCGTCGGCGCCGTCCTCTATGTCAAATCCTACGCCACCTCGACCTGGCCCGGCATGATGGATGCGCTTGGGGCGAGCCGCGATACCATCATCACCCACAGCTACACGCCCATTGAGCGTGGCAGCATCACCGAACGGGTGAAACGCCGCG
>JBOFZC010000388.1:0-3993 GCA_051654985.1 Rhabdaerophilum sp.
AGCGAGAGTTTCATGCCTGAACAGAATGGCGGCCTAGATGCCGCCAACCCGCGTATTTCTGTCGTGATCCCCATGCGGAACGAGGAGGGCAATGTAGCCCCCCTCATCGCCGAGATCGCGAATGCGCTCGCGAACGAGCCGCATGAAATCATCGCGGTGAATGATGGTTCGACGGACGAAACCGCGACCGTGCTTTCGAACCTGCGTTCGACCTATCCGCAATTGCGGGTGCTGCATCATGCCGAAAGCCGGGGGCAATCGGCCGCGATCCGCGACGGGGCGCTCGCGGCGCGCGGCGACATCCTGTGCACGTTGGATGGCGACGGTCAGAACAACCCCGCTTTTTTGCCAAGCATGATCGCATTCATGGATGCTGATCCGGCCGTCGCCCTCGTTCAAGGCCAGCGCACGAAGCGCACCGACAGTTCTTTCAAGCGCCTTCAGTCGAAGGTCGCGAACGACGTCCGTGGAAAGATGCTGAACGATGGCACCCGTGATTCGGGTTGCGGCCTCAAGGTGATGCGCCGTGAGGCCTATTTGCGTTTGCCGTTTTTTGATGCGCTGCATCGCTTCACGCCCGCTCTGATGGTGCGTGACGGGCACAAGGTGGCGCATTGCGATGTTGTGGATCGTCCGCGCGGCTCGGGCGTTTCGAATTACGCGTCCTGGGCACGTGCGAAAGTCGCGCTCTGGGATTTGTTTGGCGTCTGGTGGCTGATCCGGCGTCGCAAGCCGGATACGGCGACGCGCGAGGAGACGTGATGCTGATCCATCTCTCGCAATCGATCGATAGCTTTTTGCACGATGTGTTCGTCACCAATTTCACTTGGTGGGCGGTGATTGGTGTATTCGGGCAATTGCTGTTCGCGGCGCGCTTCATCGTGCAATGGATCGCGAGCGAGCGCGCGGGGCGTTCGGTGGTGCCGCTCGCGTTCTGGTTTTTCTCGATTGGCGGTGCGGCGATCGTGCTGGCCTATGGCATCCACAAGCGTGATCCGGTGATCATCCTTGGGCAGGCGCTGTCGTTCTTCATCTATTTCCGCAATCTCGCGCTCATTGCCAAGGAACGCCGGCAGCGGGGCAAGGTCGCGATCGAGGGCGGTGAATGACCGGACGGTCACCGCTTCCTGACTGGTATGACGATCTTTCAGGCAGCCTGAATGCGGCGTGGGGTGCGTTGACGCGCGGCGCACTGGACAGGCGCTCCGGCTTTCATCTCCCGGCGGTCGGAACGATTGACCTCGATGGCGCGCCGCGCCAGCGGATCATGGTTCTGCGCGCGGTTGACCCCGAAGCCCGAACATTGCGCCTTCACACGGATATCCGCTCGCAAAAGGCACTGGAAATTGCGCGAGAACCGCGCGTAAGCCTGCTCGCCTATGATGCCGCCGCGAAAGTGCAATTGCGTGTGCAAGGCTTGGGAGTTGTGCATCATGATGACGCGCAGGCGGATGCCGCGTGGCGCGCGAGCCAGCGCATGAGCCGCGCTTGCTATGGCATCATGCCCGCATCCGGCGCGACCATCGGTGCCGGCGACGCATACAGCCTGCCGGATACCGCCGATGATGCGGCACTCGAGACAGGGCGCGCCCATTTCGCGGCGCTTGTTGTGCGCGTCCACAGCCTCGAATGGCTCTACCTCGCCTATGAGGGGCATCGGCGTGCGCGCTTCGAATGGGATGAGCGTGGGACCGTTACGGCGCGCTGGCTCGCGCCATAGCTGCTATTTTACCGCATGCATCGCCGCGAGGCCGCGATCGAGATCCGCGAGCAAATCCGTAGGGTCTTCCAGTCCGATATTGAGACGGATGCCGCGCCCGCCGGGATTGTAGACGGTCGCAGTGCGGAAAGGCGTGCAATCGAAGGGCACTGCCAGGCTTTCAAACCCGCCCCAGCTATAGCCCATGCCAAACAGCGAGAGATTGTCGAGGAAGGCCGCGACCTGTTCATCACTTTGAACATCAAGGATGATCGAGAACAGCCCTGATGGTCCCTTGAAATCGCGCTGGAAGATCGCGTGGCCCGGGCAAGAGGGCAGGGACGGATGGAGCACGCGCTTCACGCCCTTCTTGCCCTCCAGCGTTTTGGCAACCAGAAGCGCATTGGCGCCCTGTTCGCGTAGGCGCAGGCCCATTGTGCGTAAACCGCGCAGGGTCAGGAACACGTCATCCGGGCCGAGATAGAGCCCGAGATCACCATGCGTCAGCTTGAGTGCGGGCAAGGCTTTCTCGTTGGCCGCGACAAGGCCGATCAGCACATCAGAATGCCCGGACGGGTATTTGGTGGCGGCGTTGATCGAAATATCGACCCCGAAATCGAGCGGCTTGAACAGCAGGGCGGTCGCGTAGGTGTTGTCGATCATTGTCGTGATGCCGTGTTTCTTGGCGACGGTCACGATGGCCGGTACGTCCTGGACCTCAAAGGTCTGGGAACCCGGGCTTTCCATGTAAATCACGGTGGTGTTCGGGCGGATCAGGGCCTCAATCCCGGCTCCAATGAGTGGGTCATAATAGGTGGTCTCGACGCCAAAGCGCGTGAGCTGGTTGTTGCAGAAATGGCGGGTGGGTCGATAGGCGCTGTCAGTGACGAGGATATGGTCCCCAGCTTTGACAGCCGAGAGAATTGCGGTGGTCACCGCCGAGGCGCCGGACGGACAAATGACCGTTCCGGCCGAGCCTTCCAGGTCATTCCAGAGTGCTTCCAGTGCTTCGGAAGTCGGATTGCCGCGCCGGCCATAAATGAAACGGTTCTTGCCGGCGAGACAGGATGTCGCATCCGGATAAGTGACGGTGGAGCCGCGATAAGGCGGGATATTGACAAAACCGAAGGTCTCGTCCGGATTACGCCCCTGAACGACGAGCCGTGTGTCAGTTTTCAGCTGTTTCGCGATGCGATTTTCGAGCTTCCGCATATTCATTCCGATTTTCAGTGGTTTAAGAGTATTTAAACCCGAAATATCACAGTTAAATAGAAAAATCTTCCTAAAAATTTTGCCAGTTTAAGATAGTTCTCCTTGCATTGCTCCCGGATTTCGGAGCACTCTCGGCTCTCGATGCAAAAATTGCATCAAAAATGGGGTTCCCGATCTCAAAAGTGCATATAGGTCTTGACCGTTCGGCTGTTCTCGCCTTGCATGCGGTTCTCAGTATCGCATCCAGGCGGGCAGTCGCGCGACGTCCGTTCCGAATATCAAAAATAGACGGATGCGGGCGAGGAATTGATAGCAAACACTCGGGGAGACGAGTTGATGAAAAAGCTTCTTATGACGGTCACCGCTGGTGCCGCTCTCGCGATGGTCGCGAGCGCCGCTTCGGCTCAGACCTTGAACCAGGTCAAGCAGCGCGGCGTTCTGCAGTGCGGCGCCAATACCGGCCTCGCCGGCTTCGGCCAGCCGGATGCCCAGGGCAACTGGACCGGTCTCGATGTTGAGTTCTGCCGCGCGATTTCGGCGGCCGTGTTCGGCGATGCCACCAAGGTGAAGTTCGTTCCGCTTTCTGCGAAGGACCGTTTCACGGCCCTCCAGTCGGGCGAAGTTGATGTGCTGGTGCGCAACACGACCTGGACGATGTCGCGCGACACCTCGCTCGGCCTCGAATTCGCGGTTGTGAACTACTATGACGGCCAGGGTTTCATGGTTCGTAAGAAGCTCAAGGTCAACACGGCGATGGACCTCTCGGGCGCTTCGGTGTGCTCGCAGCAGGGCACGACGACCGAACTCAACCTCGCTGACTTCTTCCGCACCAACAAGCTGAAGTATGAGCCGGTGATCTTCGCGACCGCCGACGAAACCATCAAAGCCTATGATGCCGGTCGCTGTGACGTGTTCACGACGGACGCTTCGGGCCTCTACGCCGAGCGCCTCAAGCTGACGAACCCGGATGATCACGTCGTTCTGCCGGAAATCATCTCGAAAGAGCCGCTTGGCCCGTCCGTTCGCCAGGGCGATGCCCAGTGGAACGATATCGTCAAGTGGACCCATTATGCGATGATCAC
>JBOFZC010000389.1:0-12142 GCA_051654985.1 Rhabdaerophilum sp.
GAAAGCTCGTTCTTTCCTGTGCCACCCGATGTGATGCTGGTGCCGATGGTGATGGCCAAGCCTGAGCGGGCCTGGAACTATGCCCTCATTTGCACCATTGCCTCGGTATTCGGTGCATTGTTGGGCTATGCGATCGGTGCGCTGCTTTATGACACGCTCGGCGCGTGGCTCATCAAGCTCTATGGCTATGGCGACAAGATGGACAGTTTTCGCCTGCTTTATCAGGAGCATGGGCACTGGATCATCTTGATCAAGGGACTCACGCCTATTCCTTTCAAGCTCGTAACCATCGCGAGTGGTCTCGCGGGCTATGATCTCGTCTGGTTCATTGTTTTGTGCCTCATCACGCGCGCGGGGCGATTTTATCTTGTGGCCGGCGTGCTCAACCGCTTCGGCGGGCCGATCCGCGCGTTTGTCGAGAAAAACCTCACAGCTGTGGGGCTTGCCACCCTGGCGGCGATTGTGCTCGGCTTTGTGGCCGTCAAGTTTTTGTTTTGAGGGAGATGGGTCGTGGTTCGCATCGGCTATGACCGGCGGGAAGGCGCGTTGTGCATCGCGCTCGCACTTGCATTTTTTGCGATTTCCGTCGCCTGGATCTTTGAGTTGGCCTTTGGCTATATCCCGTGCAAGCTGTGCCTGTGGCAGCGCTGGCCGTATTATGTCGGCATTCCGTTGATCGTGCTGGCTTTGGTATCAATCAATCGAGAGGGTGGCCTGGGCATGGCGCGTGGACTCTCGGGTCTGGTGACACTGGCTTTCTTGGCCTCGTTCACGTTGGGTGTCTATCACGCGGGCATTGAGTGGAAATTCTGGGCTGGTCCAGCCGATTGCGGCGGGCGGATTTTCTCAGGGCCAGCCTCGGTGCAGGATTTTACGAAATCGCTGGCGAGTGCGCGTATGGTCTCGTGCACCGATGCGCCGTGGCGATTGCTGGGCTTGAGTTTCGCCGGCTGGAATGCGCTGATCTCTGCGGTGATCACAGGGTTTGCGCTGCGCGCAACGCGCGACCGAGATTGATTACGGATCGAGTTCCGTATCCCAGTAGAGATAGTCGATCCAGCTTTCATGCAGATAGTTCGGCGGGAAGAGCCGCCCATTCGAGTGAAGATCCTGCACATCGGGTGAGAAAGGCTGCTGGAACGGGAACATATCGGCGTCACGCGGGAGCTTGTCGCCCTTCTTCAGGTTACACGGCGAACAGGCCGCGACGACATTCTCCCAGGTCGTGAGACCACCTTTCGAGCGTGGGATCACGTGATCGAAGGTGAGATCTTCCTTCGCTCCACAATACTGGCAGGTGAAACGGTCGCGCAGGAACACGTTAAACCGCGTGAAAGCGGGTGTGCGCGTCGGCTTGACGTAGGTCTTGAGCGACACCACCGAAGGCAGCCGCATCGAGAAGCTGGGGCTGGTGACACAACGATCATATTCCGAGACGATGTTCACTCGGTCGAGAAACACCGCGCGCACCGCATCCTGCCAGCACCAGAGCGAGAGCGGATAATAGCTCAGCGGGCGATAATCCGCGTTGAGCACGAGGGCAGGGCATGTTTCAAGCGGCGGCATACGCGCGAATTCGCGTATCGGCGAAGGGATGATCACAGGGGCGTTCACGCGCGGCAACCTCCTCGACTTCAATCGAGCTGCCGAAATGGCCCGGTTCCCGCGCCTCGCACTGCCACGCGAATCGAGCACTCTGGCTCGCTTCCTCTAGTGTATGGGGCTTGTGACAGGCTTGTGAAGGGGGAGGGTGTTTTTGGTCTGCCGTCAGCTCAGGCTGAACGCCTCGTTGATAGCGCTTTTGACGCCGCCGCCCATTTGCGGCCCGCCGCCCGCGACGTAAATCTCTGAGCCCAACACCACCGCGCCCATGCCGTGACGCGGCGTCAGCATCGGCGCATGGCTCTCCCAGAGGTTTTTCGCGGGATCGAAGCTCTCCACCTGCCCATAGACACGGTTCGTGCCCTCGCCACCCATGCAGAAGATACGATTGTTGAACCACACCGAGCCGTGACCCGAGCGCGCGGTGGGGATGGGAGCCAGAAACTCCCAGGCATCGGTCTGCGGATTGTAGGCGTGGTGCAGGTTCGAGTTGGTGTGGAAACTGTCCACGCGCCCCGCGATGATGTGGATTTTCCCGTTCACCACCACGATGCCGCAATGGTCGCGGCCCACGGGCATGGGCTGGCGGCGGGAATATTTGTCGGCCTTCACATCATAAACGAGATGCCAGTCGATCGAGCGGCGCTGATCCGAACCGATCGCGCCGCCGATGATGTGGATGTTATCGCCCAGCGCGATGCAGGCCATCGCGCCACACGCTTCGGGCAGGCGGCGGACTTTCGTCCATTTGCTGCCCTCGAAGAAGAACACTTCGTCATGTGGGGTGCGGTTCTGCTCGATGAAGCCGCCGAGCGCGAAGATGCGTTCATCTCCGCCCGTGCCGTGGGTCGCGAGGCCCACATGGTTCGCGCCGCGTGGCAGCGAGGGGAGTTCCTCCCAGCGATCGGAAGTGGGGTCATAGGCGTGGTGATAGGGCTTGTCGACGCGCTGCTCGGCATATCCGCCACACAGATGCATACGGTTTTTAAACGCCACAGCCCAGGCCATTTCCGTGCGCGGAATGGGGAGCGGCGCGCGCGGCCGCCAGCGGCCCTGCTGCGCGGCTTTCGGCGCGTGGCTTTCGGTCACCGCGTGCTGGAAATGAAGCGCGGGCGTATCGATCCGCCCGGGCTGAGCCAACCGCTCGAACTGGCCCTGATGATGCGCATGCGGGTTCTGCGCGAGCGCCGGCGCCGCTGCAAGAGCGGGCAGGGCGGTGAGGAGCGTGCGACGGGAGAATGTGTGGGGCATGGGATCAAACAAGGTGTGCAGCGTCTTGTTCACTGATTGGGGCAATTGAATAAACGCCCTTTTTTCCGGGCACGCTGAAAACCATTTCCTTCTGAACCATTCTGTACAGCTTTTGGTTCAGGGGAGCGCGCTTCGTGATCTCCCCTGTTTTTCGGTAGAGTGCAACGAGCATTCGATCAAGCGAGGCTATGCCGCCTAATTCAAGGATCAGAGACCTGATCGCAAATTCCTGCTTGTCGCTCTCCGAGATGCTGAGTTCGCTCAACAGTTCAGGAGGGAGATCTTCGACCTCTTCCCAAGACAGGCTGATCCTCGCATTACTGACATCTGGAGCGGAGTTTAGCAGGTTGGGGTTCATTTGAACCTTATCTGCGAGCTCATGCAGAAACTGCGCAAGCTCACTGAACTTTGCCGCGCTACCGGTATGCAATGCGCTGCGCTTGGCATCGGTCTGATACTTAGTGGCTTGTCTAAGCTGGAACTCAGCTTGACTCTTGACAAAGTCGGACATTTCCGATATCGACATCATACCGTTCGCTCCATAGCGGATGGCGGAGAGTGCGGGATTCGAACCCGCGGTGGGGTGCGCTAACACCCCACACCCATTTCTAACATGGGCGTCATAGGCCGCTCGACCAACTCTCCATACCCCCGGCACCATAGCCGGTTCATCCATTTTCCTTTTACGTTCGGGACTGGTGGGTAACCGCCGGTCCCATCGTCGTTATGCCACAACTTTTCCGATCGCGCAAGAGGCGCGTGAGTGGCGAGTGAGAAAAAAGTGAGTTACGCAAATGTGCAGTTCGTGACGCGCTGATGAGATTTATGCCAGCGGATTCTTTGTGTCGAAACTTAGCGGTTATCTCTCTGATATAATTGATTTTTCTTAGGTAAAAAATTTTAAGAGCACTGCAAAAGCCACGAAAAAGCAAATTCCGGCGTATTGCACATGTGCTAACTCCTCACCGCGTCGGAACGGGCTTCTCGCCGCGATAATCATAAAACCCGCGCTTGGTCTTGCGGCCGAGCCACCCGGCCTCGACATATTTCACCAGCAGCGGGCAGGGGCGATATTTGCTGTCGGCCAGGCCATCATGCAGCACCTGCATGATCGAGAGGCAGGTATCCAACCCGATGAAATCGGCGAGTTGCAGCGGGCCCATCGGGTGATTGGCGCCGAGCTTCATCGCGGTATCAATCGCCTCCACCGAGCCCACGCCCTCATAGAGCGTGTAGATCGCCTCGTTGATCATCGGCAGCAGGATGCGGTTGACGATGAAGGCCGGGAAATCCTCGGAAACCGTGATGGTCTTGCCAAGGCTCGCCACAAAGTCATTGGCGCGCTGATAAGTGTTGTCATCGGTCGCGATGCCGCGAATGAGCTCCACGAGCTGCATCACCGGCACGGGGTTCATGAAATGGATGCCGATGAATTGCTCGGGCCGGTCGGTGGAAGCGGCAAGGCGCGTGATGGAAATCGACGAGGTGTTCGAGGCGACAATCGCATCCGCCTTGAGGTGCCGCGTCACGCTGGCGAAAATCTTGCGCTTGGTCTCCTCGTTCTCGGTTGCTGCCTCGATCACGAGATCGCAATCCGCGAGATCGGCGGGCGAGGGGGCGGCGGTGATTTTCGCGAGCGCCTTCTGGCGAACCTCTTCAGCGATCGCCCCTTTGGAGACCTGCCGCGCCATATTGCCGTTGATGGTCGCGAGGCCGGATTGGATGCGCTCTTCCGCGACATCGTGGATCAGCACATCATAGCCCGAAAGGGCTGCCACATGCGCGATGCCGCTGCCCATCTGCCCTGCGCCGATGATGCCGATTTTGCTGATGCCGCCCGCCATGATGCCCTGGTTCCAATGTTCGAGTCATTCCCGCGGCGCGGAGTGTATCCCTCTCGCGCGCGACCTCAAGGGCCGGAATGCCACACACGCCCATGACTTTGGTGTCATCAAAATGAAACGCGGGGGTTTGGTGCCCCCGCGTTTTGGAATTCAGTGTAAGGCAGGCTTTGGCCCTTCGTTTAGGGCTTTGCGGGCCGAACGATGTTGGGGTCGTGCTGGGTTTGATGGGCACTCATCAGGTCTTTTGCCAGAAACATCGAGATCATCGACATGGCCACAATCGCGGCATAGACCAACACCGCACTTTTGATCGCGGTTTTTATCTTGCCCAGCACGCCCGATTTGCGGGAAGGGGCCGCAGTGGCGGCGGGTTGTTGGGCTTTCGGCGATGTTTTTCCAGCGGATTGGCTGATCAACGATTGCCGCATCGCCTTGATGAGGGCGCGATCGGCCGCAACATCTTTGTTGAGCTTGGCAGGCTGGAAAGCCTCGCGCGTCGGCTGCGGCGGTGGGCGCACAGGCTGCGCCTTGCCGCCCGGTCCGCTTTCAAGCCGCAATGTGATGCCCCCTTGAGGCCTCTCAGTGGTGGGGTGCGTGTGCAGCACCCGGATCACTTCATTCTCGTCGATCCCGAAGGTTTCGCCATGCGGGATAAGCTCGCCCTTGCGGTGAACGCGCACCATCTCGACGAACTGCAACATCCGCGTCGACATGAAACTGGGCGGAACATCAGCAGGTTCGAATTCGATTTCACGGCCGATCAAATGCGCTGCGCCTACCGTGAAGGCGGCCTGCTGCATCTGGCCCGTGATCGGGTCTTTCACACCATAGAGGACGGGGTGAACATAAAGCGGTACGGGATCGACGGTCAGCGCCAGCGACGTGAAATTGTCGACCGAGAAGAGCTGATCGGATTGCAGCCATTGAATGAGCGTGGCGTTGTATTTTTTGGCCAGCACCAATGTCATGTGCTGGGCAAATAGGAGCATGGCGAAGAACTGGTCCTCGTTGGGGCGCGGCCATGCCCCGGCATTTTCCATCGCCGCTTCCATATCGGGCGGCAAATCCGGCAGTGGGGAATGAAACGAAACTTCGACGATCATGTAGGCTTTGTTGCGTGCAATCGCCGCCTCGGCATCCGGCGCCCAATGATGCACAACGGGTGATGTCAGCGTCAGCTCGAAGCCTTTGCGAGGCAGGTGGCTACCTTCCACGCTGACAGAAGCGAAGAAGTTTCCCCAGCCAATGAAGCCCGTGGGATAGAGTTCAACGCTCGGACTATCGTCCCCGCTTTTGAAGCATGGCTTCAGGAATTCAACGAGTTCGGCCAAATCCGGCTTGGGCGTCTCGTCGAACAGCATGTAGATCTGCGCTTTGCGCGGACGCTTGATCTCGGGTTTCGCCATGCCTTCTGCTCCCTGTCACTCATGCGGATTGACCGACAAGCTAGGGAAGGGGCTCTAATGAGGCGTGAAAAAACGCCAGAGTTGCATGCAGTTCTGCAAAAATGGTTGGCGAAACCCTAATTCACTTAAAAATCGTCGATAAAATCTCGATGTAAAAATCCCGGGCAAAAACAAGGCCTCCGCCCATGCCCGAGCTTCCAGATCTTATGTCAAAAGAGGAGGTCGTGGATGGCCGGAATTGGTCCGGCCATCAGGCAACAAACTCACCCCAGCTCTTTCGTTAGCTCCGGTACGGCGGTGAAGAGATCCGCCACGAGGCCGTAATCCGCGACCTGGAAGATCGGGGCCTCGGCATCCTTGTTGATCGCGACGATCACCTTGCTGTCCTTCATCCCCGCGAGATGCTGGATCGCGCCGGAGATGCCGCAGGCGATATAGAGCGCGGGGGCGACGACCTTGCCGGTCTGGCCTACCTGCCAATCGTTCGGGGCGTAGCCAGCATCGACCGCCGCGCGTGAGGCACCGAGCGCCGCGCCGAGTTTGTCGGCCAAGGGCTCGATATAGGTCTTGAAATTCTCGGCTGAAGCCAGAGCGCGCCCACCGGAGACCACGATTTTCGCGGAAGCGAGTTCAGGGCGATCCGATTTCGCAACCTCTTCCGAGACGAATGTCGAGCCCGCAGACGCGCCGGCTGCGGCGACGGCTTCAACCGAAGCCGAACCGCCATCTGCCGCAGCCGGGAAGCTCGCGGTCATGATCGAGAGCACCTTCTTCGCGTCTTTCGATTTCACGGTCTGGAGCGCGTTGCCAGCATAGATCGGCCGTTCGAAGGTGTCGGCACCCAGCACTTTCGTGACGCCCGAAATCACCTGGACATCCAGGAGGGCAGCGACGCGCGGAGCGATGTTTTTGCCGTTGGCTGTGGCCGGGCAGACGATCGCATCATAGGAGCCAGCGAGGCTCACGATCAAAGCCGAGACGGGCTCAGCGAGCTGATGCGCGTAATCCG
The DNA here is from genome assembly GCA_051654985.1 of Rhabdaerophilum sp. GTDB lineage: Bacteria > Pseudomonadota > Alphaproteobacteria > Rhizobiales > Beijerinckiaceae > Rhabdaerophilum. The sequence continues at coordinate 7,113 of JBOFZC010000389.1, forward strand.
CCGCATCGGCATGCATCACCTTCGTCACACCGGCGATCCCGGCAGCGGCTTTCGCTGCCGCAGCCGCATTCTGTCCGGCGACAAGCACATGCACCGGGCCGCCAAGCGCAGTGGCCGCGCTCACGGCCTTGTGCGTGGCTTCGTTGATGGCGACGTGGGAATGTTCTGCAATCACAAGGGCTGTCATCTCAGATCACTCCCGCTTCGGTCTTCAGTTTTTGAACGAGTTCCTGCACCGAGGCGACCTTGACGCCTGATTTGCGCGTTGCGGGTTCGGTGGTCTTCAGCACGTCGAGACGCGGTGCGATATCAACACCAAGGGCCTCGGCGCTGGTTTCATCGAGCGGCTTCTTCTTCGCCTTCATGATGTTCGGCAGCGAGGCGTAGCGCGGCTCGTTGAGGCGCAGATCGGTCGTGACAATCGCCGGGAGCTTCAGGCCCACGGTCTGCAAACCGCCATCGACTTCGCGCGTGACGTTCACGCCGTCGCTGGTGAATTCGACCTTCGAGGCGAAAGTCCCCTGCGCCCAGCCGAGCAAAGCTGCGAGCATCTGGCCCGTGGCGTTCATGTCGTCATCGATCGCCTGCTTGCCGAGAATGACGAGACCGGGCGCTTCATTCGCGATGATCGCCTTCAAGAGCTTCGCGACCGCAAGCGGCTCGACCGTCGCATCGGTCTTCACGTGAATGCCACGATCAGCACCCATCGCGAGGCCGGTGCGGATCGTTTCCGCAGCACCAGCCGGGCCGATCGAAACGAGCACCACTTCCGTGGCCTTGCCCGCTTCCTTGATGCGCAGAGCCTCCTCGACGGCGATTTCGTCGAACGGGTTCATACTCATCTTCACATTGGCGAGATCAACGCCCGAGCCATCCGGCTTCACGCGGATTTTCACGTTGTAATCCACAACCCGCTTCACGGGCACAAGAATTTTCATGGCGAGACCCTGCTTCCCAGCGGCGTTTGAACGCCGCTTTCTGGTTCCATCCCTATGCCGGAGTGGATTCTAGCGAACCCGCTTCGGCAGTATAGTTCACACATGAACTAAATTATCCAACAAGGCAAGATGCGGTGCTTTTCACCGCGATTCAACCCTGCGCGAGCGTGGTATACCAAGGCTGTTTCAGACTGTCACGCTAGAACGTGAAATTTTATGTCTCAAATCTTAGCCACGAGTCAGGCCTGGCACCCAAAGCACATCCTGCGTGCCATCGGCATTCGCGACACGCCCGAGCACGAACAGCAGATCGGAGAGCCGGTTGATGTATTGAAGTGCTGCCGCGCTGACCTTTTCGTCCTTTTTGCGCGAGAGCAGCACCATATGCCGTTCGGCCCGCCGCGAAATGGTGCGCGCGAGATGCAAATAAGCCGAAGCTGCCGAGCCCCCGGGAAGGATGAAGCTTTTAAGCGGTTGCAGCCGCGCATTCATCGCGTCGATTTCAGCTTCAAGCCGCTTCACTTGGCTCTCAACGATCCGCAACGGCTCGTATCCCAGATCTTTGCCCGTGTCGGGCGTGCACAGATCAGCGCCGAGATCAAAGAGGTCGTTCTGGATGCGCGCGAGAATCGCATCGATGGCTGGCAACTCTGCCGTGTGCAAGCGCGCCATACCGATCGCGGCATTGGCCTCGTCCACCGTGCCATAGCTTTCAACCCGCAGGTCGAATTTCTCGACACGGGAGCCATCGCCGAGGCCGGTTGTGCCTTTGTCCCCAGTTTTTGTGTAGATTCGATTGAGCTTTACCATCTGCCCGTTGTGGGGCAGGGCGCGCGAAATTCAAGCTCAAAACGCGTAGCCCATCCGCAATCCCGCATGCGTCAGCCCGCGATTGCGGGTGCAGAGCCCGGCATTTGAGAGATGTTCGATGCTCCCGATCACGCTCCATCCCGAGCCGAGGCGATAGCCAAGCCCGACCGTCTCACGAAAGGCAAAGCGGCAGCCCATCGCGCTCTGCCTGCGAGCGCTTTCGCGGCCTACGGCTCCATCGTGGAGCGCGAGGCCGGCGCCGCCTTCCAGGAACACGTTTTCACTGAGTGGAAACTGCCAGTTCAGCCCGCCATGCGCGACATTTGTGCGCCCTGCGAGGCTGAGTGTGCCGCCAATCGCCAAACGGGGAATGGCCCAATGCGAGGCCTTCACAAGAGAAACCAGCACGTCGCCCGCGATATCCGCTCCGCCCTTTTCGGGGCCGATGGGATCATGGGCCGTGATGCCAAGCCTGAGTTCTAGACGGGATTGCAGGTTCTCGTCAGCCAGGGCATGCGACAACGACGCAGCCAAAGCCGCGCAACACGCGAGAAGGCGGGCCGGAGAGGGCGGAACCATGCCGCCACCATCGGCCTTTATGGTTAATCGAACGTGATCAGGGCGAAAGACTCATAAACAGGGCGTGTTTAGGAGTCTTCGCCCTAGCGCCAGCTCGCAATCAGGAAATAGCCGAGCATCGCCAGCACGGCGACGAACTGCAGAAGCACACGCCAGCGCATCAGTTGCTGCGATTTATCGGGCGAACCGCCGCGAAGCATGTTGATCAGTCCCATGACCAGCACCACAGCAACGGCCGCGATGGAAATGTTGACGATGATGCCCATGGTGTTCATTGGGGCCGACCCTGGCTGGCTGGAGATCGAGTGCGTGATAGGCCCGGATGGGCCGGAGCACAACGGCGTTGCGCAGCTCATTTTACGCTTTAAGCGCAACGGCAGATGCCGTGCGCAAACGTCGCGCATCAACGTTGCCGAAGCAGACGCTCGAGATATTCAAGCTCCTCGCGTGGACGCTCGAATTCGCCCAGCCGTTTGCGCAATTCACGCAGCACGCGTTCGGCACGCTCACTGATCGAGCCCTGAAGCGCATCGCGATCCGGCACCTGGACACGACTGGAATCCTCGAGGTCACGCCGCTGATTGGCGTTCGGGCGTCCGAGCGGATCGGTGCGGTTGTCCGCGCGTCCGCGCTGACCGGGGCCTGGCTCTCCCGGGCCTTCGCCTTCGCCCTCGCCGGGGTTTTCACCCATCTGCTGCTGAAGCTGTTGCGCCATGCCCTCGGCGGCGCGCCCCAGACCATCGAGAGCCCGTTGCTGACCCTCGGTCGCTTGACCGGGCTGGCCCTGGCCCAGTTGCCCCTCGGCATCTCCCATGCCTTGATCGGCCTCGCCGAACCCCTCACCTTCCTGCATGCCACGTTGGCGCAGGCGCTCGCGCATCTGGTTCAGCCGGTCGCGAAGGGCCTGCTGCATATCGCGCAGCTGTTGCTCGGCATCGCCAGGCTGGCCGTCTTGCCCCGGCTGCTGCTGGCCGCGCTGGCCGGGCTGTCTCTGCCCTTGCTGTCCCTGTTGTTGCTGGCGCTGGCCCGGTCGTTGCTGGCCCTGCTGGCGCTGTTGGCCCTCGCGGAATGTCCGATCGCGCAGGTCACGCTGCTCACGCTGAAGCCGATCGAGTTCCTCGATCTGCCGGCCGAGTTCCTGCATGCGTGGATCGGTCTGTTGACGCCGCGCCGTGCGCAATTGCTCCATCAGCTGGCGCAATTCTTCAAGCATGCGCCGAGCCTCGGCCATATTGCCGGAGCGCGCCATTTCCTCGATTTTCTTCAGCATATCCTGCAGATCGCGCTGGGTGAGGTAGCGCTCGGGGTTGGGGGATTGCTGGCGGTCCTGAGCACTCTGGTCGCGCTCGCGCAAAGACCGTTCGGCGAATTCGCGCAAGAATTCCTCCATCGCGCGGCGCAAATCTTCGGTGAGGCGACGGATTTCATTTTGTGGCGCTTCGCGCTCCAAGGCCTCGCGCAACCGCGCTTCGGCTTCACGCAGGCGGCGCTCGGCCTCGGTCATGTCACCGTTTTCAAGATAGAGCGCCACTTCCCAGATGCGATCGACCATGGCTTTCAACGCGTCGTCATCACGGGCCGAGCGGATACCCTGACGCAGGGAATCGAGCATCAGGAACTCGCCAACATTGGGCGTGAACCGTTCGGGCTCGAACAGGAGCGCGTCAAAAGCCAGCACCACGTCCTGCTTGGCATCGGGCGCGAAAACGAGATTGCGCCGCTGTTCGATCAGCGCGCGCGCCAGTGGCTGCGTGAACGGCTTTTGCGGCAAGCGCACAACCTTGGCTTCGCTAATGGCGCTTTGGCCGATATCATCCTCGATCTTCAGGCGAATAGAGACCTCTTCGCCTGCCCAGGGATGTTCTTCTGTGGGGATCGCGATTTCACCCGGGCCGACGCGCAGGGGCAATTCGCCACGCGGCGCAGGGTAAAGCGTGCGCTGCGGGCGACCAGATTTCGTCGCCGCGCGCTCCATAAGCACTTCGCCCTTGGCGATGCCGTAATCGTCTTCAAGCGTGAAGTTCAGGCGGATTCCGCCCGGGCTTTGCCGCTCGGGCGCAGCGGCTTCAGCTTTGGCATCGCTGAGTTCAACATTGGGCGGCAGATCGGGGATCACCGCGATCGGAATGGTCGCGATCTCCTTGCCGTCTCGATGGATGCGCACGAGATCATTGCCGGTGACCTGCCGGCGGATGAGCTCGACTGCCGGGCCGGGTTTTGCAGGTTGTGCTGGCGGCGCCGCGTCAGCTTTCTGTTCCTGCAACCCCGCGCCATGCGAGAGCGTGATCACCGGCGGCTTCTCGCCAGCTTTCTGGCCGCCCGCCGTCGAACGGATCATCAGGGTCGAGCCAACCGGCGCGCGCACGGCTTCCCCTGGCTGAAGAGTCACCACGCCGGTGAGAAAAATCGGCGGACGGCCCGTGTAGGAGGGCGGGTCAATCCACGCATCGAGCCGAGGTGGGATGGGCGGTGGCTGGGGCGTCGTGAAATCAAACGCCGCGACGAAGCGTGCCTGTCGTTCGTCGCCGGCTATGAAGGCTGCAGCAACCAGCGCTAAAGGTGCGATGAGCCGCAAGGCGAAACCGTCGCGCCAGCGCAGGCGCGCATCGCCGGCTTTGGCCTCGAGAGCATCGAGCTTTTCGCGGGCTCGCGCCCGATGCGCTTCCCACAGGGCTTGGGAAATCGGGTCAGAACTCGCGGCAG
>JBOFZC010000390.1:0-2687 GCA_051654985.1 Rhabdaerophilum sp.
CAGTGGGCAAGACGTCAAGCTGTGAGTTTCGCCATCACGTCGTCTGAAACCTCGAAATTGGAATAGACGTGCTGCACGTCATCATCATCTTCAAGGTTGCCCAAGAGCTTCATGACGCTCTGGGCCTTCTCCTCATCGAGCATCACGTTGCTTTGCGGCTTCCAGATGATTTTTGCGGTAACAGGCGCGCCAAGGCTCGCTTCCAGCGCTTTCGAAACTTCAGAGAGATCGGCGAAAGCGCAGTAAATCGTGTGGCCATTCGCATCCGACGCGACATCCTCTGCGCCGGCCTCAATCGCGGCTTCCATCACCGTGTCAGCGTCGCCAATCGCGGCGGGATAGGTGACCTCGCCGATACGATCGAACTGGAAAGTGGCTGATCCGGTGGGGCCAAGCTCGCCGCCGGCTTTTGTGAAATAGGAGCGCACGGATGCGCTGGTGCGGTTGCGATTGTCAGTGAGCGCCTCGATGATGAACATCACGCCGCCCGGGCCGCGGCCCTCATAGCGGATTTCCTCATAGGCATCGGCCTCGCCGCCGGCGGCTTTTTTGATCGCGCGCTCGATATTGTCTTTCGGCATGTTCTCGGCGCGGGCGGCGAGAATGGCCATACGCAGACGCGGGTTCATCGCGGGGTCGGGCAGGCCCATTTTGGCGGCCACCGTAATTTCCTTCGCGAGCTTGCCAAACATTTTCGAGCGCACGGCATCCTGCTTGCCCTTGCGATGCATGATGTTCTTAAACTGGCTATGGCCGGCCATGGGAAGCCTCGTCGGTCGGTGCGGAATGGATCGTCGGCTTCATAGAAAAGCCTGAGACAAAAGAAAAGTGGGCGACTTCAGCCCCATTCGGGCATGGATGGTTCGATATTCGGACCGAGGCGCACGGGCGCGAGTCGCTTTGTCAATCCGGTTTTGTCGTCGGTTTCCACGATAAGCCCGCAGAGTGTGCCTGTGCCTGAAGCCGCCTCCCAGCGCACACCCGGCGTTTTCTCAATCAGGCGACGCGTGGGTTCGTGGCGATCGAACCCGATCACCGAGAGATAATCGCCGCACATCCCGGCATCACCCAGATATCCCGTGCCGCCGGGCAAAATCCGGTGATCGGCGGTAGGCACATGGGTGTGGGTGCCGACTGCGAACGAGACGCGCCCATCGAAATGCCAGCCCAATGCCTGTTTCTCGGCTGTCGCTTCGGCGTGCAGATCGAGCACGATCGCATCCGCCCCGCGTCCGAGTGGGCAGGCCTCGACTTCTTTTTCAATCGCGCGAAAAGGGCAATCGACCGGGTCCATTTCAATGCGCCCGAGCACATTGATCACGAGCACACTGCGACCATCCGCGAGGGCCAGCATCGCCGCTCCGCGCCCCGGCGTGCCTGGAGGCAGGTTCGCTGGGCGAATCAGTCGATCGCAACGCTGGATGTAAACGAGAGTTTCGCGCTGATCGAAGGAGTGGTTGCCGAGCGTAACCGCATCGGCCCCGGCTTCGAGCAACTCATGATAGATCACTTCATTGATGCCGAAGCCGCCGGCGGCGTTCTCGCCATTGATGATCACGCAATCCGTCTTGAGGCGCTTGCGTAGATCAGGGAGGTGGCGCTGTATCGCCTCGCGACCCGGTTTGCCGACGACATCGCCGAGGAAGAGAATGCGCATCAAACACTCGGATTGAGAGTAGGAAAATTGCGAAGCCGCAGCGATCGGTGGTTTGTCGATCCCGGGAACCTACAAGTGTAGGTGGGCGCCGTTGTGAAGAGGTCCACGGACCTCCCCAGGGACAGCTCCCTAAGGATCGTTAAGGCCCCGGGGAAAGTATAACCTGCCGCATCCCACAGCTCCGCCATTCGAATGTAGGCGCTTGGGGGGAGAAACGCCAGTGGGGTTTCTCCATGTGTTTTCGGTGCTCACGGCTGCGTGCCCGCATGAGCACGCAGCCCTGTTGGTGGATCGATTACCCGAGGTCGAACCGGTCGGCATTCATAACTTTGGTCCAGGCCGCGACGAAGTCTTTCACAAACTTCTCCTGGCTATCATCCTGGGCATAGATTTCTGCATAGGCGCGCAGGATAGAATTGGAGCCAAAGACCAGATCGACGCGGGTCGCGGTCCACCGGGTTGCGCCGGTTTTCCGGTCGCGAATGTCGTAAGCATTCTTGCCGGCCGGGTTCCAAGTGTAGGCCATGTCGGTGAGGTTGACGAAGAAATCGGTCGTCAGCGCACCGGGGCGATCGGTGAAAACGCCGTGCTTCGATCCACCATGATTGGCGCCGATGGCGCGCAAACCGCCCATAAGAACGGTCATTTCCGGCCCGGTGAGACCCATCAGCTGCGCGCGATCGAGCAATAGCTCTTCCGGCGCCACAACATAATCAGCCTGAACCCAGTTGCGGAACCCATCATGGATAGGTTCCAGCACCTTGAACGAGACGACATCCGTTTGCTCTGCGGTGGCGTCGCCACGCCCTGGCGCGAACGGCACCTCAACGGCCATGCCCGCCGCTTTCGCCGCTTGCTCGATGCCGACATTGCCAGCGAGCACGATGATATCGGCGACACTCGCGCCGCAATCACGAGCGATGGGCTCCAGCACGGCCAGCACCCTGGCGAGACGGGTTGGCTCGTTGCCCTGCCAGTCTTTCTGTGGCGCAAGCCGGATGCGCGCGCCATTGGCGCCGCCCCGCATGTC
>JBOFZC010000391.1:0-6166 GCA_051654985.1 Rhabdaerophilum sp.
GAGATCGCCCGTGCGCTGGAAATGAAGGGTATGAAGGGCTGAGGTTGCGTTTCATGCCGCTTCCTCGTTCCAGCTGAGGCTATCGCCATTGCTCGCGCCGCGCGGCAGGCTGAGTTCGGCACTGGTGGAACTGGGCTCCGAGAAGCGCTCGGCGGGCTCCTCGCCGAAATCGTATTCGATCTCCTGCTTCTCAGCCCAGGGGTTGAAAACCTCGATATTGAAAGGCGCGAACAGGCCGACATTGCGGGTCATCACCACGAGTTCGTGACGCTTGGCGGTCGCAGCAACGAGGCTGTCGTGATACGGGAGCTTCAGCCGTCGCCGGCGGGCGGAGGTCATGATCTGGCCCCAGATCAGACTGGTCTGATAGTCGACGCCAAGCAGGTTATCGCCGAGCTTGCGCCGGACATCGCGCATCCAGCCCCGCACGCGCCGCTGCTTGAATTCCTGCGGCAGCTCCGTCACCCCACCTTCGAGGATCGCGAACGTGACCATCGAGAGGCGAATATCCTCCCACCAGAGGTCATCCACCGCGCGGCGCACGCGCCAGAAGGGGCGAGGCAGGTGCAGCTCACGCAGCACACAGGTATCGATCAGGGTGGCTGGCATCGAACTCTCCTCCCGCAACAAAATCTGGAGCGGGAGGATGATCGAGAAATACTACTTAAGGGTGTATTTATGAGAAAATACAACCTTAAATGTGATCGTCCTCATCGTCCTTGTGCTTGCGCGTTTTGAGCTTGGCAAACACGGTTTCGATATCGAGGTTGGGCTTGCGCTCCGGTGCGTCCTCAGCGGTCGTGACTTCTGCGGGCAGTAGAGTCTGGCCCATATCCGGGGTCGGGACCGGGCGATCCTTCGCAGAGCGGTTGACCTCGAAGTCGAGGTCGATCTGGTTGCACAGGCCAAGCGTCACAGGATCGAGCGGGGCGAGGTTGGTTGAGTTCCAGTGCGAACGCTCCCGCACCGACTGGATCGTCGATTTCGTGGTGCCGACGAGGCGGATAATCTGGGCATCCTTGAGTTCCGGGTGGTTCTTGAGCAACCACTGAATCGCATTCGGCCTGTCCTGGCGCTTGGAAACAGGCGTGTAGCGTGGCCCCTTGGTGCGCTTGAGTTCCGGCAAGCGCACTTTTGATTCCTGCACCTTCATCCGGTAGCCCGCATCGGCTTCGGCTTTTTCAAGCTCTTCGCGCATCAGCTGGCCCGCCTGGATGGGGTCAAGGCCGCGCATGCCGGTCGCGACATCACCATCGGCGATCCCCTGCACCTCGAGAGGGTGCAGCGAGCAGAATTCGGCGATCTGATCGAAAGTCAGGGTCGTGTTCTCCACCAGCCAGACCGCAGTCGCCTTGGACATCAGAAGCGTCGCCATCTCGTCAAATCTCCATGCTCGTGGAATTGTAGGTTGGCCGCAAAGCTTCTCGCTCGCGCCCCCTTCCCGGGGAGGCGCGGCACGCGACTTCGCAATGCCAATTTGGGAATGGCGCCCTTATAGTCTTCGGAACGGGCGCTTGCAACCGGGAAGAGGAGGGAGAGATGTTCGACGATCTGGAGCCACAGCGGAAAAAATCCGCCTTCACCATCGGGCAGGATGTGAGTGCATTTTCGCTCGCGGATCTCGACGAAACCATGGAGGCCCTGAAGGCCGAAATGGCACGCCTCGCTGAGGTGCGCGCGAAAAAGGCGGCGTCGCAAAATGCGGCCGATGCCCTATTTCGCAAACCGGTTTGAGGCGCTGACGCATCAGGGTTACGAAAATCGTGTCGCGATAGGTGAAAATCCCGTCAAATTAACGGGGCGTTAAAGACTTCACTCTAAAGTGAGCAATGTTCCGGTTCGCCGGATCCCGAGTGGCTCCCGCCGCTCTGTTTGACGCCTCCCTGTTGGACTTTTCCAGGACCGCGCAAAAGCTGCGGTCCTTTTTTTGTGCCTTGCTGCCTGAGAGCGTCGTTTCGCCGCAATTGGTCTATACAACCTGTGCGATCAAGTTAATGAAAAGTTAACTATGAACGATTCCTTAACTCCACAAATGGCACCCTTTGGTGCTTAAATTGCTCCTACCCCAACATCGATGGTCGCCGTGTTTCAAAGCGGCGCAGGTGATGTGACGGAGTGAGACATGGCAAGCAACGAACGCGACAACGCAACGATCAACCTCCTTCCAGGTGGGCTCACGAGCCGCGCGGATACGGTATCGTTTACGCAGAAGATGCTGGCCTCCGAGAATTTCTTGCTGATGTTCCGCGAGGGCATGGCGCTGGTTGAAGCGACTGCGGCCTATCTCGATGGTGAGGGCCGCGCGGATAGCCGCGTGCTCGATCGTCCGGTGGCTCTTGCCTATGCTTCGGAGAGCATGAGGCTTACGACACGCTTGATGCAATTGACATCTTGGCTCTTGCTCCAGCGTGCTGTTAACGAAGGTGAATTGAGCCGCGAAGATGCCGAACGCGAGCATCGCCGGGTCGTGATCGCCCCGCAGGACAGCAATACGGCCGCCGAAATTTACGATCAGCTTCCACTTAAGCTGCGCCAGCTCGTCGATCGTTCGCAGAGCCTGCACACTCGCATTCGCCGCATCGATCAGGATATGAAGAGCGAGCCCGAGCCTGTGGCTGCAGCCAACCCGGTGGCGACCCAGCTTGGCCAGCTGATGGCTGCTTTCCAGCGTCGCTAAGATTGAAAATTCTTCACTGTCTGCGGCAAATCCTGCCGCAACGTCTGTTCCAAAATGAAAAAGGCCCGCCAGAAGCGGGCCTTTTTCATGTTCCGCTGCAACCCGACGGTAACGCAGGCTGCAAGCTCTCGCGGGCTTATTTCTTGCCGAAAGCGAGGCCACTGAATTTCTGGTTGAACTTCGAAACACGGCCACCGCGATCCTGCATGCCATGGTTGCCGCCGGTCCAGGCCGGATGCGTCTTGGGGTCGATGTCGAGGTTCAGCTTGTCGCCAGCCTTGCCATACGTCGAGCGGGTCACGAATTCCGTGCCGTCGGTCATCACGACCTTGATGAAATGATAGTCTGGATGGATTTCGGCCTTCATGGCTGACCCCTTAGAAATGAAAATGCGACCCCGGCGATTTCCGCCCGGATCCGCATAGAAAACCTGTTGCGGCGAGGCGTATACATGAGAGCGCTTGACGGAACAAGCGCTGATGAGGGACAGGAGCTTGAGAAAATCTCTGAACCCCGCATTTCGTTTGTCGAGGGGTTGCACTTCTGTCCGGAAACGCCTCGCCTGATGAGTGATCTCCAGTCCACGACAAAGACGCGCTCCGATTTTTCGGCCTTGCGCCGTATGCTGCCCTTTCTGGCACAAGAGAAAATTTATGCAGGGCTGGCGCTGATCGCGCTTGTTGTCGCGGCGGCCGCGACACTGGCCATTCCCCAAGCTGTCCGGAGGGTCGTCGATTTCGGCTTCACGCCGGAATCGCGCGGGTTGGTCGATGCTTATTTCGGGATGATCGTGGCGCTCACGGCGCTTCTCGCGGTCTCTTCGAGCCTGCGATATTATTTTGTGATGACCATTGGTGAGCGAGTTGTGTCGCGCATCCGCCGTGCCGTTTTCGAACGGGTCATGTCGCTCGATGGCGCATTTTTCGACACCGCCCGCTCCGGTGAGATCGTCTCGCGGCTCACGGCGGACACGACGCAGCTCAAGGCGACCTTCGGTGCCTCGGCTTCGATCGCGCTGAGGAACCTCATACTGCTGATTGGTGCCATCGCGATGATGGTGATCACCTCGCCGAAACTCGCGGCGATGGTGCTGGTGGCGATCCCGGTGATTGTGCTGCCGCTGGTTGCTGCGGGCCGAGGCGTGCGCAAACGTTCGCAGGCGGCGCAGGATACGCTCGCCGAGGCAGCTTCGTTCGCGACCGAGCGCATCGGTGCGGTGCGAGTGGTGCAGGGGCTTGGGGCTGAACGGGCTGCGACAGCGCGTTTTGGTGAAGCGGTTGAGACTGCTTATCAGGCCGCGCGCTCGGCCACATTGAGCCGGGCGTTTCTCACTTCAATCGTGATTTTTCTGGTCTTTGCCAGCATCACCTTCGTGCTCTGGACAGGAGCGAAGGCGGTGATCGCCGATGAGATGTCGCCCGGGCGACTCTCGCAATTCGTGCTCTATGCGGTATTCGCGGCAAGCGGATTGGGGCAACTCTCCGAGGTGTATGGAGAACTCACACAGGCCGCAGGTGCCGCCCAGCGCCTCGGTGATTTGCTGGCCACCGAGCCCCAGGTGAAAGAGCCGGAGAACCCTGTGCTGGCGGCAAAACCAGCGAAGGGCGCTATTGCGTTTCGCGATGTGAGCTTTGCTTACCCCACCGCGCTTGAACGACGCGTGCTCGGTCCGTTGTCGCTCGATATCCGACCCGGCGAGAAGGTGGCAATTGTCGGCCCATCCGGGGCGGGCAAGACCAGTCTGTTCCAGTTGCTCCTGCGGTTTTATGATGTCGGTGCCGGCGAGATCGCGGTGGATGGCGTGCGTATCGATGCCATGCAGCTTGCGGATCTCCGCTCACTGATCGCCGTGGTACCGCAGGATGCGGTGATTTTTGCTCAAACGATTTTCGAGAATATCCGTCTTGCTCGTCCTGAAGCGAGCGAGACCGAAGTGATTGAGGCAGCGCGGCAGGCAGCGGTCACGCCTTTCGCGGAAAAGCTCACCGAGGGGCTGCATACGCGCATCGGCGAGCGCGGTGTCACACTGTCGGGCGGCGAGCGCCAGCGTATCGCAATCGCCCGCGCTATTCTGCGCAATGCACCGATCCTCTTGCTGGATGAAGCGACCTCGGCTCTCGATGCCGAGAACGAGCGGGCCGTGCAAGAGGCGCTCGGGCGGGCGATGATCGGGCGCACCGCACTGGTCATCGCGCATCGCCTTGCGACCATTCGCGATGCCGACCGGATCATCGTGATCGAGGATGGCCATATTGTTGAGGAAGGCACGCATGAAAAGCTGAGTGCGGCAGGCGGCGCCTATGCGCGACTCGCGTCTTTGCAGTTCACGGCGTAATCTAGCGGCGCCATTCCATATGGATGAGCGGTAGGCCGGAACGCGGGCTGATGCTCTCACCGGTTTCGGCAAATCCCTGCCGTCGATAGAATTGGCAGGCGCGTGGATTGTCGCGATTGACCGTGAGCGTGATCCGGTTGGGTGACAGGGCACGGGCATCCTCCAACATCGCCTCGGCGACACCTTTGCCCCAGAATTCGGCTGCGACGACGATTTGCTCCAACTCGTTGTTGCTCACATCCAAAAGATAGAATCCCAGCGGCACGGAACTGAGATCATGGGCAATGCGCGAGCGTCGAGGCGGCATGGCATAGTCACGAAAGCGCTCGCGAATAAAGCCTTCGCGTTGGTCGAAACGGATCTGCGGCAGGGTCAGCATCCAGGCCTGGATCCAGAGCGTAACCAGCGCGTCGTGATCTGCTGCAGTCACGTCGCGGATGCCGAAACCAGAGCCCAGGCTCATCTCTCGGTGATCTTGAGTTCCAGGCGGCGGTTGCGCGCCAAAGCTTCGGGTGCGTCGCCAAAATCGATCGGCGCGCTTTCGCCAAAACCCGCCGCGACCAGCCGATGCGGCGAGATACCCTGGCTGATCAGGTAGCGAACGACCGAAATCGAACGCGCGGCGGAAAGCTCCCAATTGTCTTTGAACTGTCCGAGGCCTGAAAGCGGGCGTTTGTCGGTATGCCCGTCGATGCGTGCAATCCAGGCGATATCAGGCGGTATCTCGCGCTCGAGGCCGCGCAGGGTTTCTGCGAGCTTATTCAACTCGTCGATGCCGGGACCCGTGAGATCAGCACCGCCTGAGCCAAAGAAAATCTCGGATTCGAACACGAAACGATCGCCGACAATACGCATATCCGGCCTTGCGCCGAGCACGCCGCGCAACCGCCCGAAAAAGTCCGAGCGATAGCGGTTCAATTCCTGCACGCGCTGCGCAAGGGCGACATTGAGACGCGAACCGAGATCGGAAATCCGGGTCTGAGCATCTTTCTCGCGCCCTTCCGCTTGCCCCAAAGCCCCCTCCAGTGCTTGCAATTGCTGGCGCAAGGCGCTGATCTGTTGATTGAGGAGGCTCACCTGTTCAAGGGCGCGTTGGGCCGCGGTTTTCTCGTCGAGAATCTGCTGGTTGAGCGTCGAGAGCTGTTGCTGATTGG
>JBOFZC010000392.1:0-6106 GCA_051654985.1 Rhabdaerophilum sp.
ATCGTGAGACCGACTACGAGATGGCACTCGAGCGCATGCGCCATCTTCTGCGCGGTGAAAGGTTTCTGATTGGCACCCGAGTGCTCTCACGCCTCCTTCCCGTCAGTGAACTTGGCGAGGCGCATACAACGCTCGCTGAAGCCGTATTGCGGCTGGTTTTCGCGCGCGTGCAGCGCGAATTCGCCGAGCGTCACGGGCGAATTCCCGGCGGCGAAGTCGCGATTATCGGCTACGGCAAAGCTGGATCGCGCGAGCTCACTGCGAATTCGGATCTTGATCTCGTTGTGGTTTATGACGCCGAAGGTGAAGCTTGTTCGGATGGCGAGAAATCGCTGATGACCAGCGAGTATTACGCCAAGCTGACGCAGCGCCTCGTTGCTGCGCTTTCAGCGCCGATGCGGGCCGGCACGCTGTATGAGGTCGATTTGCGCCTCAGGCCTTCGGGAAAAAAAGGCCCTGTCGCAGCCTCCCTCGGCGCGTTTGAGGCTTATTTCTCCAGCAGCGAATCCGATCTTTGGGAACATCTCGCGCTGAGCCGGGCGCGCGTGCTTGTTGGGGATGCCGCACTTTCGGCAAAGCTTGATGCCGCGATTGCACGGCTGATTGCGGCTCCGCGTGATGGAGACCTCGTGCGCCGGGAGACGGCCGCGATGCGTGAGCTTATGAATACCGAGAAACCGGGCCGCGATCGCTTCGATGTGAAGGATCGCCCCGGCGGGCTCGTGGATATCGAGTTCATCACGCAGAGCCTCGCGCTTGTCCATTCCGGTGCGCATCCGGAGCTCGCGAGAGCCTCGACGCGGGAGCGGCTCGTGAGTATCGGCCAAACAGGCCTGTTGCCGATCGAGGATATCGATCTTCTGATCGAGGCTTGGGATGTGCAACTGGGTTTCCAGCAGGTCAGCCGGCTGATGATTGCCGGGACTTTCAATGAGGCTGAGACGAGCCCCATTCTGCGCCGTCAGATCGCCCGGCTTCTCGATTTCCCGGATTTCCCGCCGCTTTCTGCTGACCTTGATCGCCTACAGCAGGCCGCGCGGGCGATATTCAAGCAGCGGATCGGGTCAGTGCAATAGACTGAGGTGCGGCATGCGGGGTGGGCGCCTGACCGGTCTTCGTGATCGGCAAATGCACCATGATCAGGGTGCCGAGTTGCGGCGCCGAACGGATACGCAGGATTCCCCCCTGCAGTTCGATCAGGCCTCGCGCGATCGCCACCCCAAGACCGGAACCCTTGCAGCCGTCATGAAGCATCCCATCAATGTGCCCAAAGGGCTTGCTGAGCTTACCGATATCGCTTTCGGAGAGATGGCAGCCTCGGTCAGAAATGAAGATATTGACGTGCTCACCTTGCATGCGGGCTCGCATGGTCACCGTGCCGCCATAGGGTGAGAGTCGGATCGCATTGCGCGCGAGATGAATGAGCGCCTGCTCTGTGGCGCGGATATCGACATCGATGCGTCGGCTGCCAGCGAGTTCCGAGGCGGCCGGATCAATCTCAAGCCGCACACCTTTGGTGGCGGCATCGAGAGCCACGGCCGTTGCAGCGTCTTCGAGCAAATCGCCGATGGTGTGTGAGGAGCGTTCTATCTGCACCCGACCAGCCTCGATATGCGCCATCTCCAGAATATCATCAATGATGGTCAGCAGGCTGACACCGGATTCGCGGATATGCGTCGCATAGTTGCGATATCTCTCGCAAGCGACAGGGCCAAGCACCTCATTTTCGATCACTTCTGCAAAGCCAAGAATGGCATTCAGCGGTGTGCGGATTTCGTGGTTCATATTGGCGAGGAATTCCGCCTTCATCTTCACAGCGCTGAGCGCCTCGATTTTCTGATCTCGATAAAGGTCAGCGAGTTCGGCTAGCTCCTGTGCCTGCTTGCGCAGGGCTTCACGCGAGGAAGCGAGGTCGGCAATGGTGATGCGCAACTGGCGTTCATTCTCGATCAGCCGATTCTCCTGAGCCTTGCGTGCGGTAATGTCGGTGCCGACCGAAACATAACCACCGGCGCTGGTCGGGCGCTCGTTGATCAACAGCCAGCGGCCATCCTCGAATTGCGCCTCATATGCACGGGCGCGGCCATCGTCGTCAGCACCCCGGTCGAACTCGACGACAAGTCGCGGCTCCTGGGCATTGCCCATCAGAGCCTCATAACGGGTGCCCCGCAGTGTATCGGCCTCGCTGAGCCCGTGGAAGGCGCGGTATTTCGAGTTGCACAGCAGAAGCTGATTGTTCTCATCCCAGAGAACAAACGCTTCGGAAATGCTTTCAATCGCATCGCGCAGGCGCAAATCGGCGCGCTCGCTCTCAGCTGCAGCTTCACGCTCGGCCGTGACGTCCATGACAATACCGAGCAGGCGGCCGCGACGACCATTCTCGGCAATGCGGGCGGCGCGCATATGCATCCACAGCCAACCACGTGATGCGTGGCGCATGCGGAAGAGGTGATCAATTTCGCCCGATTGCGGGTCAGCCTGCTCAATGACAGTCAGGGGTGAAAGGTCATCGGCATGGACCAAAGATTCGAGATCAGCGCGACTGACTTGCCGCTCGCCATGTTCGAGTCCAAGAAGGCGAAACATCGAATTCGACAGCCAGACATGGCTATCGCCCATCCGCGCATCCACCAGCCCCACATTGCCGCGATCGAGCGCGACTTCGAAGCGGTTGAACAGCCTGGTCGCACTTTGTTCGGTCTCACGTGCCCGCGCCCTTTGCATGTAGAACGCGGCAGAAAACGCGATGGTGACCGCGCCGAAGGCAAAGAGCAGAGCAGCAATAATGTAAGCATGCCGTCGCCAGGCAATCAGTTCATCTTCGATCGGCTGAAAGGCGATTAAGATCTGACCATTCGGCAAATCGCGTGTGATCACACTGGTGGGGCGACCATCGGCCAGCACAAGCTGGCGCATGTTGCCGCGCGATACTGGTTCGAGGGCATCCTCCTGGGATGTGAAGAGGCTGCGCAGGGCGCGGCCTGGGGCAATATCCGGTTTGCTCGAGCGCATTATGCGCTGGTCGGTTCCTACAATCAGGAAAGCACGCCCCACGAGATCCGCTTCCGTCGGAATAGCCTGTACCGCGCCGGCGGGCTCTCCGCCCGAGAGATGACGAATGATGGCCTCAGCTGCGACCATTCGGGCCGCAACAGCCAAGGCGTCTTCGCTTGCGGTTAGAACATCGCGCCGCGTGCTGGTGAATTGGATCAGCATGCTCAACCCGGCGACGGCGAGAAAAATCACAACGAGTGCGGGTACAAATCGATCGAGGAGTGGATCGGTTGGCTCGGCGAGCTCCACGTTCCGGTCTTGCCCTCCAAGCCAGCCCGATGCCTTCGGGCTTTTGGAAAAAAAGCGCAAAACGCTCACTCTGGCCGCGAAAGATCGCACCATTCCTGCCCCCTCGATGTCCCCTGAATCCGGAGCGAAGTTGCCGCATCACCCCCGAATCACCCGCAGTTGAATCGAGGCTGAATCCGCTGTCCAGAGGCGGAAGGCCGCAGGTTTGGCAATGAGAATCACCTAAAAAATAAACACAACCGAGGATTGCGTTATCGTTGCCGCCAGCGGATTCGTTGCGGACTCTCTTCGTTCTTTTTTTGTTCTGCGCTAGATGGAGAAAGTCGCTGCCGACAAGAAAGAGAACTCACCCAAAAGTTGTATTAAAATTTTTTTAACATTCTTGAAGCCGGCATTGTAACCCGCTCATTCGTCAGGTCCGATTTTACCTTCCCCGTCTCTAAGCCAAAGAGCGCTCGAGAATGTCACCGAGATCGCGTGAAAGAGGCTTGCGGTTCGCGAGGTTACGCAAGGCCGCCTCTGCATGTCCTGCGCGCACCGGCTCTAGACCTTTCCAGGTGCGGAAAGCCGTTGCTAGCCGCGCCGCGAGCTGCGGGTTCCTGCTGTCGATCTCTCCGATGACATCCGCCACGAGGCGATAACCCTTGCCATCCACAGTGTGGAATCCGCGTGGGTTGCCATGTGCGAATGCTCCGACCAAAGCACGGGCGCGGTTGGGGTTGGTGAGCGTGAACTTCGGATGCTTCATCAATGCCTCGACTCTTGCCAGCCCCGAGCGTCCGGGAATACTCGCATTGAGCGTGAACCAGAGATCGAGGAGCAAAGGATCATCTGCAAAGCGCTTTTCGGCTGCAGCAAGGGCGTCTTCACGCTCCGGCCTTTCAGCCCAGGTCAACGCCCAAAGGGCATTGGCGCGATCGGTCATATTGTTGGCGCGCTCGAATTGCCGGAAGGCGAGGGCGGCGCCTTCTTCCGGGTTGGCTGAAATCAGGTAATTCATCAGTCGCATCGACAACGCGCGTCGACCTGCGCTTTTCGCATCCGGGCTGAAAGGGGTTGGCTTCGAGAGCCGATCATAGGTCTCGCGCGCAATGCCGCTGACTTGCACACCGATGGATTTCCACAGGCTCGAAACGGCACCGCCAATGGCATCAGGATCGACATCCTGTCCGATCTCGCGCGCCATTTCGGTTTCACGCGGCAGACCAATCGCGAGCGCTGAGAAGGCCGGATCGGCATCGCTGTGCCGGATCAACTTCTCGATCGCGTTTGTGAGTGTATGATCCATCAATGGCATGCGCCCAGCACGCACTTCCGCAACCGAGCGTTTCAGAAGGTTGATCTCGACATCCTGCATCGCTTGCCAGCGGTTAAACGGATCTGGATCATGCGCCGCCAGCGCCAGTAGGTCGCCCTCGCGCCTGGCGAGGTCAAGCCGCACCGGCGCCGAGAACCCGCGCAACAGCGAGGGAATCGGTCGGCGCGGGACATTCTCGTAGATTTTTGTCACAGTCTCGCGATCGACAATCACGACGTCATCCGCGAGCAGCTCTGCGCCCGCCTCGTCAATCAGCCCGAGCTTGATCGGGATGACCTGCGGGTGCTTTTCCGGCTGTCCCGGCGTGGGTTTGGTCTCCTGGGCAAAGCGCAACTCATAACGCTTCGCTTCGGCGTCATAGTGCTCTCGCACCGTCACCACCGGCGTGCCAGCCTGATCATACCAGCGCATGAATTGCGTGAAATCATAGCCCGAGACATCCGCGAAGCATTGGATGAACTGTTCCACGATGCAGGCCTCGCCATCATGGCGAGCGAAGTATAGGTCCACACCCTCGCGGAACTTCTCCGGCCCGATGATGAGCCGGAGCATCTGAATGACCTCTGAGCCCTTGTTATAAACAGTGGCTGTGTAGAAGTTGTTGATTTCCTTATACTGTTGCGGTCGGACGGGATGGGAGAGCGGGCCGGCATCCTCCACAAACTGCGCGGCGCGAAGGGTCTGCACATTGGCGATGCGCTCGACCGGGCGTGAGCGCTCGTCGGACGAAAATTCCTGATCGCGGAAAACGGTCAGCCCCTCTTTCAGGCAGAGCTGGAACCAGTCGCGGCAGGTGATGCGATTGCCAGTCCAATTGTGGAAATATTCATGCGCCACAATGGCTTCGATGTTGTGGTAGTCCTGATCTGTCGCTGTATCGGGTGTCGCTAGAATGTAGCGGTCGTTGAAAACGTTTAGCCCCTTGTTCTCCATCGCGCCCATGTTGAAATCGGACACCGCAACGATATTGAAGAGATCGAGATCGTATTCGCGGCCGAATTTCTCTTCGTCCCATTTCATTGATCGGATGAGGCTGTCCATCGCGTAAGCTGCGCGCTCGCGCTTGCCCTTCTCGACATAAACATTGAGCGTCACGCGCCGCCCAGAGGGCGTGACATGCTCCCCCGGATAGGCCTCAAGATCGCCTGCGACGAGCGCGAACAGATAGGCAGGCTTCCGATGCGGATCTTCCCAAACCGCGAAATGTCGCGATGTGCCTGCGATATCGCCAGCTTCCACAGGGTTGCCGTTCGAGAGCAACAGCGGCGCTTCGACCTTCTCCGCTTCCATGCGGACGCGGTACGTCGACATCACATCGGGGCGGTCGAGAAAATAGGTGATGCGGCGGAAGGCGTCGGCCTCGCATTGCGTGCAATAAATCCCGTTCGAGCGGTAAAGCCCCATCAGGCGTGTATTGCCCGCCGGGTTGATGCGTGTCTCGGTTTCGAGCGTGAAGGGACCGTCAGGCGCGCTTCTGATGATCAG